>CACXEY010000099.1 GCA_902766695.1 uncultured bacterium
CAGGCGGTCGGTCCAGTCGATTTGCGGGTACAGGTAGCGGTGGAATCCGCGGGGAGCGGACCGAAGCATCCGGTCGGAGGTCTGGAGGAGCTCGGCGGAAGCGTCGGAGGTGACGGGGGCAGGGGCAAATAAGTTATTGGAGTTATTCATTTCAATTGCTCTTAGATGTTTCCATTTACTTATCTTAAACTCTTTTCCGTTATCCAAGGTTCGTTTCGACCTTATTGCAGGTTGATGCGGAAGGCAAGCGGAAAATAGGCGGAAAGAGAGAAAAAGAGATTGTCAACAAACTCAAAATGCCCACAAATATCAATCCATAAGGAATGGGCGCGGCTGGAAAGCCGCACCTCCCAAGGGCGCGGCTGGGGGGTGCGACTTTCCAGTCGCGCCCAAACGGACATGTCGCGGCCGGAGGCCGCACTGCATCTCGTCACTCGTCTCTCGTCTCTCGTCACCCGCGCATGCCTCCTTCCGTCGGCGGCGAAGCAAACGGGCACAAAAATGCTGACGGGAGAATCTTTCCGGCGTAGATTGGCGGGGTCGATTCCAGGCAAGGACAAATGAACGACATGAGCTTCAAGGATTTCATAGGGACGCTCGCCAAGGAACTGGGCGCGGAGATCGAGATCGAAAACGACCTCTGCGCGATATCGCTGGGCGCGGCGGAGGGCGACCGCATCGACATCCTCCTCCAGGGCTTCGACCGCCGCGGGGTGCTGCTCGCGACGGCCGACCTGGGCGAAGCGCCGCCGGAGGGCCGCGAGGCGCTGTACAAGACGCTCCTGGAGGCGAACGATCTGTTTGCGGGGACGCTCGGCGCCACGCTTTCGCTCAATCCGGCGAACGGCCGCGTCCGCCTCCAGCGGTTCGACGACATGGATGCGCTCCGCGCGGCCGGCGTCCGCGCGGCCTTCACCGTGTTCGCCGACACGGCCGCCGTATGGAAGCGGTTCGTCGCCGACTTCCGCGGCGACGGCGACGCTCCGCCGCCGCCCGAATTCCCCGGCGGCGCAATCCGGGTGTAACCTCGGTCCCGAACCGGTGTAGACTCGTCGAAAGGAGAACGAACCATGCCTCCCCCAGTCAACAACAATCCCGTCCGCAACACCGCCCCCGTCAATGCCATGCCGCAGCCGGGAGGCGCCCGTCCGCCCGCCAGGCTCGCGGACTACGCCCTGACGATCGACGACTTCCGCAATTTCGCCTCCGGCAAATTCAACGCCGGCGGCGCGGAGCCGGGAAAGGCGCTCGAGAACCGCCACCGCTGGCAATCGCTCGAGAATCCCAAGCCGAACCTGTCCGAGGCGGCGGCCATCCGCCTGTCCTTCGCCTTCGCGCTGGAGGACGCCGGCGTATCCGGCGCGAAACTCGATGCCGCCCTCCGGCGCCTCGGGCTGAATGCCGATTTCTCCTTCGCTGGCGGCAACCTCTCCGTACAGCCGCTCTCGCGCGAGGAAGTCAAGGACATCATCGAGCAGTCCCTCGGCAAGCGGAAAGAACCGCAGGCCGAGGCGCCGCGCCCCGACCCGTTCCCCGGGCTCGGCCCCGTCCTGCCGCAGGAAGAAGCGCCGCAGCCGCCGCTGGGTTTCGAAGCCGCCAAGGCCGCCGCGAAAGTCTGCTACGATTCCATCCCCGAGGAGATGGTCCCGGCCCTCGACGGGCGCGTACGGATCGTCGCCGACAGCTCCAAGGACAAGGACGTCGCGGAAGTCGCCGGCAAACTCATGGGCCGGATCCTCTTCCACAACGACGGGCGGATGCGCAGCGAAAACGGCGTCCGCAAGGTCATGGCCAAGCTGGGGGCGGACGTCCTCGACATGCGCAAATGGACGTTCGCCGGCAGCGACCCGGTGGCGGCCCGGGCGACGTGGGCGCAGGTCAAGCAGAACTACGTGGACGAGAAGTGGAAACCCCTCGAGGACGCTCCCCGGGCCAAACCGGAGCCGCAAGGGGCGAACGTCCCGGCGAACGTCCCGGTCGCGCCCGCGAAGGCGGAAGCCAAAGCCGCGGACGGCCTGCCGAAAATCCAGAGCCAGGCCGAGTTCAAGGCGTTCATCCAGTCGCTCCGCACGGACTCGGCGTTCGGCACCGTCTCGGAGGATGCCGAGGAGAAGGACGTCAACGGCGACATGAAGAAGACCTTCACCTACACCGGGCTGGTCTTCAGGCTCGACGACCGCGGCATCGACCATCCGACGATGGCGAATGGCTTCGCCAGCAAGAACGACCTCGCCCTTTCCAAGAACAAGACCGAGGCGATGGGCCTGGGCACCGGATTCATCGACAACGAAGGCAAGTTCGTCCACGGCGAATACGGCATCACGGGCGAAAGCGGCGTATCGACCGCCAAGACGATCGACGGCTGCATCCAGTACCGCCACGGGAAATGCTCGCTCTACGTCATCGACACCTCGAAACTGCCGCCCGGCGAAAAGGCCTGGGACATGGAAAGCACCCTCTACCGCAACGGCTACCGGGAAAAGCACGGCGGCATCGACGAGACGACGGGCGAAGTCAACGTATCGTTCATCCCCAAGACCGCCATCGTCGGCTGGGTCGAGATCGACGACGGCACCGTCTTCGGCGACATCAAGGACAACGGGAAACGCCTCGAACACGTCCAGACCCACGGCCGCTTCGTCTTCAACGCCGAATACAAGGCAGTGGAGTGACAAGTGAAAAGTGAAAAGTGAAAAGATGCGGTGGCGCGCCTGCGGGCGCGCCATTCTCTTGTGGGGCGACTGGAAGGTCGCCCCCGGCCTCCCTTTTCGGGCGGGGGCGGGAAAGCGGGGTTGCCAGAGGCGGGCGGAAGGTGGTAAGAGACAGGGAGAAAGCAAGACGCCATGAACACGGACCAAGTCGATTTCACCACCTTCTGCATCGGCAGCGTCGCCTCCTCGTTGCACATGAACGAGGCCGAGGTGTACAGGCGCCTGAAGGAGTCCGGCATCCTGATGGACTACATCGTGCCGTGCTACGACGTCCTGCACACGTTCTCGCGCGAATACATCGTGGAGGACCTGATCGCTCTCATGCGCAAGAAAGGCGTTCTGGACGCGGCATGAAGCTCTACCACACGTCCACCGTCCGCATCCCTTCGCCGGACATCCGCCACTCGCGCGACCACCTCGATTTCGGGCGCGGCTTCTACCTTGCGCCGCTGGAGAGCCAGGCGCGCAGCTACGGACAACGCTTCATCCGCCGCGGCGAACCGGCCGTCATGAACATCTACCTCTTCTCCGACGACACCGGCAACGCCGTGCCCAAGACGTTCCCCGCATACGACGGCGAATGGCTCGACTACATCACCGCCTGCCGCAAAGGCCTCCCCCGCGCGCAGTACGACATCATCGAGGGCGGCATCGCCGACGACCGCGTCTTCGACACGGTGGACCTCTATTTGCAGGGCTTGTACACCCGCGAGCAGGCTCTGGACAAGTTGCGCTGGAAGCAGCCGAACGTCCAGATATGCATCGCCTCCCAGAAAGTCCTCGACCTCCACCTCCGCTTTCTGGAATCCATCGACCTCTGAGCCCCGGCCATGCAAGCCAACCCGACACTTCTCCAGCGGAAATACGCGCGCATCATACGCCTCGTCGCGGAACACAAGGGGTTGCCGTACGAACAAGCCCTCGACCTCTTCTACCGCTCCAAGACGTTCGAACTGGCAAGCGAGGGCGTGGCGGACATGCACTGCCTCAGCGACGAATACCTTGCCGAGGAAGTGGAGCGTGAAATCCCGACCGCCCCGCCCCCCTGACCGCCATTCCGCCCCCACCCCGCTTCAAGCCTCCGGGTTTTGGCCAATCTGGTAGCTCACCGGCAAAACGCCAGTTTTCCAATGATTGGAAAATATTTTTCCAATGGTTGGAATATTTTGGCCGAATTTTCCAATGATTGGAAAAATTTTTCGCGCGTTTTCCAGCGATTGGAAAAGTTTTTGTGGTAGCTAAGGTTCTTTTGGGGCGGCGGTCCCGTTAATTTCCATTCGCTTTTTCCAAAGCTTCCATCCACACCATCCATACCTGATCGGCAAACATCTTCCCGCCAAGGCGGTCTTCCCGTTCGAGAATCTCTCTGGCATGCTCCCTGACAGCAGAAAGGAACTGTTGTTTGTCGTGTGGTATCCCGTTTGTGTTTTCCGCAATGGCCAAACATGCCGAAAGGGAGACTTCACGAATGGAAAGTTGCAATGCCAGCCATCCTATCCGGGCGGGAGCGAATTCTTCAAAACATTTTCGGAAATCATCTCCCGCCCAGGGCATGCAATGCAAGCGGTTCTCCAAACTGGTTTCGTCCCATAACAGTTGGAAAAGAGAGGCAAGGCGCACGCCTTCCGGTTCATCGCGTGGAGGCAGCTTCGCAGAATCAATGTTTATACCTTCGCTCGCAAGGGACTGCACCCAAAAATCAAATGGAATCGAATCGTGAAAAGACGCGGAGGAAAGAAATCGAGCAGTTTCCCTGTTTTCGCCAGTTGCCAAGGCAACCAAGGACAAATCAACCGCTCGCCCCTCTGCCGCATAGGCCAAAAGCAAGTTCCCATATCCGGGGGTTTTTAGGCACCATGATTGGAGATGACTCAATTTCTCGATTACGGCAATAGGCTCTTGAATGTCCCTGCAGGAAACGCCGGACAACTTGTTCAATGCATCTTCACAGAAGTCTCTGGCCGCCTGCGCAGATTCCCGTTGCGAATCGTCCGGGAGTGCTTCACAGCGTTCTTTGCTGGGGATGGATACCGGCGGGATGCTGCCGCAATCCAGACTTTCCAAAAACATGAGCAAAGCCGGTTTCTCGTGCTCCGCGCTGTTCTGGGCGCACACGGTGGCTGAAAAACTCAAGCACATGCCGAGCGCCAAGTTGCATGCTATTCCCCAAGGCTGGATAAAATGCAAAGCTGGCGAAATAGTTTTCATTGAAAATCCTTTCATAAGCGGCATTCGATAAGCGGCATTCGGGTCTGGCCCCTTTTTCCCGGGGTTTATCAAGAAAAAATAGTGATATTATATATGTCCAGAACAAAAATTCCCCTTCTTGCGCCTCACTCTTGAGAGGCTGATTTGTGGAATTTTCCGTTCTGGCTCCAGAACGCTACTTCCAGGCTCCAAAATTTCCATGCTTCCAAGGAGGAGAGGCGCCCCGTCAAACGTTCGCGGAAACGAAGGATGCCTGGGGCGTGCTGCTCCACGGCCGACAAAAAGTCTTCGCGTTCGCGCGGAATGCTGCCTGTTACAGTTCGGACGGTCAAACAAGCCTCCAGAACGACCTCCTTTTTCTCCAGCAACGCGCGCCTTGCCATGAGCTGGAATGGACAGAAGTCGTCCATTTGGTCCATCCAGTTTCCGTCTTCTGCGGGAGTGGCCCGGCAGGTTTCGCCGACGCTCCCCATGTTCCACAGGGCATTGAAAAGCGACGCAAGCCGTAGATAGTCCGCATCTGCATCCATACCTCCGGCCAATTGATCCACGGCACGACCTTCGCAAACAAGGGTTTCCAACCAATATTCGGCTGTAGCCCCACCCCGGGTACATTGCCCAAGACATTGGCGGATTGTCTCGGATGATTCACCGCCCGAGACCAAGTCTCGGAAAAGCAATGAAACGACTGTTTCTTCCGAAGCCGTCGCCAACAGCAGATTTCCCCCTCCACAAGCCCCGAGACACCACTCCCGGAATGCCAAAACGTCCGCGGCCATCTCCGGGTTTGCCTTCCCCCCCTTCCGTGTCTGTTCCAGTTCCAGCAGCATGCGTTGCCCCCATTCCTTTTTTTCCTTTGCCTGATCCCGGTCCTCGGGGTGGTTGAGATCTCCACTTTCCTGCGCGGGAGAGATGGATACTGGGGGCACTTCACCTTTTGCCATTTGGACGGCAAAACCTTCCAAATGGCATATCTCATGGAAGGCCAGTGGTTCGTTGGAATCCGCCACCCCACCGCCAGCCCCGCTCCCGGCGAAGAGGCCGAGGATGCAAGGAAGCAGAAAACAAAGGAGGAAACTCGGGGCCAGACCCCTTGGGGGGAAGAAGAATGAGCATTTCAGGGGTTGGAATGGGTTGTTCATCTCAAGGGGTGAAGCTACAGGAGGCGGGAAGTTGCGTCAACTC
>CACXEY010000100.1 GCA_902766695.1 uncultured bacterium
TGGAAAGAATCCGCACGAGGACGGAGGTGTCCAATGCGTACTTCATGCCGACACCCGGTCCGCCGACCGGATGGATTCGCGCACGGCCTCCATGTCATGGGGGCCGTCGGCATTCTTCGTGATGGAATCCTCGCAGAGCCCCGCCCAAGCCGGCAAAGAGGCGTCATCCGTCCCGGCATCATCCTGCCGCACGGGCGATATGACGATTTCCAGGAAATACGGACGGTATTCCTCCGGAATGCGCACGGTCACGTGGTCGCCCTCGGCGCGTGCAATGGTTTTCAAGGCTGGCATGTTCGGACTCCCTTGCTTCAGATGCCGCCATCGTACCAACTATTCCATTCCCGTCAACGGTTTCAAGCCGCGCCCCTGTCGGCGCGCTTGGCGGCCCGCCCGCTTCCCCATCCACTCTCCGCCCGCAGAGCGTACAACTTCATGGGCTTCCCCATGCGCAAAATGGTTTTCCCAGACGGGAGAGAAGAACACCCATGTCCGTCCGTTTTACAAAGCGCCCCCCTCCCGCCCCCTCGGGAATGCGTTCCCCTGCCCCTCCTGCCCCCCCTATTCGAAGGCCTCTTCGATCAACTCTTCCATTCGGAACTCGTCGATGCCGTACTTCTGCGCGAACGCTTCGAGGTCGGCTCGCTGTTCGGCGTTGACGTGCCCTTCGCTCTGCGCGTAGCGCTTCGCCCGCTTGCGGAAGAGCGCCTCCGCCTTCTCGACGTCCACGGCCACCGGGGCAACTGCCGGAACGACCGTTGGACCAGGCGCAGGCAGTGGGGGCGGCGTGGGCGCATCGGCCACCGTATCCGCGGAGTCCCCGGCGAGCCGCCCCTCCTCGTCCTCGAAGACCACGTCATAACGCCACGTCGTGGAGGTCATCCAGTGCAGATCCGAAGAAAAACTGCTTTTCAGGTTCATCTCGAAGGAGGGCAACACGGCCTTGACGGCAATGGAGATGTCCGACAGGTGCTTTTCCGTGATGCCATACTCGGTTTTGTATTCAAAAACTGCTTCCTCCCTCTTCGTCCTGCCTTGGAGGACACTGGTCGCCAAATCCTTCCACGACTCTTCCGTGTGATAGAACACCAGATTGTCAGGTAAAGTCGGTTTCCCCTTCGGGTTCCAATGACAAGCTCTCGACAGGCGTTGAGCCAACGCGGACATGCTTTGCCGACTTTCAGAACCGCTGTATGCCGCTGTTCCCTCAATCTCACCATATGCCACCTTCGCGCCCACCTGCAATTCCTTTTCATGTCGCGCATCTTCCCGTTGTTCGTGGCTTACTTCCACCTTTGCGGAGTATGCTCCTAGGGATTGCAGGATTCGTAGCAGCTCGCTCTGCTTGCGTTCGATTAGGCGTTGGTGGAACTCGTTGACCTCGAAGTACAGATTCGCCTGCAACGGATGCTGGATGTAGGTACAACCGTTCTGCGGATGGCTCGCCGGAAATAACAACTTTTCCCCCTCCTCCGCTCCCTCGTTGTACAACTCGATGTCCGCCGCGTCCATGACCATGATGCCATCCAGACGCTTTCGCTTGGAAAACGCCGACAGCGCCATGGGCTGGTCGGTGCAGACGATGGTTTTCCGCTCCTTGGACCATGCAGGCGAACCGAAAACTTCGTTGCCGTTTTCTCTGGACAACAATATCGATTTGATTGCTTCCTGCGCTGCTGGATTCAAGTCCTCGTCATATCGGCGGGAGGCACTTTCTTCTTCATATTTCTTTTTTTGGGCAACAACACCGCCTCCACAATCGGAACCCAATACTTTTAATGCAAAAGATATATCCTTCCCGGAAGCCTCCTGGCCAACCCTCGAGAACTGTTCCTCCAAACACTCGCGAATCTTGTTTTCAAGTTCCCAAAGTTTACCAAATTGCGGGTCGATTGCGATGAGTTCCGCCGGCGCCGTGGAAGGACGCTTGCCGTTCTGGGCAATCGATGTTTTTCCCTCTATCTCTGCGATCTCCTCACTTTTGCCGGCCAGTAGTTTCCGTGAGAAATAATGTCTGCAAGTTTCGAAACCGTTGAGCATGGAGGCATACAAAACCAAAAGTCTGGTTTCATCGATTTCCACACGCTCGTCGGAGCCTCTGATGGATTCCGCCAAATCATGACTCCACAGCAAATCCTCTGCAACTTCTATCGTCTTCTTGACATCTTTCTCGATGCCCGGCTTGGCAAATGCCTGTTGGGCATTGAGCCTGGTGCATCCACAGGGATTGGTATAGGTCTCGATGGACGTGTCCACCACGTTGTCGGCGTTAGCCCTTACAGTCAAACCACCTCTGAATTCGATTACATACTCGCCGTCGTTTACATCGTAGTGCACAACAGTGGGCCATCTTTTCTTGACACCGGCCGCAATGAAAGCAACGCCGTTGTAAGGAATGTCATCGCTGGTTAACCAGCAGGTAGCACCATCCCCAAGCGTAATGGCCTTGGCCGCCAAACTGTCGTCTGTGAAAAAATCGAACAATCCCATGGTTGACTTCGCCTTGTCTTGATTGATTCAAACGTAATTTGACAATGGTTTGCCTCACGGCAGAATCTTCTCCCACGCCGTCCAGCGCGGGCAGGTGTTGGCGGCCGACGAGGGGCCGTTGCTCTTGGCCATGCAGGTTGAATTGCTGTTGCCGACCTTCACGTAAAACGGTTTGTAGGCGCGGAACTCGATACCTCGCTCCCCGTTCCACCAGCGGCAGGTGGCGCACTTCTTTTCGGCGATGCGGTAAACGGCGGTCATGGCTTCATTCTCCTCCGATGTTGTTGATTTCAGAATCGGATTGCGTCGTATTGCGGACACCTCCTCCGTGACGGAAGCCCATCCTCCGTACCGGACCCTTCCCATGATGCACCCCTTCCCCCCCTGAAACAAGCACAAACCACCCCCCACTTCTCCGCGCCTCCCCCCTGTGCTCTCCCTCCCGCATTCCTCCCGCAATCTTGTCCCCCTTTGTCCTGTTTGTCTTTTTCTCCCCTCCCGCTTCCCATCCGCAAGGGCGCGGCAAGATGCCGTAGCGCCCTTCGGGCACAGTGACAAGTGACCAGTGAAAAGTGAAAAGATGCGGTACGGTCTTCCAGCCGCGGCGCTGGATGCGAGATTATGGAAAACATTGGCCTTTTCGCGTGTTTTCCGCTTTTCCGGCGCCCCGCGGGCGGGACGCCCGCGCTCCCAGTCGCCGCCCGGTTGGGCGGCGTACCTTGGAAAAGTTGTCCCAAGTTGTCCGAGTTGTCTCTTTTCCAAAATGGTCGGGATTGGTTGGTCATTGTCCGACCCAACACCTCCCCCAATCATTGGAAAACCCGCCCTTCCCCGCCGGGCCACCGGATTGTGCAAAACCCAAGCCGGGATCGACGCCCCCACCGGCGAAGTCCGCCTCCACTTCTTCGCCGACTACACCCGCTTCGACAACCGCATCGAAGCCGCCATGCCCGATGAGTAAGCCCTCTCCGCGCACTCCCCCCCCATTCCTCCTCCCACTCTCCAAAACTGGTAGGAAAACACAACATTCGGGGCTGACAGCTCCAATGGAAAGGGCTTGCGGGGGGCGTGGCCGGGAATAGAATGGGGATGCATGGACTGGATGGAACAACGCAGCAGAAGGAGGCGGATGCCGTTCGCCTGGGCCGCCGCGGCCTGGGTGGCGGCCGCCGCCGCGCTCGCCGCCGCGGGACTCGTCGGGTTGCGGCATTGGCACGACCGCACGGCGCGGCAGGCCGCCGCACAGTCGGTGGCGGAACGCGGCCAGTGGCTGGCGCTGGGGCTCGCACGCGGCGCGGCGGAAGCGGTCGCGGGGCGCGGCGGCGGATGGGGAGCCTTCGCGGGATGGGTGGAATCGCTGCGGGGGGCGGAGCCGGATCTGGCGTTCGTGGCGGTGCGGCAGGGCGGGGATACGTTGTTCCAGGAGTCGGGCGGAGGAGAGGACGCGGAGGCGTCCGGGGTGCGGCTAGCGGGGCCCGTGCGGATGGGGCGGCGGCTGTTGGCGGATGCGGACGAGGACGGGGTGCCGGTGGTGACGTTCACGGCGGTGCTGGAACCGGCGGCGTCCGGTGGCGCGCCGCTGGAACTGGAGGCGGGCTTCGCGCGGCGCGCGGTGGAGCGCGAGGAGTGGACGGCGGTGCGCGCGATCGATTCGATGTACCGGCTCGGTCTGGCGACGGTCGGCGCGGCCTTCGCGCTGTGTCTGGCGCTCGTGGCGTGGGTCGCCCGCCGCGAGGAGGCCCGGGAGCGAAGCCGCCGCCTCGAGGAGCATCTGGCGTTCTCGGGCATGCTCGCGAACGGGATCGTGCACGATTTCCGCAATCCGATGTCGAGTCTGCGGCTCGATGCGCAGATGCTGGAGAAGGAAGCCGCGAAGGGCCCTAGCGCCCGCCCGGCGCGCGTGGCGGAGCTGGCGGGCCGCATGCGGCACACGCTCGACCGGATGGACACGGTCTTCCGCGAGTTTCTCACGCTCGCGCGGCCGGACCGCTCCGCCGCAGCCGCCGACCGCGCCGACCTTGCCGCCTGCGCGCGCGAATGCGCGGAGACGATTGCCCCCCGCTACGAAGCGGCGGGGATGCGGCTGGACCTCGTCGTACCGGACGGCACCGTACCCATCGCGGGTCCGTCCGCGGGCATCCAGCGGGCCATCCTGAACCTGCTGCTGAACGCGTTGCAGCATGGGCGCGCGCCGGGACCGGTACGGCTCGCGGTGGAAGCCGCTCCGGACGCCCCTCACGTCGCGCTGGACGTCGAGGACAACGGGCCCGGCATCCCGCGGTCCGTGCGCGCGAAGGTTTTCGACATGTTCTACACGACCCGCCCGCAGGGGACCGGCCTGGGCCTGTTCATGGCGCGGCTGGCCGTCGAACACGCGGGCGGGCGGCTGGACGCCGTCGATCCGCGCGACGGCCGTACCGGCGCCCGCCTGCGCATGGAGTTCCCGCGCGCCGCCGCTGTCGCCGCCCCACACCCCGAGGAGAAGCCATGACCGACCGCCCCGCCCCCGCCCGCATCCTGATCGTCGAAGACGACGCCGACAACGGCCGCTCGCTCGCGGAAGCCATCGGCGACCTCGGCCACGAACCCGAGCTGGCTGCCACGGGCGAGGCCGGCGTCGAGGCATTCCGCGCGCGCGGGGCCGACGTGGTGCTGACGGACCTGGTGCTGCCGGACATCGACGGCATCGAAGTCCTGCGGCGCATCCACGCGCTGCCGGGCGGCGGCCCGATACCGGTGGTGCTGATGACGGCGTACGGATCGGTCGATTCGAGCGTCCGCGCCATGCGCGAGGGCGCCTACGACTACCTCCAGAAGCCGCTCGACATCGACGAACTCGAATCCAAGCTCGCCCGCGCCCTAGAAACCTCCCGTCTGCGCCGCGACGTCGACCGCCTCCGCCGCGAGGCCCGCCGCGACTGGACCACCGCCTCCTGGGTCGCCGCCTCGCCCGCCATGCGCGAAGTCGTGCGGCAGGTCCGGCAGCTCGCCGCCGGCCGCTCCACCGTCCTCGTGCGCGGGGAGAGCGGGACCGGAAAGGAACTCGTCGCCCGCGCCCTTCATGCCGAGGGCCCGCGCGCCGACGGGCCGTTCGTCGCGGTCAACTGCGGCGCCTTCGCCGAGGGGCTCCTCGAAAGCGAACTCTTCGGCCACGAGCGCGGGGCCTTCACCGGGGCCGTCGCGCGCCGCGCGGGGGCCTTCGAACGGGCGCAGGGCGGGACTCTCTTCCTCGACGAAATCGGCGAAGCGCCGCCCGCGGTGCAGGTCAAGCTCCTGCGCGTGCTGGAGGACCGCACCGTCGTGCGCGTCGGCGGCGGCGAGCCCTTCCGCGTCGACGTCCGCCTCGTCTCCGCCACCAACCGCGACCTCGCCGCGATGGTCCGCGACGGCTCCTTCCGCGAAGACCTCTACTACCGCCTCCGCGTCGTCGAACTCCCCCTTCCCCCCCTGCGCGAGCGACGCGAAGACATCCGCCCGCTCGCCGACCGCTTCGCCGCCGCCGCGCAGCTCGACAACGGATGCCGCATCGACCGCATCGAAGACGCCTGGTACGCGCGCCTCGAAGCCTACCCCTGGCCCGGCAACGTCCGCGAGCTGCGCAACACCGTCGAATCCGCCGTCGTGACCGCCCCCGGACGCGAACTCCTCGCCGCCCGCCTCCGCCTTGACGGCCCCTTCGCGCCCGCATCGGCCCCCGCGTCCCCCAGCGGCTGGACGCCTCCCGACGGCCTCACCCTCGACGAAATCGAAAAACGCACCCTCGAACACGTTCTCCGCCAGACCCACGGCAACCGCTCCCTCACCTCCGAACGCCTCGGCATCTCCCGCCGCACCATCCAGCGCAAGATCCAGGACTACAACCTCCCCTTCTGATCCAGCCTCCCCTCGCTTCCCCTCCCGTCCCCGCCCCGAGTGCGAACCCGCTCTTGAGATTACGGGAAACACGAATGTTTTT
The DNA here is from genome assembly GCA_902766695.1 of uncultured bacterium. Lineage (GTDB taxonomy): Bacteria > Verrucomicrobiota > Kiritimatiellia > CAIQIC01 > Lenti-01 > CACXEY01. The sequence continues at coordinate 6,446 of CACXEY010000100.1, forward strand.
CCTGTTTTCCGCCATCCTTCCCACCATGAAAAAATCCGCCGTGTCGCCCTTTCTCTCGCCACTGGGGTGGGGGAAGGCGGCTCGCAGAAGTGCACGCGGATGTCGTTGGATGTGCGGATGCCATACGAGCAGCACCTGGGGAAAACATGCGGGCCGCGCAACGCCGGCAGCATTCTTCGGCATTCCATGCTGCGGCGGGCAGGGACTGCCCGCCCTGCCTCTGCTCATGGGAAGGCACACGGGTTTCGCCGGACAACGCCACTCCGCTCCCGACCGTTGGGTGACGGGACTCGGGGCTTGCCGGGAGGGGGGGGAAGAGGGTAGGATGAAATCATGGCAGTTTTTCGCGTCAGATGGTGGATGGTGGCGGCGGCGTGCGCGCTCGGCTGGTGGGGGGCGGTCCGCCCGGCGATGGCGCGGGATCCGGAGTCGATCGAGCGGCTGCGGCCGTTGATGGAGCCGAAGCTCGCGTACCGGATCGAGTCGTGGCGGGGGCGTCTCGACGAAACCTACCGGGGACGCTTCAACTTCGCCTGGTGTGCGGCCCGGATCGAGGGCGTCGGGCCGAAGGAATACATCTCCCACAGCAGCATCGGGGGGCCGGAGGACCTCTCGGAGGAATCCTACGCGCTCGTGCGCCGGGTGTTGGTTCTGGCCGTACCGGAGGAGGCCCGCCATTACAAGACGCATTGCGTCAACCGGCGGAACGTCATCGACGGCGAGGACTGCTGGCCGCGAGACCAGGACACGGAGTTCAAGATTCTCGAGGCGCTCACGGCCGCGCTGCCCGATCCGGAGGCGGAGGGATCGGTCCTGCTCTTCACCGACCTGCCGCCGTGCGCGAGTTGCCGGGGTGTCATCCGGCAATTCCTCGATCGGCATCCGAACATCCGGATGAAGGTGCTCTACAAGTGAGAAGGGACGGGACGGACATGGACTCGGACAGGCAAGACCGGACGGCGGCGGTGGATGCGGAGACGGCGGAATACCTGCGGTTGCGCTGCGGGATGCTGGATTTGATCGATGCGGAGATGTACGGCCACGGTCTCGCGGCGGGCGCGGCCTGCGGCGCGGCCGAGGAGGCGTATGCCGCGGCGCGGCGGCCGGAATGGGTCCGCTGCATCGTGCTGGGGGTGCTGGCGCGGCGCGATGCCGCGGCGCTGGCGCGGCGGACGGAGGAATTGGCGGAGGCGGAGCGGTGGTTGGCGGAGGCGTCGCTGCCGACGGCGTTGCGGGAGTGGACGGAGCGGGATCTGCGGCGGGCGCGGCGGGCGGCCGGCGCCTCCTGAGGAGGCGTCACGCGGCGCCGGCGAGCCGGTCGATGGCGCGGGAGAGGGCCGCGAAGGCGCGGCTTCGGGTCCAGAGCGGCTCCAGCCAGCGCAGACGGGCGCTCTCGACGAGGGCGATGGCGGCGTAGAGGGCGATCGCGACGCCGACGGCGGCGAGCGGCGTCCAGGGGCGTCCCCACCACCCGGGGCAACGGACGATGCGGGTCCAGAGCAGCGGCCAGAAGGCCGGGGTCTGGTGCGCGACGTACACCGCGAAGGCCGGGCGGGCGGCGGCGTTGATCCAGCGGACGGAGCCGGTGCGGAGCTTCGCGAAAAACGCGAAAATCCCCAACGCCGCCAGGAAATCCGGCGCCGACTTGAGATCCGCCAGGTACCACTCCGCAATCCGGTGCACGGCCTTGGCGGTCGCCGGCGACACCCCGTCGTTCGCCCGCGCCCACGCCTCCGGAAGCGCCATCGCCAGATAGACGCCCAGACCGCCCGCCAAGGCGGCCCATGCGGGAATGCGCCGCAGCCACGGGGGGGCGTGCAGTCGGAGCCAGCCGGCGAAGAGGTAGACGTAGAGGAACCAGACGGTGTCGGTGAGGTAGCCTTCGCGGAAGTCGGCCAGCGTCGAATTGCCCACCAGCACGATGCCCCCCACCGCCACAAGCGCCCCCAGGCGTCGGCCGTCCAGCTCCAGCGCGTGCCGCAGGAAGGGGACGAGCAGGAGGAGGGACATCCATGCGGAGGCGAACCAGAGGGGGCGGCCCACGTAGGGGAGGAAGCCGCGGGCGACGTCGGCCGCGCCGGCGCGCGGCCCCATCGCCAGCGCCACCAGCGTCAGGGGAGCCGTCCAGCACAGTACCGCGAAATGCAATCGCCACCAGCGGCGGCCCGGGGCGAAGGCCGGGGCGCCCGGGCGCGTCGCATCCACCAGGAACCAGCAGCCCAGCAGGACGAAGACGTTCGTCGCCACCCGCGCGCCGCATCCCAGCAGGACCGAGGCCCAGAGTGCGGGCCCGTCGCCGGCCCGGGACAGCAGATGCCCCTCCGTGAACAGGTGCCCCAGCACGATCGCCAGCATCGCCAGCAACCGCAGGAGTTCGAAATTGGACTGCCGCGGGCGGGCCGCGCCTGTTCCCTGCGTTTTCATGGCGGAGACCATGCCGCGGACGGGGGGGCGCGGTCAAGCCCCAATGGCGGGAGAGGGGGTGTTTTCATGGGCGGGAGGTGGGGGTGGAAAGAGGGGAAAAATGCAAGGATTTTCCGTAATCTCAAATGATGGAGGAACCGTGCGGGAAGGGAGGGGGAAGAGAGGCGGTCAGGGGGCGAAGAAAGGGGTGGGGTCGAGGGTGGCGGTGTAGATGGTGGCGGCGGGGCCGGTGAGGGTCGGGGGGGCGGCGGTGACGAGGAGGCGGCAGCCGGAGGGGGTGGCGAGGGTGGCGGGGGAGTCCGTCCAGCCGAGGTGCATCGCGACGAGGGCGGCGGCGGTGATGCCGGTTCCGCAGGCCAGGGTCTCGGCTTCGACGCCGCGTTCGTAGGTGCGGATCGGGATGGGGGCCGAAGGGTCGGCCGGGCGCGCGATGAAATCGACGTTGGTTCCGGCGGGCGCGAAGGCGGGATGGTGGCGGACCCAGGAGCCGAGGCGGGGGAGGTCGAGGCTCGGGAGGCGGTCGAGAGGCACGGGGATGACGGCATGGGGCACGCCGGTGTCCAGGAAGTGGACTTCCAGATCATCCGCAGAGACTAGGGACACCAGGGTTTGCGAGAGGGGGAGGGTGATGGTTTCGGGGACGGGGTTGACGGTGGGAGGGAAACCGATGCGGACCCGGGAGCCGGGGAGGATGTCGGCGGTGTGGAGACCGGCGGCGGTTTCGATGCGCATGGAGGCGGGCGCGAGGCCTTCCTCGTACGCGAAGAGGGCGGCGCAGCGGGCGCCGTTGCCGCACATGCCGGCCGGGGAACCGTCGGGATTGACGAAGACCATCCGGAAATCGGCGCTGCCGGGCACGGTTGGCGGGCGAAGGAGAATCAGGCCGTCGCACGCGATGCCGACATGGGGTGCGCAGAGCCGGGCGATGCCGGCCGCGTCGCGGTCGGGGAAGGCGCCGGCGTCGTCGCGGACGACGATGAAGTCGTTGCCGGCGCCGTGCATCTTGCGGAAGGGGATGGATGGGAGGGGGGGCATGGGGTGGGGGGTGTCGCGGTTTTTCCAATCATTGGAAAAAAGTTTTCCAATGGTTGGAAAACTTTTTCCGGGGCGGCGGGGGCTACTGCTGGAGGACGCGTTCGCCGCCGGGGCCGATGATGATCGGGTTGGAAGCGTCCTGGAGTTCGCAGGCGACGTTGAAGCCGCGCAGCCAGGCGATGCCGCGCGCTTTCTGGAAGATGTTGAAGCTGTCGGGACGGACGAAGAAGCAGATGAAGGCCGTGTCGGGCGTCAGGGCGGCGAGCTTGGAGCCGAACCACATGGTCTCGTCTTCGGTGGGATAGTTCTCCATCTTGTAGCCTTCGGCCTCGGGGTCGGGCGTGAGGACGTAGCGGCCCATCAGGGCGTAGGTGTAGTCGAGGTTGAAGCCGTTGTAGGAAAGGATGGACTGGGCGGCCTGCTTGAGGAATTCGGCTTCGTTGCCCTGGGAGAGGTCCTTGAGGGCGTCGGTCTTCTTGTCGCAGATTTCGCCGAGTTCCTTGAGGGAGATGTAGAAGAGCTGGTTGTGGCGGCACTCGAAGAAGGCAGGCGTCTTGTCGTCGGCGGAGTCTTCCTTCGGCGTGGCGACGAGGACGGTGATCTGGGAGGCGTCGATGCCGGTCAGCAAGATGATCAGAATCAGGATCCCCAGGATGCACGTCATGATGTCCTGGAAGGAACTCAAATCCATGGAGGGACCTTTTGCGGCCATGGCTATGCTCCTTCCCCGGTGGTTGCGGTTGCATCTTCGAGGGCGTCGTCGATATCGTCCAGGTCGTCGACCCCGAGTTCGCCGCCGCCTTCGCCTTCTTCGCCTTCGACCACGCCGCCGGCGGTGGCGCCTTCGACGCCCTGCAGGCGCCAGAACATGTCGGGATCGATGCCCTCGGCTTCGAGGGTGGTGCGGGCGGGCCGGATGCGGAGGGCGCCCTGGGCGGCGCCGGCGATGTCGATGGTGCGGCCGACGTCCCAGGGCTCGAAGCCGACGTCGATGCCGCGCTCGCGGCAGATCTGGCGGAGGCGGCGCTGGAATTTGGCGGAGCCGGGACGGAGGAGGAGGACGACGTAGCGGGAGGTCTTGCGGGCTTCGATCCAGTCGAGGAAGACGTCGAAGTCGTTGCCGGGGAGCAGCATTTCGCGGGCGAGGACTTCGTAGGGACGGGAAGGGGGCTCGTAGATGATCATGCGGTTGGCTTCGACGTCGATGTAGACGGGGTCCTGCCGCATGTTCTGGAATTTGGGCATGGCAACGTTCTTGGTCTCGTCTTCGCCGTAGACGCCGCCGGTGACGAGGGCGCCGATCTTGATGTTGTCGGGGTTGGAAATGATGGTGACGACGTTGGAAATCAGCATCACCATGAGGACGCCGATGAGCATCAGCACGATGTTCTGGAATCCGCTGGTGTCTACGGAGGAGTCTTTCACGGGGCGGTCTCCTCGGAAGCGGGAGCGGTGGCGGCGCCGCCGCCGGGCAGCAGGTCTTCGGGCACGGCGAGGCCGCCTTCGTCGTCGCCGCCGGTGACTTCGTCGGCGGCGGACTGGCGGAGTTCGAGTTCCTTCTTGTCGAGGACGTCCTTGAGGCCGCCGGCGCCGGCGAGGGAAACGCCGGTGTCGCTGTCGCCGTAGGAGACGGTGGCCTGGGCGGGGAATTTGCCGAGACGCAGCCAGCCGACGGAGCGGTTGGCGCCGGCCCCGCCGCCGCTGAAGCCGGAAATCAGGAGGTTGGACATCTTTTCATGGCTCTTGCCCTTGAGGCCTTCGATGGTGGCTTCTTCCATGAAGGTGGCTTCGTAGGTGACGGTGGAGGCGTCGTTGGTGCCGGAGCCGTCGGCGTTGACGACGAGGGTCGCGGTCTGCTGCATGGGGCCCTGGAAGAGAGAGAGGTAGTAGTCGTCGTAGACGCCGGTGCCGAGGAAGGCGAGATCGACGTGGATGCCTTCGTCGACGGATTTGAGGCCGCAGGTGACGACGGGGACGTAGAGGCCGCCGCCGCTGGTGCCGACCTTGAAGATGTTGGTACCGGACATGCGGTAGACGCCGACTTCGTTCTTGAAGATCGGCTTGGTCTGCTCGATCTTCCCGCTCTTGCGCTTGAGGGAGAAGAAGCTCAGGGACGGCGTCGCGGAGTCCTCGGTCATGACGATCTTGGAGGGGAAGAGGAGGAAGAATTCGAGGGTGTCGATGGGGTCGGCCTCGGCGCCTTCGACGTTCATGACGGTCTGGACGCGGCCGGCGACGATCGGCATCTTGCCGGCGATGTCGGAGAGGGTGAACTGGACGGAGTGGGTGGCGTCTTCGTCGGGGAGCAGGTCCTTGGCGGCGTCCTGGAGGCGGTCGAAGAAGGTGTTGAGGAAGGCGGGGGCTTCGCTGGCGACGCCGCTCATGCCTTCGATGGAGCGGACGATCTGGCGGATGGCGACTTCGTTGTAGGCCATCGCCGGGTTCGGGGAGGCTTCGATGACGCGGCCGGCGTCGGGATCGGTGATGTACAGGCAGCCTTTGACGCGGTCCATCTCGATGTCGCCCAGCGACTTGAGGTTGGAGACGAGCGGCACCTGCTGGCCGGAGAAGGGGTCCATGCGCATGACGCTCGCGGCGCCCGGTCCGTCGATCTGGCCGATGACGAAGGAGCCGTCGGGGTAGTAGGCGAGGGACTGGAGGGTGGAGCGCCCGGCGGCTTCCGCGCTGCCGCCCATCATGATGTGGCGGTTGACTTCCCACCAGGAGATGTTGCCGTGGGATTTGTCGCCCAGGAGCATCGCGTCCTGCTTGGCGGAGAGGGCGAAGGTGTTGAAGCGGGCGAAGGGGCCGAAGTCCATCACCCACCAGTCGCCTTCCTGGTCGCGGACGAGGGCGGAGCCGAACTTCATGAAGTCGGGACCGACTTCGTCCATGCCGGCGACGTAGAGGCGGTCGTAGGTGTCGACGAAGAGGTCGTACCACTGGAACTGCTGCTCCAGCCACGGGACCGGGATGCACACCGCCGTGTCGTAGGCGCCGGTTTCGGGGTTGGGCGGGAAGGACAGGATGCGGCCGTTCGGGACCTGCTCGGCGACGTAGATCGTGCCGTTGGTCGAGATGGTCATCGGGCCGGGGCGGTTGAGTTTGGCCTCCATCCATTTGGAAAGGGGGACGTCCTCCTTGATCGCCCAGCGGGGGAGGTCCTCCGAGACTTTCCAGCCGGACGCCAGCGCGGGGGTGGATCGGCCGTCGCGGATGGCCACGATCTGCCCGGCGTCGAGCTGCGAAACGTAGACCGTGCCGTCGGGATGGCGCGCGACGCCGTAGGCGCCGGGGAGGCCGTCGGCCAGGTTCTTGACCGACATCGGGTTCTGCTGCGCCAGCGCCGCCGCCGGGAGCAGCAACAGCGCGGCCGCCGCCGTCCGCAGGAGGTTTGCCGAAGTCGTCCGCATGGGTCCGCTTCCCGCCGACTGGCCGTCAGACGGCTTCTTCGCGGAAGGTGATGACCCGCGGCTTGCTCATCTTGCGGCAGAACTCGTCGGTGTTCTGCAGGTGTTCGCGCAGCTGGGAGAGGGTCTTCTGGAAGCTGTCGGCCTGGGCGATGCCGGAGAGCGACTTCTCCATCGCCTTCTCGACCTGCAGGAGGTCGCGGATCTGGCCGCCGAGGTCGGTGATGGTGGAGACCTGCTGGGAGACGCCCGCCGCCGCCTGCGCCGCCTTTTCGAGGCTGGCCTGCAGGGAGTCGCGGATGCCGTCGGCGCTGTGGGAGTACTCCTGCGCCAGCTTCATCGCCTGCACGTGGGCGTGTTCCATGGCCTCGGAGAGGGCCTTGACTTCGTTGTCGGTGGCCGTCTTGCGGGCTTCGACGTACTTGGCGGTGAAGGACTCGAACTGCTTCTGGACGACGTCGCCGGCCTTCTCGATGGAGTCGGTGAAGACTTCCTCGTAGCGGTCCGGGTCGGGGATGTAGCGGCGGAAGGCCGCTTCGATGGAGTCTTCCAGGTTCTCGATGACCACCGCCTGCTGGCCCGCTGAAGGCAGGCGCGAGAGGAAGTGTTCGTCGAGATAGACGTCCACGTCGCTGAAGAGCGTCACTTCGCGGCGCATGATCGACGTCAGCGGGAACTGGATGATCATGACCAGCACCAGCGCCAGGAACGTCGTGTCGAACGCCACGCCCAGACCGATCGTGACGTCGGCGATGGCGCCTTTGATGGCGCTGAGTTCCGCGGCGCCGGACAGGAAGTCGGCGAACCCGCCTACGGCGGAGCTCAGCCCCTGCACCGTCCCGATGAACCCGAAAATCGGAATGGCCCAGATCATCGTGCGGGAGAGGGTGAAGGTCAGGTCGGACATGCCGTTGTCGCGCGTGCTTTCCGTGCCGGCCCAGGTGCTTACGCGGCCGACGTCCTTGGTGGCGAGCCAGAGTTCGATGCCCTTGTCGAAGCGGCTCATGAGGAGGCTCTTGAAGTTCCACTTCTCGTCGTGGATCTTCTTGCGGAGGCCCACCAGTTCCTCGTCGTTGTCCATGTTGACGTCGCCGATGTCGGAGCCGGCGGAGGCGAGGTAGATGTTCTGCTTCTTGAGGATGCCGAGCTTGAGGAAGATGAAGAGGACGACGACGAAGAAGCAGTAGACTTCGGCCCATTGGACGGGACCGCGTTCGTTGATCAGGCCGTTGATGTAGCGCAGGAGCGGCATGGGGTAGGACTCCTGGACGATGACGTGGCCGGTTTCGTCGTACTGCTCGGGGTTGATGGCCTTGTTGGCGAAGCTCAGTCCCGCGGCGAAAAGCGCCGTCAGCAAGAGGGCACCGACCAGCTGTATCCAGATGTTCGCGTCCGTCGAGACGCTGGCTGCCTTGTTTTCCGTTTTCTTCGCCGCTTTTTCGTCTGCCATGATCGCACCTGCCGTTGTGGGGTTCTCCTGTGCCGGCCGTTCCCGGCCCGCAAACCGATTTGCCTTCCACTTTCCCCCATTCCCGCGTGTTTGTCCAGAACGAAAACCGTCCTTCCGCCTTTTCGCCCCGCCTCCTCCGCCCGTCCCGCTTCCTCCCCGCCTCCGGCACGTTTGAGATTATTTCATTTCCCCCGCATTCCGCCCGTTCCGTCCCCCTCCAGCCGCCCATGAAAAATCCCCCTTGCGCCCGCGCCCCGCCCCCCGCTACCATGCGCCCCCGAAAGGATTTTCCCATGCCCCCGTCCCCCATTCCACCGCCGCGCGTCCGCCCCGGCATCGAATGCATCCCCGCCGACTGGCTCCGCGGCGCCCGCACCGGTCTCGTCGCCCATCCCGCCAGCCGGACCTCCGACGGCGAGCACGCCGCCGACCACCTCCACCGCCGGGGCGTCCGGCTCGCCGCCCTCTTCGGCCCCGAACACGGTTTCTACGGCCGCGGCGGCCCCGGCGAGCCCGTCGACGCCGCCCGGCATCCCGACTGGGACATCCTCATCCACTCCCTCTACGGCGCCACCCGCGCTCCCACCCCGGAGATGCTGGCCCCGCTGGACGCCGTCGTGTTCGACCTCCAGACCATCGCCTGCCGCGCCTACACCTACGGCTCCACCCTCCGCCTGCTCATGGAAGCGTGCGCCTCGTCCGGCAAGACCCTCGTCGTGGCCGACCGCCCCGACCCGCTCATGCTCACGCCGCCCGACGGCCCCATGCTGTCGGCCGACTGCGAGTCGTTCGTCGGTTTCCTGCCCACCCCCTTCTGCCACGGCATGACGCCGGGCGAGCTGGCCGCCTTCCTCAAGGAGGCCCTCGGATTGCACGCCCTCGACCTGCGCATCGCCCGCTGCGAAGGGCTCTCGCGCGGCATGGCGCTGGAAGAGATGTTCCCCGTCTGGCACGCGCCCTCCCCGGCCATCGTCTCCCTCGACAACGCGCTGGCGTTCCCGCTGAACGTCTTCTTCGAGGCGCTGCCGCTGGTGGACCACGCGCGGGGGACGCCGCTGGCCTTCCTGCGCGCCGGTACGGAGGCGGTCGATCTCGCGGGGCTGGGGATGCCGTCCCAGCCCGGACTGGAGATCGCGCCCGCCGCCTACACCGACGCGAAGGGGGAGCCGCGCCGCGGACTGCGTTTCCGCGTCGCCGATCCCCGCCGCTACCGGCCCGCGCAGACGGCGTGGACGCTCTGGACCGCCCTCGCGGGCGCGCTCGGCGGATGGGGGGCCCTCTGGGCGACCCCGGGCGCGCGGCACGACTTCCACGACAAGCTCTGGGGCAGCCACGCCCCGGCCCCGCCCTGGCCCGCGGGGCCCGCCTTCCCGCGCTTCTACTGAGGGCGCCGCCCGCCCTCCATCTCCTTCGTCCGGCGCGTGCGCATCGCATTTGAGATTATTTCATTCTTGCCAATCCGCCGGCCTTTCGGCACTCTTCTCCCATCATGAAAATCCTCACGCCCGCCCTCCACAAGACGTCCGGTGTCGCCCGGGACACCCTCCACGCCCTGTCGCAGACCGACGCCCGCCTGGTACTCGTCGACGCCGCGCTTTTCCTGGCGGTGACGGCGGGCGCCTTCACGGCGTTCCTGGTGACAGAGACGGGGGCGGCGATTCTCGACGAACTGCACCGCCGGCGGCGTCTGCGCGCGCCGCGGCCGGAGAGTCCGTCGTTGCGGGGGACGCCGACGCCGGGGGAGATCGCGGCCGCGTGCGCGGCGACGCCGCGGAGGCTGGCGGAGCAGCTGCGTCTGGGGTCGATGCTGGCGGACCTGGATCCGACGCTGGACCGGACGTTCGCGTACACGGAGCTGCCGAACGGGGCGAAACGCTACCGCGCCCGCGGGGGCGGCATGAAGGCGTATCTGGCGGACCACCGGATTCCGGTGCCCTACAGCACGCTGATGCGCTACAAGCTGCTGGCGGTACGTCTGCGGCGGCTGCTGGTCCTGGACGCGCGGCTGCCGCTGGAGTGGCTGCTGCCGCGGGCGGAGCCGGACGGGGAGCTTCCGGCGGACCTGCGCGCGCCGTACGGGGCGGCGCGGCGGCGTCTGGCGCGGCTGCTGCGGGAGAATCCGAATTACACCCGCCTGCGGCGGCGGGTGGATGCGGCGCTGGGGATTCCCGAACTGTTGTGGGCGCGCCGCAATGCCTGCGGGGAACGGGCGCGGCGGCGCGCGGCGCGGGGAGCGCGGGGGCGGGTGGTGCGGGGGGGGACGCGCCA
>CACXEY010000101.1 GCA_902766695.1 uncultured bacterium
GAGGTGCGGCTTCCAGCCGCGCCGGGGGATGTGAGATTACAGAAAACATTGGCGTTTTCGCTTGTTTTCCGCTTTCCAGACGCCTCGCGGGCGGGACGCCCGCGCCCCGACTGTCCAGTCGCTTCCCTCCCGCTTTCCATGTCCGCGAAGCGGTTTTCATGGTTTCAATGCCGACCTTTCTCCCGTTCTCCAGCCGCCCCTTTGCGGCCCGCCCGATTCCGCCTTTCGCCGGCGTCCACGCACGGCGCCCCCGCAACGCTCCCGGCAGGCAGGCCGCCGTCGGCCGTGCGCCATGGCCGGAACGGTTCCCGGGAAGCGGCACTCAAGCCGGCCAGGCGCGGACTTCGGGAACGAGGCGGATGCCGAAACGGTCCTGCACGGCGTCGGCCAGGAGGTCGGCCAATGCGTGCACGTCGGCGGCGGTGGCGGTGGCCGGGTCGGTGACGAGGATGTTGGCGTGCCGGGGGAAAACGAAGGCCCCTCCGACGCGGAAGGTCTTGGCGCCGATGGCGTCGAGGAGGGCGCCGGCAGGCTGGCGGCGGCCTCCGGGAGCCGGGGGGGGAAGGTTCTTGAAGTAGCTGCCGGCGGTTCCGACGGCGCGGATGTCGGGATGCCGGGACGCCCGCAGCGCGAGGATTCCGGCACGGCGGGCGAGAAGCGGCGCGGGATCGCCGGCGGAAGGCCCCAGACGGAGGTGGACCCGGAGGACCGCGCACGGGCCGAGGGGGGGACGCTGGAGGGCGGAGGAACGGTAGGCGTAACCGAGGGCGGAAGCCGGAAGGGTGTGGAGTCCGCGGGCCGGGGTCCAGAGATCGACCGCGGCCACGAGATCGGACAGGGACCGTCCGAAAGCCCCCGCATTGCCGCAGGCGGCTCCGCCGATCGTGCCGGGGATGCCGGAAAAGTCTTCGAGTCCGGCGAGTCCGGCGGCGCAGGCGGCCGCGGAAAGCGCATCGAGGGAGGTGCCCGCCCAGACGGGAAGGGGGCTTTCCCCGCGCAGGGCGGGTTCCAGGATCACGGGCGGCGGACGCGGGGAAGCCGCCATCCGGAGAATGGAATGGTCGGGCAGGCCGGCATCGGCGACAAGGAGATTGGAGCCGCCGCCGAGGGGAAGCCATGGGCGTCCGGCGGCGGTCCAGCGTTCGAGCACGCGGACGGCGTCGTCGGGGTCCCGTACGGCGACGAGCTCCCGGCAGGGTCCTCCGAGGCGGAAGGTGGTGTGGTCTTCGAGAAGGGCTGTCATGGGCGGGGATTGCCCGGGGCGGGGGTCGAACCCGCATGCCTTGCGGCGACGGATTTTAAGTCCGTTGCGTCTGCCATTTCGCCACCCGGGCGGCGCGGGCCGTTATGCCACACTTGCCGTCCCAGCACAACCGGGATTTCCGTCCCGCCGCCGGCGGCGGGCGCCGGGTCAACGCCGCCCGGCGGCGATGGCGTCGACGGCGATGAAGGCGGTGGCGAAGGCCAGGGTCAGGTTGTAGCCCCCCGTCGGGCCGTCGACGTCCAGCACCTCCCCGGCGAAATACAGCCCCGGCAGCCCGCGCGCCTCCATGGTGCGCGGATCCACCGCGCCGAGCGCCACGCCCCCGACCGTCACGATGGCTTCCTTCAACGGCCGCGGGCGGGGATGGCGCAAGCGCAGCGTCCCGCCGGGGAGGTCCAGCCGCAGGTCCCACTCGCGAGGCCGGTGCCGGGCCACCCAGCGCGTGCAGTCGTACACCGCCGCCCCGGAGACGCCCCAGGACTCGAACTCGACTTCCCCGGCGCAGCGAATCCGCTCCCGCCCCTCCGTTTCCACGGCCGCCGTCGCCCCCGTCTCGCAGCGCCGTCCCGCCAGGCCCCGCAGCGCCGTCCCGTCGGCTTCGACCCCCACCAGCCCCGCGCGGCAGGGCTCGACGTCCAGCCCGAGCTGCCGGGCGAAGGCCTGTCCGTCCCCCACCGATCCCGTCTTCGGGAACGACATCCCCCCCGTGGCGACCAGCACGTTCGCCGCGCGGATGGAGAAGTCCTGCAGTTGCACGCACCATCCGCCGCCGTCCCCGCGGCGCAGTCCCCGGACCGGAGCGTTCGTCAGCAGCGGTACCTCCCCCTCCCGCAACCGGTCGCCGAAGACGTGCACCACGTCCGCCGCCTTCCCGCTCGCCGGGAACATCCGCCCGTCCTCCATGCGCCGCACCCGCAGCCCGCAGTCCCGCAGCGCCGCCGCGATGGCCGCCGGCGGGCACGCCTCCAGCGCCGGACGCGCGAACGACGCCACCGGCTCGCCCAGGTCCGCCAGCATCCGCTCCGGCGGGATGTCCTTCGTGAAATTGCAGCGCCCGTTCGCCGTCATCAGCATCTTGCTGCCCACCCGCGCCTTGCGCTCGACCAGCACGCATCCGACGCCCCGGTCCCGCGCCACCGCCGCCGCGAACAGCCCCGCGGCCCCGCCGCCGACGATCGCCAGCTCCACCGCGTCCGTTTTCACGGCAACGCCTCCGTCCGCAATGCCAGCGACATCGTCCGCCGCCCGCCCGGTTCCAGCACCACCGCGTCGCACCGGGGGAACACCACGGGCTCGACGCACGCGAAACCCGCCGCATCCTCCGCACGCAGATTGTCCCGCGGCAGGCCCGCCGCATCCGCGCTCCACACGCACCAGCGCGTATGCCCCGACGCTTCCAGCACGATCGTCCGGTGCAGTCCCGCGTCGCGCACCCGGCAAACCTTCCGCGCCTCCGAGAACACGCGGCTGCCGGGATGCGGACGGTACGCCCCCGTCTGGATTCCATGCGGTTCCTGTCCGTCCGCACCGGCCGTCCAATCGACGAAGGGCGCGCCTTCCAGCCCCTCCACGCCGATCGCTCCCGCATCCGAGACGCGAAGGTAGGGATGGAATCCGGCCGTCACGGCGAACGCCTCCGCCCCCGTGTTCAGCGCCTCCAGCGAAACCGCGAGCCCCTCCCCCACCCCGACGCGCACATCCAGCCGGAACCCGTGCGGGAACGCATCCAGCGTCCGCTCCGGCGCCTCCAGCCGCAGCACCGCCTCCGTCCGCGCCGCCGTCACCTCGACCGCCGCGAGGGCGAACCGGCCATACCGCGCCACCCCGTGGATGCGCGAGCCTTCCGGCCCCATCCGTCCGAACCACGGCCAGCATACCGGAATCCCGCCGTGGATTTCATCCCCCGCCACCGCCACCCCCTCCGGCCGATACAGCACATCCTCCCCTCCCGCCGGACGCCACGAAACCGTCTGCGCCCCCAGCAACGCCACCTCCGCCGTCCCCCCCGGCGCCGCCAAGCGCACCACCGGCCCGATCGGCGAGACGCCGAATTCCACCCGTCCCGGCCTGCCCCACCGCCGCTCCAGCCCGTCGCGTTCCGTCGCCACGGGGCGTCCCTATTCCCCGGCCTGCGCCCCGCCCGCGTCCTCCCCGCCGCCGCCGCTGCCGAGCGCCGGATGCACGATGCGCCGGATCCACGGCAGGAACCCCGTCGCCGTCTTGTCCATCTCCGCCTGCGCCTCCTTGACGGCCGCCTGCCAGACCGCCGCGAAACCCGGCGCCCTCTCCGTCATCAGCTCCGCCGCCTTGTCGAGCACGTACAGCTTCTGCAACTCCGCGCGGTCCGGCTTGTTTTTCAGCTCCGCCACCGTGATCTGGAGGTTCCGGACCTGCTCCTTCAAGCCGTCGGTCTCCTCCTGCATGGCCTGGGTTCCCTTGGCGTTGAGCGCGGCCGCCGTCCGGCAATGCTCCTCCAGCCGCCGCACCTCCCGCCGGAGCGCCCGCTTCCCCGCCCACCCCGAGAAGAACGCCCACGCCGCGAACACCAGCCCGAGCCCCAGGCCCCACGTGAACGGATGCGCCAACGCTGTCAAAAGAATTTCCATCATGCATCTCCTTTTCCGTCCGCGACTCTACCCGCCGCACGGGCCTTTGGCAACCCCGACTTGGCGGCTTGCGGCCCGTTGCCCCCCCCGGGCCCACGCCCCCAAGCCGCAAGTCGCGAGTCGCCAAGTCATCCCCCTCTCCCCCCCCCACCCCGCTCACCGCAGCGCCCGGAACCGCCGGATCAGCGCGTTCGTCGAGGCGTCGTGCTTGAGCTCCGGCTCCGCTTCCGCCTGCAACTCCGGCAGGATCCGGTTCGCCAGCACCTTGCCGAGCTGCACGCCCCACTGGTCGAAGGAGTAGATGTCCCAGATCACGCCCTGCACGAAGATCTTGTGCTCGTAGAGCGCCACCAGCTGGCCGAACGTCTCCGGCGTCAGCTGCTGCGCCAGCAGCGTGTTCGTCGGCTTGTTGCCTGCGAACGTCTTGTGCGGCACCAGCGCCTCGGGCACCCCTTCCGCGCGGCACTCCTCCGCCGTCTTGCCGAACGCGAGCGCTTCAGTCTGCGCGAAGAAGTTGCTCATCAGCTTCGCGTGGTGGTCGCCCACCGGATTGTGCGAGCGGCAGAACCCGATGAAGTCGCACGGAATCAGCTTCATCCCCTGGTGCAGCAGCTGGTAGAACGCGTGCTGGCCGTTGGTGCCCGGCTCGCCCCAGACCACCGGCCCCGTCTGCCACGACACGGGCTTGCCGCGGCGCGTGACGGACTTGCCGTTGGATTCCATGTCGCCCTGCTGGAAGTACGCCGCGAACCGCGACAGGTACTGGTCGTACGGCAGCAGCGCCATGCTCTGCGCCCCCAGGAAGTCGTCGTACCAGATCCCCAGCAGCGCCAGGATCACCGGCATGTTCTCCGCGAACGGCGCCGTCGCGAAATGCCGGTCCATCGCGTGGTATCCGTCCAGCATCCGCAGGAAATTCTCCGGCCCGACCGACAGCATCAGCGACAGCCCGATCGCCGAGCACAGCGAGTAGCGGCCGCCCACCCAGTCCCAGAAGCCGAACATGTTCGCCGTGTCGATCCCGAACTCCGCCACCTTGTCCGCCGCGGTGGATACCGCGACGAAATGCCGCGCCACCGCGTCCGCGCTCCCCAGCCGCCCCACCAGCCATTCGCGGGCCGTGCGGGCGTTGGTCATCGTCTCCTGCGTCGTGAAGGTCTTGCTCGCCACGATGAACAGCGTCTCCGCCGCGTCCAGGTCCCGCAGCGCCTCCGAGATGTGCGTCCCGTCCACGTTCGAGACGTGGCGCACGACCAGGTCGCGCTTCGAGTACGGCTTGAGCGCCTCGCACGCCATCGCCGGACCCAGGTCGCTGCCGCCGATGCCGATGTTCACCACGTTCCGGATCGGCTTGCCCGTGTACCCCAGCCAGCGGCCCGAGCGCACCTCGTCGCAGAAGCGCCCCATCTTCTCCAGCACCGCGTTCACCCCCGGCATCACGTCCTTGCCCCGCACGAGGATCGGCGTGTTCGACCGGTTGCGGAGCGCCACGTGCAGCACCGGACGGTTCTCCGTCGCGTTGATCCGCTCGCCCGAGAACATCGCGTCGATGTTCCCCCGCAGGTCGGCCATCGTGCACAGCGCCTGGAGCAGGTCCATCGTCTCCGCGTCCACGAGGTTCTTTGAGTAATCCAGATGCCACCCGCACGCATCCAGCGAGAACGTCTCCGCCCGCTTCGGGTCCTCCGCGAAGAGTTTCCTCAGGCTGCGCCCTTTCCATAGCGCGGCATGCGCCTTGAGGGCCTTCCATTCCGGTGTGCGGTCGAGCTGCTTGCGACGTTTCATCTCAAAATCTCCTTTTTGCGTTTCAGACGTTTCCCGTCATTCAACCACAAACGCCCCGCCCCTTCAACCTCGCCATCGCCCTCGGGGTGTAACCACAAAGTGTCAGGACGTGAGCGCCCTGTTTTTCCCCGGCGCTCGGTTTTTGCTTGCATCTCGGCGGAAATGTTGA
>CACXEY010000102.1 GCA_902766695.1 uncultured bacterium
ATTTGGGGTTGGCCCAACCATCCCGCATCGCCCATTTGGCCCTCCGGTGTTTCCGCTCCGCGAGAACGGAAGAAGGCAAAACGACCTTTTGCTCTTCGTCAGTCTTGGAAGAAGCCATCAAAATGTGCAAGACAAGCGAATCTGGGGACATGGAAAGCGAGAATTCCCGCGCGCATGGCCGGGATGGCTTTCTGGATTTTGTTTGCAAGGGTGCGTTCGACGAGCTGTTGGCAAAAGTCCAAACGGCTGTTTTCACACCCCCCGGCGGATTGACCCATTGGCACCGGACAAGGTATTGCCAATACAGCAACGGGGACATTTTTCTCTTCCTGTTGCTGGCGGTCCGGGACAACGCCGTTGAGTCCGGCCTTCTTGCCGCAACGGCAGAGTGGCTTTACGAGAAGGCTTCGCATCCGGCCCAAACGATACGCTTCATCCTCTCCGAAGGACTGTGGGAGGGGGTTGCCCATGCCATGCGGCAAACCTATTACGGGGCTTCCAGATTGCCCGTTCCCATCCATCCGCGTGTCATCCAAAAGGTGGCGGATCTCGCACAATCGGAAGTGGATTCCAATGATTTTCCCGGCAATGCCAAGCGCTGGGCGGACGAGGCGGGCATCGCGGACTTCATTGCATCGGGCTACAATTCCCAACGCGCCTACGGGATGCTTCTTTATGCATGCCAATCCAAGGCGAACAATTTCTTCGACTACGATTCGAATTTGGGTGTCTGGGCCGAGGACAACTGTCCGTGGGACTATGACCACATCCTGCCCCGCAGCTGGATTGACGGGATGTCCGGAAAGAATGCAGGCATTTGCCAGTGGCTGGAAAATTCACTGGGCAATCTGGCCCCCCTTCCGTTCGAAATGAACCGCTCGCTGTCCGACAAGGAACGGGACCATCTCTATCCCTATTGCGGGGAACCTGGGCGGGAAAAGGATGCCCTGCAAATCCAACACGACTATTGTCTGGATGGCAATGCGCTGGAAGCAACAAAGGGGTTTGCCGACAGCCCGAAGGCACAGCGGGCCTTCATTGAATCCACGCTTGTCCGATTCTCGAAGATATATCAGAAGTGGTATTTTGGCCTCTCTTTCGACAGATTGCTCCGTTTTGATTTCGAGAACGCACAAGAAACGGATGGAGTCGCACGCAGGAGACGGGTTTTGTCGGCGCTCGCGGAAATGAAAGAACTGCAGAAACCCTCTTTCATGTATTATTCCACCGATGGGAAACGACGCATCGTCGGTACGCTCCACGAATGTGATGCCGACTGGTTTGCATGGGATTGGATATCGGTCTTCAAACAGACGGATGATTGCGCCGTGGAGTTGAGCATCGACCGGCAATGCCGGAATTGCGAGATGGGGATACCCCGATTGACCATCGGAGACGGGGAGATCCTCGACGGCATGGGGCAGGGCCGCTTTTCCAAGCTCGACCGGGAAAAATGGGAAATGCCGGAGAAAGACCGGTATTGGCACATTGTCCATCGTGAAGCCATCCCGGAAACAATGACTGTTGAGGAGGCCGTGGCGCTGTTGTCCGGGAAACTGCTCGAGTTGCTTGAGTTGTTGCCAAAACCGGAAATCCTGTCCATCCTGTAAATCCTGTCCAAAATTCTTCCACCGGAAAAGTTTTCCAACCATTGGAAACATTTTTTCCAATCGTTGGAAAACTTGCGCCGCGCCGGCGGGCCAGCGGATTGTGCAAAACCCGGGGGCGTTTCCGTTTTTCGACATACAAGATTTACAGGATTATGGAAGACCGTCCTCCACAGGCCGACCAAAAACTGACCATGCCGCCCAATAATTGACCACTCTCGATCCTTCCGCTTCCCGCCAGCATCCGGAAAACGCCTTGTTTCCGCCTGTTTCCGCCGTTGGCACGGAACGTGCTGTTGTGATGGCGGACAGGCCAAGGAGAACGAAATGAAGAAGAACAAGAAGCGATTGGATGCCGTTGGCGGGGCCGAGGCATCCTCCTCGGAGGACGGGATGCGGAGAAGCGCGAGAGTCTATTTGCGGGATTTCACGTTCCTGTCCGCGGAGCAGGAAGGCCGGATGCTCAGCCTGGAGACACGCAGATGCTTCGACTCGTTCTATCCGTTCCGGATCCTGCCTGCAAAAGGCGTGGGGAGGATCGAGTTCGGGCCCATCACCATTTTCTACGGCGGGAACGGATCGGGCAAATCGACGATGCTCAACATCATCGCCGCCAAGCTCGGTCTTCTCCGGGAGCTTCCCTTCAAGCCTTCGCCGTTTTTCGATTGGTACGTCAATGGTGTCACGCGGCGCGTGTATGGCATGGTCGAAGACAAAGACGTGCACGTGGACGGCGCATCCTTCAATTCTTCCTTGCCTGGCGAAATCAAGGGGGTGCCTGCCACAAGCCGCATCCTGACGAGCGAGGACGTGTTCGACAAGACCCTGGCCATCCGCAAGCGAAACCGCGAAATCGACCGGGACCGCGAAGAAATCGGGCGCCGGTGGTGGGAGTACCGGATTGAAGGCAAGCGAGTAAACTATTCGGGCATGGAGGGGAAGGCGCGGGAGATGTGGCTGGCCCAAAAACGGATGAATGGCAAGAAGATGACGAAAGTGATTCTCGAAGAACTGGGGCGAAACGAGAAAACGGGGTCGAACGGCGAGAACGCCTTCGATTTCTTCCTGGAGAAAATCCGCGAGGGCGCCCTCTATCTGCTGGACGAACCCGAAAACAGCCTGTCCGCGGAATGGCAGCAGAAGCTGGCCGTGCTTCTGGAGGGGATGGCTCGCTTCGAGGCGTGCCAGTTCGTGGTTGCGACCCATTCGCCGTTCCTGCTGGGAATCCGCGGTGCCAGAATCTACGACCTGGACACCGCCGGGGTACCCGTGCGGAAGTGGACGGAGCTGGAAAACGTCCGGGAATACTTCGATTTCTTCAAAGCTCGCGAAAAGGAGTTTTCGTGAGCCCTTCGAGGGGCTAACCTTCCCATCCGGAAATCCTGTCCATCCTGTAAATCCTGTCCAAAGGAAAGGCCCCCACCATGAAGAAGTCCCTGCCGTTGGCCATCTGCTCCATCCGGCGCAATCTCGGCGAAGCGCTCGGGGAGCTAGAAGACCTGTGGGCGCGCATCCAGATTGCCGCCTTCGGGAAGATCCTCGCCAAGGAACTCGAACCGCGCAAGGAATACGCCGACCGGCTGGCCAAGCGGCTGCCCCTGACGGACAGCGACCTCTTCTACTCCCTGGACCACGCCTACCACCACCTCAACTTTGCCTGGAACTGCCGCCGCGCGCCGGAAGAGCGGGTCCGGGCCTGTGCGGCGGCCGACTTCGTCCGCTGGTCGCGCTTCCCCACGGGCGCGCCGTTTCTCGACCTCCAGCCCCTGCCTCGCCGCGCCAAGGGCCCGCCGCGCGAAGCCGGTCTGGCCCTCGTCCGCCCCACCTGCATCCTGCATGCCTACGCCCAACTGGCCGTGCGGCACCTCGGACGGCTCCGCGACATGGCCACCGCCGCCGCCGGGGAAGGCCCACCCCCCATCCAAAAGCCAACCCGCCCGCCGCCGGAACCCTTCACCGAGGAAACCTTCGGCCACCACCTCCACCGCATCTACCGCGACCTGGACACCCTCTGGTCCGGCCGCCGCCGCGCCGACGTCGCCGTCACCCGGCGAACCCACCTCCGCCGCGCCCGCTTCCCATGGGTTTTCGTCGTTGCTGCGAGGCACCGCTTGGGGTGATGAAGCCCGAGCGAAAACTCCCCTCCGCCGGGCGGAGTTGTCCGCCCGGCGCCCTTGGAAAAGTTGTCCCGGGTTGTCCAAGTTGTCTCTAAAAACAATTGTCGGAAATTGTCGGAATTGCCTGAAAGATTCCATGATGAAGAAACACGAATGCAACCTGGATTTGCTGTGGTTCCATGTGAACGAAGCGAAAGAGGAACTGGAATCCCTTCTGCGGGACATCCGCTGCGCGCAAGGGGAGAAGCCCGAGGGGGACGGCATGTGTCTTCTGCCCCCGCAGGGCTTCACCGAAGAGCATCTGGCCGGGAGCCTTTCCCATGCCTACCACCATCTGAACTTCGCCTGGAATGGCCGGAACAAGACGATGCTCGAAGCCGACTCCCATTTCTCCCGCAACGAAAAATTCCCCCGCCATTTCGTCCGCTACTGGCCCCGCACCGCCCAAACCAAGCGGCAGAAACAGTCGCAAGGAGCGTGGTGACGGCAAGTTGTCCGGGTTGATACAGGAACGGAGTTCTGGTAGAAGAAGGGCATGAAAGCGACGATGGAGATTCCCGACGGGTTGTACCGTGAAGTCAAGGTCAAGAGCGCGAAGGAAGGGCATTCCGTGCGCTCCGTGACCTTGATGCTCTACGACGGCTGGTTGCATGGAACGCTGGTTGTGCCGCCTCCCGTTTCTCCCGCCCACCCGAAGGGCCGGAATGCACAGGGGAACTCCTTGCCCTGCTTCGCCGTGGGCCGCCGCTTCGTCCGCAGGAACGCCGACGGGCCGCACGACATGGCCTCCATCCGCAAAAGCATCGCCGCAGGAAGGGCCGCCCCCGATGTTGCACGGCCTTGATACCTCGGTACTCGTCCGCCTTGTCACGGGCCTTCCGGAAGAACCGGCGCGGCAAGTCGGGGAACTGATTGCCAGCGGAATCCGGGACTGGCCAAGGCCAATCCGGGGTTCGTGGATCGCATGATCGTGGGCGAATACGCGTTGTCCGGCCTCGACACCTTTTCCTGCGAAAAGGCATTCCGCAAGCTGTCCGGCACCACCGTAATCCCGTAGCACTGCCGGGGATATCCAAGACGCTCCCCTCCCGCATTCCATTCGCGACCTCCCGCCGGGCGGAGTTGTCCGCCCGGCACCTTGAAAGAGTTGTCCCTGGTTGTCCAAGTTGTCTCCAAAAACAATTGTCGGTAATGGTTGGTGTTGTCTGACAATCTCTTTCCTTCCGCACCCCTCCCGCCTTTCCATGTCCGCGAAGCGGTTTCCATGGTTTTCAATGTTGATTGCTTCCCCCCTTCCAAGCCGTTCGTGTCCGCGAAGCGGCATTCGAGGCATTCCCTCCTTCCGCCCCTTTTGCCTCTTCCTGTCCTTTTGTGCCGAAAAGCCTTCCCGGGAATCCTGTCCATCCTGTAAATCCCATTCCTCCCCCGGCTCTCTTTTGCTGTTGTTTTCGGTGCCGGATTTGACTACACATTGTCCCTGCAAAACGCCACGGAGACATCCATGCCCTGCATCAAGCCCATATCCGAACTGCGCAACTACAACCGGGTCCTGAGCGAAGTTTCGCCGGACTCGCCCGTCTTTCTCACGAAGAACGGCCACGGCCGCTTCGCCCTCGTGGACATCGGTGCCTACGAACGCCTCCGGGCCGAACTCGACCTCGCCTCTGAACTGGCGAAGGGGGAACGCTCCGCGCGCACTGGGGGATGGATTTCCCTCGCCGACGCCGAAAAGTCCCTGGGCCTCTGACCAATGCCTTCCCGCAGCATCGAACTTTCGCCGCAGGGGCGAGTTTCAGCATGATCGACTTCGTCAGCGACCGGGAAATCTACGAGCGGGTGGTGTGCGGGCTCGTGCCGGAGGTGGGGCAGAGGCTGTGGATCGCGACGGCGGACATCAAGGATCTGCACGTGGAGGCGGGAGGGCGGGCGATGGTGCCGTTCCTGGGGGTGCTGGCGGGGCTGGTGGAGCGGGGCGTCGAGGTGCGGCTGGTCCACGCGAAGGAGCCGGGGCCGAACTGGCGGGAGGATTTCGACCGCTATCCGGCCCTGTGGGGCGGGATGGAGCGGATGCTGTGCCCGCGCGTGCATTTCAAGTGCGTCATCGCGGACGGCCGCCGGGCCTACTTCGGCAGCGCGAACCTGACGGGCGCGGGCATGGGCGCGAAGAGCGTGCGGAAACGCAACTTCGAGAACGGCATCCTGACGGACGACCCGTCGTTGGTGGAGCCGCTGGCGGGCCAGTTCGACGCGGTATGGCGCGGCGACTTCTGCCGCGGCTGCGGAAGGCGGGGCTTCTGCGGGGATTGCCCGCTGGAGTGACGAGGGCAGGGGAGCGCCCTGCGGGCGCAGTGACAAGTGACGAGTGACAAGTGACAAGATGCGGTGCGCCCTGCGGGCGGGGAGTGGATGGGGAAGCGGGAGGGCCGCCCGCGGTACGGCAGGACAGGCGCTTGACTCCCGCTTCCCATTCGTCGGGGCGCGGCTGGAAGCCGCACCTCCTGGAAGTAGTGCGATGGTTGTTCAGAAGGTCCGGCGCCTCTTCCAGGGGGGGCGGCATCTTGCCGGGCCTTTGCGGATGGTGGACGGGAGGAGTGGAAGGGGAAACAGGCGGGACGCCCGCGCTCCCAGTGGCCGCCCGGGTGGGTTGTTGGCCTTTGGGGGGTCAAAAAGCGGTGCTGAAAATGTTTCCGATCACTGGGAAACCCGTGGTGGGCCGGTGGGCTGGCGGCTTCATGCCGGTCCGCTCCCGGTTTTGCGGAGGTCGAAGCCTTTTCCGAAGGTCCCTCCCGCTCCCTTCCCCGTCCGGCCCAAGGTCTACTCGAGGTACTCCTTGAGGACGTCCCGCTCCATGAGTTCGCGGATCATGGGGGATTCCCGGATGCTCCGGGGGCGTTCGCAGATTTCCCACCAGAGGTCGCGGAGGTCTTGGAAGGTGGCGTCGGGGTGGGCGGCGAGGCGGGCTTCCCAGACCGGGACGGGTTCGCAGAGCAGGAAGACGGCTTCGGGGTAGGGGGTGCCGGCGGGGAGCATGCCGATTGCGGCGCGGGTGGTACGGGAGAGGAGGGGCGCCCCCTCGGGATAGGCCGGGTCGCCGGGGGCGGTCGCGGGGGTGTTCCCCTCGTCGGCGGGGACGAGGGGACACAGGCGCCAGGGCATGGGGCCGTCCCACTCGGCCTCGGGATCGTAGGCGGGGTCGTCCGGGGGGAGGACGAGCAGCAGGGCGGCGTCCCCGGCGGTGATGGAGCCGTGCAGGGGCAGGCCGACGCGGATGCGGTCGGTGTAGAGTTGGAGGAAAGCACCGTCTTCGGCCATGTCCCGGGAAACGTACAGGGGGCGGTTGCCGGATGGCGCGACCGGAGTGGGCGCCGCGGGCGCGGGGGCGGATGGGGGAATCGGTCCGGGCGCCCGCGGGCGGAGGAGGTGCCGGAGGCCCGCCACGGTTCCGCCGATGGCGCAGAGGACGAGGAGGAGGGCCGCCAGTGCCAGGCGCCGCCGCCATCGGGTGGGCGCGCGGGGTTCGCGCAAGGCGCGCAATTTCCGGAGGAACGCCCCGGCGGTCTGGGGACGGCGGGCGGGGGAGGGATCGGTCGTCCGCCGCAGGAGGTCGAGCCACCGGGGGAAGAGCGGATGGTGGTGGTCGGATTCGGCGACGGGCGCGAATCCGGCTTCGTTGGCGCGGCGGCCGGTGGAGGCTTCGGCGAGGAGGACGCCGAGGGAGTAGAGGTCGGCGGGGAATTCGCCGTGCTGCTCCTTCGGGACGTATCCGGGGGTGCCGACGACGGACCCGGCCTCGCGGGTGTCGGCCAGCAGCCCGAAGTCGGCCAGCACGGGGCGCCCTTCCAGGAACAGGACGTTGGATGGCTTGAGGTCGCGGTGGACGAGGCAATGCCGCTGGAGGAACGCGAGACCGGAGGCCAGCGCTTCGGCGAGATCGAGGCATTCGCCGAGCGGCAGGGTCCGGCGGGCGACGAGTTCGGCGGCCAGGGTGCGCGGCCGGTATTGCGCGGGATCGCCGCGCCAGTTCGGGCGCAGGGCATCGGCCAGGGGCATGGCATAGGCGAACGCGCCGGGCCGTTCGCGGAGGTCGGCGACCGGCATGAGCGCGGGATGGAGCGGCGCGTCCGGCGCCCCGGGGTCGGAGAGGGAGCAAAGCAGGTGCAGGGCCCGGCGTTCGCGTTCCGCCGCGGCGGTGTCCCCCTCCACGAGTTTCACCGCCCGCCACGCATCCCCCGGGAAGCGCGCCAGCCACACTTCGCCGTACGCGCCCGCGCCGATGGCCGCCACGAACGCGGCCTCCGGGAAGAGCCCGGCGAGGGACGCGGGGACGCCGGGCGGCGTGGGCATGGAATGCGTCCCGTCCATCGGTCACCCGGGACCGGCGGCCGGCGGCGGCGGCGGATCGAGTTCGGCCCGGACTTCCTGGAGGATTCCGCGCCAGAGGGGCGCGAGGAGGTACTTGGCCTGGTACACGGTGGCGCGGGTGGCCCCGTACGCCTTCATGGTCTCCGCCGTGGGCCACCCCTCGATGACGGAGGCATGGAAGAGTTCGAACCGGCGCCGCGACGACCGTTCGCGGAGGCGCTCCAGCGCGATGCGTTGGACGTGGTTGCGCCACTCCTCCTCGACCATGGCCCCGAAGTCGTCGGGCGCCTGCGCATCCGGCTCCGGATCGGCCAGTTCGCGGGCTTCGCGGCGGGCGTTCCGGCGCTGCATGTCCTGGATGCGGAAGCGCGCCGCCTCGGCCAGCCAGTTGTGGAAGCGCCCCCGGGAGCGGTCGTAGTCGAAGGTCCGGATGCGGACCGCCAGCTCCGCGAACACCGCCTGCACGAGGTCCTCCGCGTCGGCGTGGCGCAGTCCGTTGCGCTTGGCCAGCGCCAGGACGTACGGCGCGTACTGCGCATGGAAACGCTCCCACGCGGAACGGTTCCCGGGGTCGCGGATGCCCTCGAGCACGCTCGAATGCGTGGAACCGGGCTGGTTGGGGAAAGTCGCCATGCCCGCGAGAGTACGGCCCCCGGACGGAACGTGGCAAGGGGAAAATGGGATGGTTTGCCGCGGGGAATGAGGGGGACTCACAGACCGAGGAGGCGCCGGGCGGGGACGAGGGCGTCGAAGTAGGCGTCGGCTTCCACGGAAGGAGCCAGTTCGCCATCGTACACGAGGGCCGTCCTGAGGGACACGCCTGCGGGACGGGCCAGACGACGGCATTTCTCCTCGACTTCGGCGACGATTTCCCGTCCGATATGGCGCTGGCGTTTGATTTCGACGATGCAGACCGATTGGCGCGTCTGGAGTAGAAGATCGACCTGCAGGCCCTTGCGTCCGGATTTCGGGGCGGCCTTGCGGTGGAATGGAGCGGCCGAAACAATCAAGGCGCGGCCGAGATGGAGGGACGGGAGGAGTTCGGGGTAGTTGTTGACGATGAGGGTTTCGAACTGCAAGCCCATGACCGTTTCCCAACCGTCGAACTGCTCCATCGAGACAAAGGCGAAGGACCCGGCGTCGATGACCTCTTTGACGGGGTCGACGAACTTGAGGTAGAAGCGGGCATAGTTGTCGCGGATCCGGTAGCGGCGGTTTTTCACCGGGCGGCCGGATTCGGGATTGCGTCCGGCCTCGCGCGCGACGAGCCCGGCGTCTTCCAGCTGGCGCAGGGCTGTTGTAATGTTCCCGCTCCGGGGGACGCCCAGGACCTCCGCGAGTTCCTCGGCCCCCTTCGGGCCGTCCACGAGGCTCCGGAGGACGTGCCCCGTGAAGGCGGGGCGCCGGGCAATCACGTCCGAAAACATTTCGTCGAAGTCGTTCCGGAGAACGGAGTTTGGCAGAAAAGCCAGGCGCCGCACGTTTTCGGCGGCGGGCAGGGCGGGGTCGATTTCTTCCAGATAGCGGGGGACACCCCCCGTGACAGAGAGCACGTCGAAGATTTCCGTGGGCGAAGTCCGCACGGCGGCGGCACCCCAGAAGCGGACGCAGTCGCGGAGGGGAAGTTCGCGCACGACCATGTCGAGCGAACGGCGTCCCACGTAGGCCCCGTTGTCGACGATGTTGTCGCGCAGCCAGCTCGAGACACTGCCGCACAGCACCAGGACGAGACGATCGTGCTTCTTCAGGATGTTGTCCCACGCCATCTTGAGTCCGTCCGCAAAGGCCTCGTCGTAATGGGCGAGCCAGGAGATTTCGTCGAGCAGCACGACCGTTTTCTCCCCGTCGCGTATTTCCCGCGAAAGACGGCGGAATGCATCGTTCCAGCTCGCTGGCGGGGTGCGTTCCGCCTCGCTTTGGTCCGCCAGTTGCGTCGCGAAGGCGGCGAGCTCGTCCGCATTGGACATGCCGGGCTTGGGACGCCGGCCTTCGATTTTGATGAACCGGCTCCCCGTCACGGCGGCAAAGCGCTCGACAAGCGTGCTTTTGCCGACCCGCCGGCGCCCCCGGCACGTCACGAGCGACGACACCCGCTTGTTCCACAACGCAGACAACTGCGCCAATTCGTCTTCCCGTCCGAAAAATGCCATGGCTTCCTCCGTGAATCCTGTTCCATGCTATCCGCCCGCACGGCGGAACACAAGAGCAAATGTCACGAAAACAAGCTTTCGCGTTTTGGTGACAATCCAGCACCCGAAAACAAATGTCACGAAAACGTGAAACCGGCCATTGGTGACAGACAATCCCCCGCCCCAAACCGCTTGAAATCCGACCGTCCCGAGCCCCTCCGGTCCCAATGTCCCTTCCATCCCGTCGTCCCAAAAACTCCCCATGCACGTGAGATTTCTTCCTCCCCCATCGGATATACGGATAGAGGCCCTGGAGCCACCGCCCCGGGAAGCTCCCGCCCGCTCCCCACCATGAACCCCGCCAACCATCCATTGCCCGAAGGCGCGCCCCGGCCGCCGACCGCGCGCAAGCGCTTTTCGCTTGCTCCGGCGGCGGGGAGGCGTGCTACAGTCGTGTCCATCGGGCCGCAAGGCCCGGTGACACTCGAATCCCGAACGTTTCTTCCGTCTGGAAACCGCCAAACTTTGGACTGGGAAGAAGCCTCGCGTCGGGCGTGCCCCCCGGGCGCGCCTTCGGCTTGCTTTCTTCCCACGGCGCTTGGCGGTGCCTCAGACGGAGAGCCCGGAAGCGCGCTTTTTCTTTCCCCGCGTTGCCGGGCCAGCCACCCCGGGAAGGAAAGACAGACCATCGCCACGCAACAAACCGCCAAAATCATTTTCCCCCCTTTCCATGCCGGAGACGCTTCCGGGCGGAACCGCGGAACATTCCGCTTTCCACCGTGGCGCAAATGGGATAAGAAAGACCTGCCAACGGATTGCGCGCCATACGGCCCGCAAGCCCGCGGCAGACAATTACAATCCCTGTCTGACAAGGCTTCCCATGAAGAGAAACGGCCAAACGTCGCCCGCGAGGGCTACGGTTTCGCATTGGAAAAGCGCCTGTCGGAATGCGCCTCCCGGCGCGTCTTCGGCATGTTTCTTTTCCAAGGCGCTTGGCCGTGCCTTCTTCATGGAACATCCAACGGGCGCGCCTTTCCTTTTCCCCGCGCCCCGCGGATGTTCCGACACCCGGGAAAAGGGGAATCAAGGAAACGCGCATGAAATCCAACGTCGTTGACCAACCCGCGAAAGCCGAAGGGGACCGCCTCAACATGAAGGCGTATGCCGCGGCCCTGACCGATTTCGTGAAAGAGGCCGAAGCCCCGCTGACGATTGCCCTGCAAGGCGAATGGGGGAGCGGCAAGACGTCCCTGATGAACTCTCTCAAAGCCAGCCTGGTGGATGCGCCGGACGCCCCGTATCTCGGCATCTGGATCAACACCTGGCAGTATGCGCTGATGTCGAATCCCGAGGAGGCGATCCTCAACATCCTCATGGGCATCTCCGGGCAAGTCTCCGTCTTCGCCAAGACGTCGGCCGAAGACCGCAAGCGCTTCCTGGGCAAGCTCGCGACCTTCGCCGGAAGCGCCTGCTCCCAATTCTTCGCCAAGCAGTTCGGCGTCGATTTCAAGAAGAACATCGAGGAATGGAACGCCCCGGATGCCGAGACGGCCAAGTCCGGGGTGGAAAACCTCAAAAGCGAACTGGCCTCCGCCGTCAAGAAGGCCCTGGAAAACGCGAAGGGCAAGCGCGGGTTCCTTTTCTTCATCGACGACCTCGACCGCATCGACCCGCCCGTGGCCGTGCAGATTCTCGAACTGCTGAAGAACGTTTTCGACCTGGAAAACTGCATCTTCATCCTCGCCATCGACTACGGCGTCGTGGTCAAGGGCCTCAAGCCCAAGTTCGGCGCCATGACGCCCGAGAACGAGCGCGAATTCCGCTCCTTCTTCGACAAGATCATCCAGCTGCCCTTCGCCATGCCCGTCAACAGCTACAAGATCGACGACTTCCTGATGGACTCTCTCGCCGGCATCGGCTACCTCGACGCCAAGGAGAAAAACGACTCCCCCCTCTGCGAAGCCATCACCTTCTACGCCCTGCAGTCGGTCGGCCGCAATCCCCGCTCCCTCAAACGTCTCATCAACTATCTCTCCCTCATCCGCCTCCTCATCGAGCGCACCCCCAGCCAGGAGGACGATTCCGACTTCAAAGCCTGGAAGGACATCCTCTTCGCCTTGGTGAGCCTCCAGGTCCAGTATCCGAAAGTATACGAGGCCCTGCTGGCCGAACCCGATTTCCCCTCCTGGAACGAAACCTTTGAGCAGAAGTGGCGTCTCCCGGCGCTGGAAGAAGGCGAAAAGGGCAAACTCGACAAGATGGAGGAGTTCGACGAGTCATGGGAGCAGATGCTCTTCCGCTTCTGCCGCCGCGACACCTTCCTCGAAGCCCGCGCCATCAACATCTCCCGGATTCTCAACCGCATCAAAGCCCGCATTGTCGGCACCAAGCAGCCGGTTGGCGACACCATCGAATGGCTCTCGCGCCTCTCCGCCGTCACCAGCGTCAAGAGCGATCCTGAGCAGACCATCGCACCGGAGGATTTCAACAAGAGCAATTACCTCAAGGCGCTCCGCGACCACACGCTGGGCATGGAGTGGCCGGATGATTGCTGGTGCGCCGATCTCGGAAACGGCAAGGCCATCACTTCCGTGCAGAAGCGTTTCCAGAGCAATTTCGCCTGTGTCTTGTGGAATGCGCCGCTTTCCGGCCTTTCGGAAAACCGCAACTACCTTCTCTCTTTTTCCTTCCACATCTTCCACGACGGACAGTCGTTCCAGCTCAAGATGCAGGGAGAGTTTTATGGAAACACGCCGCAGGAGAGCTTCCGGATCGATTTCGCGTCGGATGCGATACAAGCCGACCTGGCGGCGGCGGAAGCCGCCTTCTGCGCAGCTTGGTCGCCATTCGGCATTTCCACGGCCGTCGGCAAGAACATCGGACACTGGGACGCAAACATGTGGTGGAACGCGACCGTCCCCTTCAAGGACTGGGATGGGCTCATCAAGGGCGATTTTCCAAAAAAACTCCGCGCCAGCCTCGCCGCCGTGGCGGAGGCGTTTGCTTCGCTGGTCAAGTACCGCGCTCCCGTGAACCGGTAGGCGAACATACTCAAAAGACAATAAGATGAACAAGAAAGGTTTCTGATAAGATGAGCAAGGAAGACGATTTGTTGAGGAAACGCCACCAAAAAGTATACGCGCCACTGGTGGACGAGTTTTTCAAAAGTATCGAGCAGGAAAGCTTCACTGAAACGGAACTCGCTGCGGTTCCGGCCCTGTTCCTCCCGGCGTGTGGACCGCTGTATGCGACTTCACTGGTGAAGGTGGCCGTCATCGGGCAGGAAACGCTTCGGTGGGGCTGGGACGAAAACGGCCTTGCGACGGACTGGCGGGCGTGGAAAGAGGGGCGGTTCAACCCGCAGATGTCATGGCGCGCTTTCCGGGAGGGCCGGTCGAGTGGCAGAACCGTTTCTGGCAATACCATTTTGCGGTGCTGGAAAAGGTGTATGCTCATCCGGGGGTTCTGGACGGACACAACGCCATTCTCGACGGCATCGCGTGGTCGAACCGTTTTGCCGTGGAACGCAACGGAGCAAGCATCGGCGATGGCGTAGATCAAATCACCGAAAGCCGTTTCTGGAAATGCCGCGGTCTTGCGGACGCAGCGGGGCTTTCAACCTTCAAAGCCTTCTGCCAAGTGTTCGAGCCGGATGCCATCCTCTATTCGTGCCGGAACGAGGCAATGGGGTCGGACTCGGAACTGGCTCAGTACGCCGAGCGCATCGAAGAACAGAACATTGACGGGTGCAAGATTTGGACGTGGAAGCTGGGGCGGACGTGGATTTTTCAGACGTGGCACCCGTCTTATCTCGCCCAATGGCAAGGCGTGGGCGTGGAGGTGTTTGCCGAAGCCCTACGTGACGAGATGATGGCGCGGGGCGTGTTCGCCCCCATCGGTTCTAAGGCGCACTACGAGTCGGATGCGGATCCGGCGATGGCGGCTTTTGCACAGCATCTGGAGGGGGAAGCCGGACGCATCATCGCTAGCGAACCTGGAATTGGCAACCAGGCACTGTCCTACCGCCTGCTCGGATCGCTCGCACTGGAACTGTGCAAGCAGCGCGCGACCATGACCGCGCGACAGGCAGGCAAGCTCATGAACCGCCTGAAGCGCTTCCAGCGGGATGGCTATCTATTTGCCCCCGGCGGACACGGGCCGTGCAAAGTGGTGGCAACGGCTTGGTATTTCTTCGACGAAGGCGGCACGGAGGAAGACCGCCGGATGGCCGAAGCCATCGCCGCCGCTTACACCACCGTCCGCGGAACCTACGCCTACAACGAGTGAAGCCCAATGTCCGGACCGTTGGTATCCTGATGGTCCGCATGCCAACCAGAAACAACCAACCAAAGGATCAAAATGTACCTCAACTTGACACCAAAACTAATCAACCAGATTGCGAACAATTGGGAGGACCCCAGAAAGGCAGAGGAAACGCAAGAACTGATAGAGGCTATCGTTGCCGAGCTGAAAAAGGATTACCGGGCTTTTCAGAGGAAGCATTCTCGTATTTCTGACGAGGATGTAGCGCATTGGGAGGACCTGATCTCGGACGTCACGAATCCCGAATTTTGGTACAAGTTCGATCATCTTCTCAATTTTGGTTTTGAATACTGAAAGAACGGTGATTTGAGCCCTTTCAAATGAACGTATTGCGGACAAGAATTCTTGAGCGAAGAACTGCACGCATGGGCCGTTTCCACAAAAGCTACTCTTGGGCGGATTAAAACATCTTGAATCACATCGACTCGGAAAAACTGTAGAGCGCAAAAATGCCCGCACCGCAGGGATGTTCCCCACGGTGTGGAACAGGGAAAGAAAAGGGCCCATCTCGCGACGGACAACAATCTGAAAACACAAACAGGAGACACACCATGAGTGAATACTGCAAATACTGCGGAACATCGGCAAGGGACGCCCGTTCGTTGCTGGCCGGCAGTTGCCCCAAACACCCTGCCGGGGCCTACAAGGGCAAACACGCCTTGTATGAAGGCGGCGAGCGAGACGAATACATCTGCGTGTATTGCGGCACCCGGAACCGCTCCTTGAGTTCGTTGTTGTCCAGCAGTTGCCCCAAGCATCCCGATGGCAGTTACAAAGGCAAGCATTGCGCCTATGATGGGCGCGAATCCGGCCCCTACGAGTGCAAGTACTGCGGACAATCCTACCGGGAAATATCGAGCATGGTTTCCAGCTCTTGCCCGAAACATCCCGACGGCAGCTACAAGGGCCGCCACAGCCCGGCGCGGTAGCGGTTACTCGAAGATAATATGGGGACACCGAAGAGGAAGTTTTCGGTGTCCTTTTTTGATTCCGACACTTTTCTTCCCTCCCTCGTCACATTGGCAACCTTCCGCCGGGCGGGGTTGTCCGCCCGGCACCTTGAAAGAGTGGTCCCGGGTTGTCCAAGTTGTCTCCAAAACCATTGTCGGGAATTGTTGGCATTGTCTGACAAGCCCTTTCCATCCGCCGTCCTCCCTCTTTCCATGTCCGCGAAGCGGTTTTCATGGTTTTCAATGTTGACCTTTCTCCCGCACTCCAGCCGCCCTTTTGTTTCCTTTTTGTCCTTTTGTGCAAAATCGTCCTCCAAGCCCTCTGCCTCTCTGCGTCTCCGCGTGAGTTTCCCTCCCGCTCTTCTTCCGCCTTTGTCCTGTTTGTCTTTTCCTTCCCTCCCGCACTTTGCCGCCCGTAGGGCGCGCCGCATCTTGCCACTCAGCACTTGTCCGTTCGGTGGGTGTCGGGATGTCCTCAGGGATTCTTTCCTTCCCGTCCCGGAAATTTTCCGGGGAGAGTGAGATTCGGGCGGCGGGGAGCGGATAGTACGGATAGAGGGCGTGGCGTGCCGCGCCCGGGACAGGCGCGCCCCGTGGCTCGGCGCGCCGGATAACACCAACAAAAGGAGACTGACATGAACGAGAACGAAAACACGGAAACGGGCGTCCCGGACGCCAAGGCCAAGCCCGGAAAAATCTGGCTGTGGGGACTGGCGGTCTTCCAGCTGCTGGCCGTATTCGCGCTGTCGTGCGCCGGAGTCGGCGACACGGCGGTGAAGGTCTGCGGCTTCGCCATCCTGGCATTGTGCGGCAGCCTGGACATCAGGGCGCTGAAGAAAGCCGGATACGAGGTGCCGCGCTGGTGGTGGGGGCTGGCGGTGTTCCTGCCGCCCGTCTACATGGTCTGCCGCGTCCTCCGGACGGACAAGGCGCCGGGGGAGCGCGTGAAACGGTTCGCGCCCGTCCTCGTCTGGGGCCTGCTGCTTCTTCTGGTGATGGGGGGCCTGATGTCCTCCGCGGACCAATCGGATCCGCTCGAAGTGGCCGATGCCTACCTCAATGCCCTGGCCGTGGGGGATGTGGACACGGTGGCCCGGATGACCGGCACCGACACGTCGGACGCCCATGCCATGCGGTACTTGACGCGGATCGTCGAGGACACGAGCCGGGCCATCCGGATGAACAACGAATCCATCGTGGAATCCGCCGTGACCTCCCTGGACGGGGATGTTGCCGAAGTCAAGTACGGCGTCATGGACCACAAGCACACCATCAGCATCCACTCCCTTGCCCTGCACCGGAAAAGGGGGAAGTGGTATGTCGGGGAGAAGGAAGAGGAGGAGGGAGACTGAACGAGGGGCGGCTTGCGGAATGGTGTAGCCGTTTCCAAACAGAAAAACTCCGATTGGTCCGATTCCCTCCGCTACCGCTCCGGGCCGTGGAAAACCATGTTGTTCCATGCCCGGACCCGGATGGACACTCCGATGGATCCGATTGGCCGTATCGGCGAACGGACGCGCGACACCGACAGGCCCATCGGGACAATCGGAGTGCCCATCGGCGCTCCGGAAACGGGTCCCGAACCTTTGAGACGAGAGACGAGAGACGAGTTTGCCGGGCCGCCCTGCGGGCGGGGAGTGGATGGGAAAGCGGGGGGGCGTATGCGCTTTGACAGGACAGACGCTTGCCTCCCGCTTCCCATCCGTCGGGGCGCGGCTGAAAGCCGCACCTCCTGGAAGTAGCGCGATGGTTGTTCAGTGGGGCCGGCGACGCTTCCGGGGGTGCGGCATCTTGCCGCGCCTTTGCGGATGGTGGGCGGGAGGAGTGGAATGCGGTGCCGCCCTGCGCGCGGGGTGTGGAGGGGAAAGTGGGCGGGGGTGCGTGCGGGACGGTCAGGCGCGGATGGTGCGGAGGAAGCGGTGGAAGGAGGGGGAGGCGTCGTGGGGGCCGGGGGCGGCTTCGGGGTGGTATTGGAGGGAGAAGGCGCGGAGGGCGGGCGCGGAGAGGCCTTCGACGCTGCCGTCGTTGAGGCTGCGGTGGGTGATTTGCGCGACGGCGGGGTCGAGGGTGTCTTCGACCACGACGAAGTTGTGGTTCTGGGAGGTGATTTCGACGGTGCCGTCGGTGAGGTTTTTCACGGGATGGTTGCAGCCGTGGTGGCCGAAGGGGAGGCGCGCGGTCTTGGCCCCCAGGGTGATGGCCAGGAGTTGGTGCCCGAGGCAGATGCCCATGATGGGGAGTTTGCCGAGAAGGGCGCGGATGGTCTGGACGGCGTAGGGGAGGGCCGCCGGGTCGGCGGGGCCGTTGGAGAGGAGTACGCCGTCGGGGCGGGCGGCGAGGATGTCGGCGGCCGGGGTCTTGGCCGGGAATACGCGGACGCGGGCGCCGAGGGCGGCCAAGGCGCGGAGGGTGTTGTATTTGACGCCGAAGTCGAGGACGGCGACGAGGGGGGAGGAGGAGGGCGCTGGGGCGTTTGCGAAGCCGTCGGGGAGGGCCTGCGGGGCGGGGGGCTCGGGGGCAAGGGGCCAGTCGTAGGGGGCGGGGCAGGTGACGGCGGAGGCATAATCTTGGCCGTCGAGGCCGGTCCAGGCGCGGGCGGCCGCGATGGCGGCTTCGGGGGTTTCGTTGCCGGAGCAGCAGATGCGGGCTTTGAGGGTGCCACCGGAGCGGAGGCGCAGGGTCAGGGACCGGGTGTCGATGCCGCTGATGGCGGGGATGCCGCAGCGGCGGAGGACGTCGGAAAGGGGTTCTTCGGAGCGCCAGCTGGAGGGCGGGTTGAGGTCGCGGCAGATCATGCCGGAGGCGTGGATGGTCGCGGATTCGCGGTCGGCGCGGTTGAAGCCGGTGTTGCCGAGTTCGGGGACGGTGAAGGTGACGATCTGCCCGGCGTAGGAGGGGTCGGTCAGGACTTCTTCGTAGCCGGTCATGCCGGTGTTGAAGACGACTTCGCCTAGGTGGTCGACGGGCGCGCCGCAGGCAAAGCCGCGGTAGACGGTGCCGTCTTCGAGGGCGAGGAAGGCGTCGGGTTTCATCACAGGCTCCTTTCGTTGCGGCGGGCGGTGGCGCGGTGGTATTCCTGCAGGGACATGACTTCGAGTTCGGGGTGTTCGCGCTGGGCGCGCAGGGCTTCGAGGGCGGCGCGCCAGCCGCGGAGGGTGGTGGTCATGGGGACGTCGCGGCAGATGGCTTCCGTGCGGACGGCGACGTCGTCGAGGAGGGGCAGGCAGCCGGAGGGGAGGTCGACGATCCAGCCGACGGTGCCGTCGGCCATGAGGTCGATGGCGTTGGGGCGGCCTTCGGAGACGGCGAAGGCGGCGAGGGCGGGGATTCCGGCGTCGCGCAGGGCGGTGGCGGTTTCGCGGGTGGCGTAGAGGACGTAGCCGCAGGCGGCCATCTCGCGGGCGCAGGCGATGGCGCCTTCGCGGTCGTCGGCGCATTCGCTGGAGACGCTGACGAAGACGCCGCCGGAGAGCGGGAGGGGGTTGCCGGCGGCCTGCTGGCTCTTGGCGAAGGCGGGCCCGGGTTCGAGGTCGAGCCCCATGACTTCGCCGGTGGAGTGCATCTCGGGGGTGAGCTGCATGCGGCAGCCGGTGAAGCGGGCGAAGGGGAGGACGGCTTCCTTGACGGCGCAGTGGCGGAGGACGACTTCGCGCTCGAAGCCGACGTCGGCGAGGCTTTCGCCGGCCATGACGCGCGCGGCGAGGGCGGCGAGGGGGACGCCGGTGGCCTTGCCCGCGAAGGGGACGGTGCGGGAGGCGCGCGGGTTGACTTCGATCATGTAGAGTTCGCCGTCCTGCACGGCGTACTGGACGTTCATCAGTCCGCGGACGTGGAGGGCGAGGGCGAATTCGCGGGTGGTGGCGCGGATGCGGCCCAGCATCTCGGGGGAGAGGCTGCGCGGGGGCAGGAAGCAGGCGCTGTCGCCGCTGTGGATGCCGGCCTTTTCGACGTGTTCCATGATGCCGCCGATGGTGACGCGCGTGCCGTCGCACAGGCAGTCGACGTCGAGCTCGATGGCGTTCTCGAGGAACTGGTCGATCAGGACGGGGCGCCCCTCGGACGCGGCGAAGGCTTCGGTGCAGTACTGGGTGAAGAAGCCTTCGGAGAAGACGATCGCCATCGCCCGCCCGCCCAGCACGAAGCTCGGCCGGACGAGCACGGGGTAGCCGATGCCGCGCGCCACCGCCTGCGCCTCTTCCAGGCGCCGCGCGATGCCGTTGCGGGGCTGGCGGACGCCGATCTTTTCGCACAGGTTGCGGAACTGGTCGCGGTCTTCCGCGCGGTCGATGTCCTCGGGCGAGGTGCCGAGGATGGGGACGCCCGCGGCCTTGAGCTCGGCGGCCAGGTTGAGCGGGGTCTGGCCGCCGAACTGGACGATCACGCCGTCGCACTGCTCGCGGCGCTGGATTTCGAGGACGTCTTCGAGGGTGACGGGTTCGAAGTAGAGGCGGTCGGAGGAGTCGTGGTCGGTGGAGACGGTCTCGGGATTGCTGTTGACCATCACCGTCTCGTGCCCGGCGGCGCGTAGGGCGCGGCAGGCGTGGACGCAGCAGTAGTCGAACTCGATGCCCTGGCCGATGCGGTTGGGGCCGCCGCCGAGGACCATGTAGCGCTTGCGGCCCGGCGTGCGCGGCGGCGGCGGCTCGCCCGCGGGATCGGCCGCGGCGGGGCCCCAGGCCGAGAAATAGTATGGGGTCGCCGCCGCGAACTCCGCCGCGCAGGTGTCCACCACCGCGTAGGCCGGATGCAGGTCCAGACGCCCGCGCGACGCCCGCACGTCGGATTCCGTGCAACCCAGCGCGCCGGCCAGCTGGCGGTCCGAAAAGCCCAGCTCCTTCGCCCTCGCGAAGAGCCCGCGGTCCGCTTCCAGCGCCGCCAGGCCGCCGAGGCTTTCCAGCTGTTTCCCGAACGCCACCAGCCCCTCCATCTGCCGCAGGAACCACGCGTCGATGCCCGTGGCCGCCGCCAGCTCCTCCGCCGTGCGGCCGCGGCGCAATGCCTCGCGCACGCAGAACCACCGGTTCGGGTTCGGGCGCACCGTCTCGCGCGCCAGCTCCGCGTCGGAGAGCGCCGCCTCCGGCGCCCCCGCCTTGCCCGAGAAGCCGG
Source organism: uncultured bacterium (assembly GCA_902766695.1). GTDB lineage: Bacteria > Verrucomicrobiota > Kiritimatiellia > CAIQIC01 > Lenti-01 > CACXEY01. The sequence goes on from CACXEY010000102.1 coordinate 20,595, forward strand.
ACCGCCCCGTCTCCAGCGACCGCATCGCCTTCTGGAGAGCCTGCGCGAAGGTGCCGCCGAGGGCCATCGTCTCGCCCACCGACTTCATGCGCGTGCCGAGCGTGTCGTCCGCGCCCGGGAACTTCTCGAACGCGAACCGCGGCGCCTTCACCACCACGTAGTCGAGGGAGGGCTCGAAGCACGCCTTCGTCGTGCGCGTGATGTCGTTGGGCAGCTCGTCGAGCGTGTAACCCACCGCCAGCTTCGCCGCGACGCGCGCGATCGGGAAGCCCGTCGCCTTCGACGCCAGCGCGCTGCTGCGGCTCACGCGCGGGTTCATCTCGATGACCACCCACCGGCCGTCGCGGGGATTCTGCGCGAACTGCACGTTCGCCCCGCCCGTCTCCACCCCGATCGCGCGCATCACCTTCAGGCTCGCGTCGCGCATCCACTGCCATTCCCGGTCCGTGAGCGTCTGCGCCGGGGCCACCGTCAGGCTGTCGCCCGTGTGGACCCCCATCGGGTCCACGTTCTCGATCGAGCATACGATGCACGCCTGGTCGCGGCGGTCGCGCATCACCTCCATCTCGAACTCCTTCCAGCCCAGCAGCGACTCCTCGATCAGCACCTCGTGCACCGGACTCAGCGCCAGCCCCGCCGTGACGATCTGCTCCAGCTCCGCCGCGTCGTGCGCGATCCCCCCGCCCGCGCCGCCCAGCGTGAACCCCGGACGCACCACCACCGGCCAGCTCCCGATCCCCGCCTGCACCGCCTGCGCCTCCTCCAGCGAATGCGCGCTGCCCGACCGCGGCACCGCGAGCCCCGCCTCCGCCATCGCGGCCTTGAAGAGCCCGCGGTCCTCCGCCTTGCGGATCACGTCCGCGCGCGCGCCGATGAGCTCCACCCGGTAGCGGGAGAGCACCCCCGCCTCGTCCAGCGCGACGGCGAGGTTCAGCGCCGTCTGGCCGCCCATGGTGGGGAGCATCGCGTCCGGCCGCTCGCGCCGTATGATGGCGGTGAGCGCCTCGACCGTGAGCGGCTCGATGTACGTGTGGTCCGCGAACTCCGGATCCGTCATGATCGTCGCCGGATTGCTGTTGACCAAAACGACCTCGTATCCCTCCTCCCTCAACGCCTTGCAAGCCTGCGCCCCCGAATAATCGAACTCGCAAGCCTGCCCGATGACGATGGGCCCCGCCCCCACCAGCAGGATTTTCGAAATGTCGTTGCGCTTGGGCATGGGATGTCTCTCTTTCGTTCCGGTCAAACGTTTTACCGGGCGCCATTCCACCACATCCATCCCCGCTTGGCGATACCAAAATGAGCCCCGCTCCGCTTGCACGAGGGGGCGGGGGGGGGGCGCGATGCGAATGGGAAGTGGCTGGACATCCTTTGCTTCCAACTCCGGTCGCCGGGTGTCGGATGGAATAGTGACTTTGGATATAGCGATTTGGCCAAGAAGAGGGGGTGCAAGTGGTGCGTCCGGCCGACCTCCGGGCGGCCCGTCATGGGCCATCCTTTCGCACGGCCCGCCCGGAGGTCGGGCCCGGCGGAAGCGCCCGACAAGAAATCGCAAGGGTTTCGTCGGACAACTCCAAAGTCGCAATTCTGTCCTGCGCCCCGGGCGGTGGAGGAGTGCTTTTTGGGGTTGGGGGGGAAGGGCGGGAG
>CACXEY010000103.1 GCA_902766695.1 uncultured bacterium
CCCCCCCGGGGGGGGCAAAAAATTTTTTTCCATCCCTCCCTTGTCGCATGTGGGGCAGGGGGTACTCCCCGCCCGCCTGGGTGTCGGCCTGCCCACCCGACAGCAGGGCAGGGGACACCAAAACCCAATCCTCGCGGTGGGCCGATACGGGGAAAGGCACCTGCCCGAATCGAGCGGCTGTCCTCGGCCTCGACCCTCCGCCCGATGGGGCGCATGGCGTCCACGTTCAACGCTGGCAGGGGGTTCCTCTCTCATCCGCTCCTCGCACGTCCTCGCACAACGGCACGTCCTGGGGCATCCTGCGGCCTTGTCCCGTGCCACTCGTCAACCATGCCGAAACCGCCACTCGTCACTCTCGCGAATTTGCGTCACTCCGCCCTTGATCCGCATCCTCGGCACGTCCTTCCGCTCCTCACCATGCACCATACGCGCTACACGTTGCCGCGCAACGTCATGCGAGATTCGTCAGCACTCGCGCCGTTTTAGTAAAACGCCATCGAAACGACTTCCGCAGGAAAATCGGGGCTTCGCGTCGGCGCAGCACAAGGAATTGCAATGCGTTGCGGCTTCATGTCGCATAACCCCGGTTATGTAGACAAACGCTTTCCACCCACGCTACAAGGCTTGAAATTGCGTCACTTCTGGCGCAATCCCGACCCCCGCGGAGCGGTGCGCACTTCAGGCGAAAAGAGCCCGGGCAAAAATACCCGACGCGTGTACGCAATGCGTGCGTGTGTACGCGATGTGCGTATGCGCGCGACGCGCGGTAGAGATATACTAAGATAACTAAAGTGGGATGATAGGAGTAAGAACTATGCATGTTACGTAGGGGAGCTACGTATGGTGCGTAGTGGTACGTAGGGAGAGTAGGAATACAAGAGCAAGGGGGAATATGGGTGTACCTGATAGGAGTGGGTTGACATGATAGAGGGAGACTACGTAGTACACGTTAGACACGGTAGATAGGTAGACTGCTAGGAGAGGGTAGAGAGCGCGCGGGCGTGCGCGGGCTCCAGAATCGATTCTGCGGGGCGGAAGGCCTCGCCCGCCTATTTGTACCACTTCGGGACGTCCGGCCTCTCTCCGTTGAACGTGGGCGGAATGCTGGCCCTTCTGCGTGGCAACCGTGGTGCGACCCGGTGTCAAGTACATTTTGTGCTTGACCTTTTGCAGGAAGGGGTGCAAAGGCTGGCAGACATGAAGACAGCCGTAACCTACCTCCGCGTCTCCTCTGTCGAGCAGGTTGGAAACACATCCCTTGACGACCAGGATTCCTGCACGCGGACTTTTATCTCGATGCATGGGTGGAAACTCCTCCGGGTTTTCCGGGAGGAGGGGAAATCCGCCAAGGACGGGGAGCGCCCGGAGTTCAAGGCGCTCCAGCGTTTCTGCCGGGACAACCACGTCGACTACGTGGTCGCCCTGGACACCTCGCGGTTCTCCCGCAACCTCGACGTGTTCACCACCGTCCGCAAGTCGCTGGAATCCTGCGGCACGCGGCTCGCGTTCGTCTTCGGCGTTGCCGGTGACAATGCCGAGGCCCGCTTTGCCACCAACGTCGCCGCGGCCGCCGCGGAGTACGACAACGCGCAGCGCGCCACCAAGTCCAAGCGCGGCACCGATGCCGTACGCAGGGCGGGCGGGTGGACCACGAGGCCGCCCAAGGGCTACATCCTCTCGCGTGCCGGACGTCTGCCGACACTCATCCCGTCTCCCGACGCGGAGGCCGTCCGCAGGGCCTTCGCCGCCGTCGCCATGGGCAAGAAGAACGTCCGCGAGGCCGGCCGCGACATCGGCATCTCCAAAGGGGAGGAGTTCTTCGTCCGCCCTGTCTTCGCCGGCTACCAGGAAATCGACGGCGAACTCGTCCGCGGATCGTGGCCCGGCATCGTCCCGCTCGCCACCTGGTATCGCGTCCAGGAACGCATGAAGCACCGCCAGCACAACAAGCGGACGGACTTCTTCCTCCGGGGGCACCTCGTCTGCGAATGCGGCCGGATGCTCACCGCGTCCTACTCGCAGGGGCGCCACGCCCGCTACGGCTACTACCACTGCATGGGCTGCAAGGCCCGCCATCCCGCCCGCAAGCTCGAAGACGCCTATCGCGAATGGGTGGCCTCCATTGCCGCCGAAAACTCCGGCCCCGTCGCGGAAATCAAGAAGCAAATCGTCTCCAAGCTCAAGGACCTCGTCGCAGAAGCCGAAGAATCCAAGGCCAGGGCCGCCGCCGAATCCGCACGCATTTCCCGCCGGATTTCAGCCCTCGTCGACCTTCATCTCGACGGCGCCATCACGCGCGACGAATACGACGCCAAGCGTGCCGCACTCCTTGCCCAGCGGGCCGACCTCCAGCAGGAAATCCTCCTCGGACCGCTTTCCGGCGGCGAATACCTCGAACTTCTCGACGATGCGACCCGCGTTCTCGCTGATTTTCCGCAATTCCTTGGCGTGGCGGGACATGCGGACATGATGAACGTCGCGAAAATGATCTGCGGTTCGAAAGTTTCCGTTTCCCGTGCCGGAGAGTTTTCGAACCGCGAAAACGATTGCCTGTATTGGCTGCTATCGCATTCTGACACCCCCGTTCGGAGCTTGGCACCCCCAACCGGATTCGAACCGGTGTTAACAGGATGAGAACCTGCCGTCCTGGGCCTCTAGACGATGGGGGCTTCCGAAAACGCGGAGGACTATGCACGAAAGCGCGGGCGTTGGCAATTCCTTTTTTCGGGGATGGCGAATTCGATCGCCTGGCTCCGGAACACGCGCCGAACGGTGCGAATGGTGCCGGTCTGCGGTCAGGAGAACGACCGCGTCCATTTGTATGGAGGAGGAATCCTTCCCCTTCGCGGATTTCCGCCGTGGTTGCCGCAGCCTTCGATTGGCCTTCTTGGCGATCTTGGACATTTGGAAACAGGAAAAAACATTGACATTCACCCTCTTTTTCCGCATGCTCCCGCCCATAAACAACACGGTCAAACACGTTCTCCGCGAGGCCGCCGCCATCGCCGGCGATGCGGCGAAGATCGCCATTGCGGCGCCGCTGCTCCCCTTCGCCCTCCCTGCCGCGGTGGCGGGGGTGGCGGCGTTCACGGTGGTGGCGATGGGGGCTTCGCTGGCAAACGAAACCGGGAAGGCCGTCCTCGGGGAGTTGCGGCGGAGGGCGAGGTTGCGGGCGCCGAAGCCGCCGTCGCCGTCGCTGCGGGGGACGCCGATGCCCGAGGAGTTGGTCGAGGAGGCGGGAAAGCGGCCGCGGACGCTCGCCGTGCGGTTGCGGATGGGGTCGCGGTTGGCGGATTTGGCGCCGACGCTGGATTCGGGGAACCGATATGAGGTTTCGGGCCGGGGGGCGAAGCGGATTTCGGGCCGCGGGCGCGGGGTGCGGGGGTGGCTGGAGGACAACCGCATCCGGGTCAATTACGGGACGCTGATGCGCTACAGGAGGCTCGCGGTGCGGCTCCGGGCGCTGTTGGGGCTGGACGACCGATTGCCGCTGGAATGGTTGCTGCCGGGAGTGGATTGCAGGCGGGAGGTTCCGCGGGAGCTTGTTGGACAGTATTGGGTTGCGAGGAGGCGGCTGGGGAAGTTGCTGCGGGAGCACTGGAATTTCTGCCGTCTGGCCCGGCATGTGGACAACGCGCTGGGGCTGGTGCGGTTGCCGCGGGTGCGGCGCGGAGGGGGCGTCGTGCTCGACGAGGGCTTGCTGGAAAACACGAAGCGGGAGCTCGTGGGCTTTCTGGAAGCTTCCGATCTCCCGCCTCGGCAGGAAAGGTTGCGGCGGCAAGCGCTGGGATGGCTTGGCAACCGCGCGGGGCCGCTTTAGAGCGGGTTGCGAAATGGTGTGGCCGCTACCCCTTGTGTCGCCACCTTCTCCAATGAGGACGCGCAGAAGCGCGTCCCTCCCCGTGGCGAGTGCACCGGGAGGGTCGCGCTTCCGCGCGACCATGCGGGTGGAAAACGTCCGGGAAGCGGCAGAAAACTTGGGCCGCTCTAGAGCGTGTAGTCACGAGATTACTTTCAGCCACATGACCATACACCGGATCTGGATGATGGCACGGAAGGAGGAAAGCCTTTTCGCATATCTTGTGGCAAGACTTCGCCATTGTTTCATGGTCAGGAAGGCATTTTCCACCAG
>CACXEY010000104.1 GCA_902766695.1 uncultured bacterium
GGGGGAGAATCTGGCGGTGGCGGCGAAGGCGATTCTGCCGCTGGTGGGGGTGCTGCTGGTGGCGCTGGTGGTGTTCGTGAGGGAGAGGATTCCGCATCCGGACGAGGTGGTGCTGGGGGTGGTGTTCAGTCTGGCGGGGCTGTGCGTGTTCAACGGGGGGATGGAGGCGGGGCTGTCGAGCCTCGGCAACCAGACGGGGCGGGCGCTGCCCCATGCGTGGCAGGCGGCGGAGCGGCCGGACAAGGCGGTGTTTTACGAGGGGGTGCTGCCCGAGCGGGCGGTGGATGCGGTGGAGCCGGACGGGACGGTGGTGCGGTATCTGCCGGTGGCCGGCGCGGCGGGGGAGGGGGCGGCGTGGATCCGTTTCGACGAGGACCGCTACGACGCGGGGAAGCGGCGGTACGAGTGGGTGCCGACGGAGCCGGCGATCGCGGGGGGGAGGACGTTCTGGGGGTATGCGCTGGTGTTGTTCTTCGCGTTCGCGATGGGGGTCGGCGCGACGCTGGCGGAGCCGTCGCTGGCGGCGCTCGGGGTGACGCTGGAGGAGTTGACGACCGGCACGTACAAGAAGTCGTTCCTGGTGACGACGGTGGCGGTGGGCGTGGGGGTCGGGATGATGGCGGGGTTCGGGCGGATTCTGTTCGGCTGGCCGCTGACGCCGTTGCTGTGCGGGGGGTACGCGCTGGCGCTGGTGCTGACGGCGTTCTCGCCGGAGGACATCACGGCGATCGCGTGGGACAGCGCGGGGGTGACGACGGGGCCGATCACGGTGCCGCTGGTCATCGCGGCGGGGCTGGGAATCGGGAAGGCGGCGGGGGCGTCGGAGGCGTTCGGGGTGGTGACGATGGCGTCGCTGTGCCCGATCGTGGCGGTGCTGCTGAGCGGGCTGTGGGTGGCGGCGCGGCGGCAGGCGCTGTCGGCGGGGGAGGGTGGGCCGGTGGGGTACCGTCCGGGGGCGGAGGGGGGTGAGGAGGGGGATGACGACGCGGGGGCGGCGGGCGGGGCGGCGGGCGGGGAGGTGGCGCCATGATCCGGTTCGAAGCGTCGAAGGTGGTGTGCATCGTGGACCGGCGCCTGACGTCGGCGGTGGAGGAGGAGCTGCGCCGGATGGGGGTCGGCGGTTATTTCGCGGAGCACGCGAAGCAGGATTCGGTGCGGATGCGCAGGGGGCTGTTCGGGCAGCGTACGGTGCTGTCGGAGGCGCCGTCGGACATCATCCGGTTCCACCTGCCGCGCGGGCGGGAGACGGAGGCGATGGTGCGGGTGGCGGCGGCGGCGGATCTGTTCCTGCCGGGACGGGGGAGCCTCTTTGCGCAGCCGGTGACGCTGTTCTTGCCGGGGAAGCCGCCGAAGGAGAAGCTCTCGCTGGAGCTGCCGGCGTGGGCGTCGCGGGTGCCGCTGAAGACGTCGCCGCACGACCTGATCTGGTGCGTGGTGCAGCGCGGCAGGGCGTCGGAGCTGGCGTTTTCGCTGCTGGACATGGGGCTTTGCGTGCCGACCGTCTGCTACGGCGAGGGGATGGGGCTGCGCGACCGGCTTGGGCTGCTGCGGATCACGATTCCGCGCGACAAGGAGATCTTGATGGCCATCGTGCCGCCGGCGGACAGCGACTTCGTGATGGACGTGATGGTCCGCAAGGCGCGGTTGCGGGAGCCGGGACGGGGGTACCTGTGCCGTTCGCGCGTGCATGCGCTGGTGACGAACACGCAGATGTACCGGGACCCGCGGCGGCACGTCGCCAGCATGGAGCAGGTCATCAGCACCCTCGACATGTTGCGCGGGTCCACGGACTGGCGGCGGCTGCCGTACGCGGGGGGGCGGCCGGCGCAGGGGGGGCACGCGCGGCGGTTGGCGCGGCTGAGCCTCATCTGCGAGGAGGGGGCCGGCGAGAAGCCGATCGCCGTGGCGCTCAACGCGGGGGCCGGCGGCGCCACGAAGTCGCTGATGCTGCGCCAGATGACCGGCGCGGAGCCCGACGCGGAGGGCGCGGGCGGGGAGGGGGAGGGCGGGGAATGGTTTTCGCGCGGGGCCACGGCGTCCCACGCGCGCGAGCGGTGCGATTTGGTCGTGCCGCGGGATTTGGCGCAGGACCTCGAAACGAAGCTCGAGGAGAGCGGTTTCTTCGCCGCGCCGTCGATGGGCATCGCCGAGGTCTCGCAGGTAATCGATGCAGTGAGCGGGAACGCGAAATGAAAGCCGGGCGCAGCATCATCGGTCATCGCCCGGAAAGCACAAGGCGGGCCGCTGTCTCCCCCCCTCCGAGAGGGGGGTGGCGCGGCCATGAAAGGGAAGTACATGGATTGCCAAAGACAAACGAAAGGGGCCGCGACGGGGGGAGTACTGCGGTCCATGCTCCGGCTTGCCGCGGTTTCGGCCGTTGCCGTCCTGCTGGTTCTCCCCGCGTCCCGTGCCGCGGCGGAAACGCCGGAGGAGGCCGCCGCGCACAAGGCCGAGAAGGCCGCCTACGAGGCGCGCAAGGCCGCGTTCCGCGTGTTCGTGCCCGAGCCGGGCGCGCCGCCGACCGTCAGCACCCAGGTCCTCGCGCGGCTCGGCGACCTCACGGAGCGCGGCATCCCGTGGGACGCCCCCGTGCCGGAGTACTGGTTCCCCGTCGGCGAAGTCGCGAAGTACGACATCCACTGGGGCGTCTTCACTGTCGGCGAAGCCACCGCCACTGCCCAGTGGCTGCGCATCGGCGACCGGCGCTTCCTTGCCCTCACCATGACCGCCGAATCCAACGGCATCGTCGAGATGCTCTACCCCGTCGCCGAGTACATGCAGACCATCCTCGATCCGGCCACCTTCCTGCCGATCTGCTTCGAGAAGCAGAGCAGCGAGGGCCGCCACAAGACGTGGGACATCACCACCTTCGACCACGCCCGCCGCACCGGACGCTGGGAATCGCTGCTGCGCCTCAACCCCGAAGAGTTCCCCATCGACCCCGACACGCGCGACCTCATGGGCCTCATGTACTGGATCCGCAAGGACCCCGTGAAGGCCGACGAGACCCGCACCTACCGCGTCATGACCGACGAAAAACTCTACGAACTCATCCTCGAAGCCGGCAAGAAGGAAACCCTCGACATCGGCAAGCCCTACGGCAAGGTCGCCACCCTCAAGATGGAGCCCAAGGGCAAATTCAACGGTTTGTTCGTCCGCAAGGGGCGCATGTTCGTGTGGGTGTCCGACGACGCCCGCTGCACCCTCTGCCGCGTCACCGCCAGCGTCCCCGTCGCCTCCATCAAGGTCCTCCTCCGGTCCATCGAAGGCCCCGGCGCCGACGGCTGGATCACCCGCAACCCCGCCAACCAGAAGGCAAAACCATGAACAATTCCCCAAAACTCTCCCTCATCCTCGCCAGCGGCAGTCCGCGCCGCCGCGAATTCTTCACCCGCATGGGCTGGAACTTCACCGTCGTCAAGCCCGGCACCGAAGAACGCGTCCATCCCGGCGAGACCCCCGAACAATACGTCCGGCGCAATGCCGAAGAAAAATCCGCGGACGCCCTCGCCGCCGCGCCCGCCGCGGGCGTTTTGGGCCCCGCGGTGGCCGTCGCGGCCGACACCGTCGTCGTGCAGGACGGCCGCATCCTCGAAAAACCCAAGGACGCCGCCGACGCCCGCCGCATGCTCCGCGAACTCTCCGGCCGCACCCACCAGGTCATGACGGGCCTGTGCATCCGCACCGCCGGGGAATACCACTCCCAGACCGTCGTCACCGACGTCGAATTCAAGCCCCTCGCCGACGCCGAAATCGACGCCTACATCCGCACCGGCGAACCCATGGACAAGGCGGGCGCCTACGCCATCCAGGGGCTTGCGGCGTACATGATCCGCTCCGTCCGCGGCTCCTACACCAACGTCGTCGGCCTCCCCCTCTCCGAAACCGTCGAAGCCCTCGCCCCCTACGGCTTCACCCCCAACCCGACCGCCTGACGCGCGGGGCGGGGGCGGGGGGTGGTGTCCTGGAGCTTTCCGGGAGTTTTCCAGCCGCAAGGTCGTGCGGAAGCGCGACCCTCCCGTTGCGCTCTCCAGGGGAGGGACGCGCTTCTGCGCGTCCGCAATGGATGGGAACGGCTCGCTCGGAGAGCTCGCCCCACCAGCAGTCTGGAAGAGCAAC
>CACXEY010000105.1 GCA_902766695.1 uncultured bacterium
GAGGTCGAGTCCGGAGGGGTCGATGGCGGCGATGTGGCAATGGGGATAGCCGAGGGCGTCGCAGAGGCGCTCGAAGGGGGCCCCGGGGGCGGCTTCCTGGACGAGGATGACGTCGGGGGAGAGGGCGCGGAGGGTTTCGAGGATGGCGGCGGTTTCGGCCTCGGGTTTGGGTTCGAGGGTGGAGGGGTCGCCGTCGCGGTCTTCGAGAATCCAGTGGTCGAGGTTGAAGGTGAGGACGGTGAATTCGCCCTCGGCCTTGACGGGGGCCGCGGGGAGGGTGGTGGCCAGGACGGCGCAGGCGCTGTCGGGGCAGGCGCAGGAGGAGGAATCGTCCTTGTCCCCACCGCCGCCGCAGGGGGAGCAGGCGGCGATGGAGAGGGCGAGGAGGAGGGCGGCCGCGGCTCCCGCCGCGGCGCGGAGGGGGGCGGCGGGGCGCATGGTCAGGCTCCCTTGGTGTAGGAGGCTTCGATGCGCTGGGCGACGTCGCGGTACTTGATGTCCACTTCGTAGATTTTCTTGAAGTAGTCGATGGCTTCGTCCTTGCGGCCCATTTCGTCGGCGAGGATGCCCATTTCGTAGATGACGTCCTTCTTGATTTCGTCCATGAGGGTGATTTCGGACGCGGCTTTCTTGAGCTGCTCGAAGGCCATGTCGCGCAGGCCCTTGGCCTTGAAGCACAACCCCAGGTAGTAGAGGGCGCGGGTGCGGCGCTGGGGGTTGCGCTGGGCGAGCTGGAATTCTTCGATGCCTTCGTTGTACATGCCGCGCAGGTAGTACTGGCAGCCGAGTTCGTAGCGGAACTGGAGGTCGTTGGGGTAGCGCTTGACCATCTCGACGGCGTCGGAATAGATGAAGTCGGCCTTCTCCTTCTCGGTAGCCGCGGCGGCGGCTTCGTCGCCCTTGGCGCGGGCGTCGGCGATGAGGGCGTCGTACTTCTTGACGCGGATGGAGGAGGCGGTGCGCTCGATCTGCGGGTCGGAGCGGCCGGCGGCCTTGGTGGCGTCGTCGAGGGCCTGGAGGGCGTCGTCGTAGCGGGTGGCGCGGACGTAGAGGTCGGCGAGGGCGCGGCGGAAGTTCATGTTCTGCGGCTCGCGCTTGATGTCGGCAATGCGGTCGGCGATGAGCTGGTCGATGTCCGCCTCGCCCTTGACGGAGCGGTGCTCCTGCTCGAGGCGCTTGGCCATCTCCTGGTCCTTGAGTTTTTCGCGGAAGTCGCCGCGCTTCTCCCAGTTGCCCTGCTTCATGGAAGCGACGGCGGAGGTGTCCTTGTACTGCTTGAGGGCTTCCTGGTCGCCGGGACGGAGCTTGACGACGAGGTCGTAGCAGTCGCGGGCGCCGGCGGGGTTGCCGGTGTCGAGGTAGAGCTTGGCGAGGAGGCGGAGGAAATCGACGTTCTTGGGGAAGTGCGGGCGGACGACTTCGAGGGTCTGGACCGCGGCCTCGGGCATGCCGGCGGCCTCGGCGGCGTCGCAGAAGAGCTTCAGGAAGGGGAAGTTCAGCACGTCGGTGGCCAGGAGCTTTTCGGCGGCGGCGAGGGCGGCCTTGGGGTCCTTCTTGATCTTGCCCTGGACGCCCATGGTGGCGAACATGCCCTTGAGGGAGGCGATCTGGTGGGTCGTGGCGGAAGGCTTGGAGGCGAGGAGCTTCTTCAGCTGCGCGACGCGCAAGCTCTTGCGGGCGAGCAGGAAGCGGGGTTCGAGGGCGGTGATGCTGGAGAGCATGTCCATGGCGTAGCCGATGTTGCCGCGCTCGAGGGCGGACATCGATTTCTCGTACTGGTCGCGGATTTTGCGGGGAACTTTGTCCAACGTGATTTCTTCCATGAAAACGCTCCTTTTCTGCGGGCGGCCGTGGGTGGCCGTCCTTGGTGCAAACCATAGGGCGGCCCTCCGCGCGCGTCAAACCCTAAATCGCGCGGAAAGGCGGAAAACCGCGGGCGGTCCGGTCCCCTACCCTTCTTTCGCCAGCAAGCCGCCGGCCGCCGACCGGCGCAACGCCTCCAGGCGAGGCGGCAGGCCGCGTTCCTGCAGGAAAGCCGCCAGCTCGGACCGGAGGTTCTCCGCCGTCCCTTCGTCGAGCGGCCTGGCGCCACGGCGTCCCGGACGCGGCAGGCGCCGCAGCCCCAATGCTTCGTCCACGTGCGACTGCAGGCGGCTGAAATTCCAGTGCGCCCGCACCAGCCGCGCGAGACGGCGCTTCGCCGACGCGTACTGCGCC
>CACXEY010000106.1 GCA_902766695.1 uncultured bacterium
TGTCCTGCGCGTCCAGCGCGATGCCCTCGTTGAAGGCGAGTTCCTCGAAGATGAACTTCTCGGCGCCCACCATGCCGGAGAGGCCGGGCACCTCGGGCGAGTAGTTCTTGGCCGTCACGCTGCCCTTGCCGGTGTTGCGGTCCGCGCACACGCCGGTGAACCACGCCTTGAAGTCCTCCATGAGGGCGAGGCCCGCCCGGAAGCCCTCCGCGTTGCGGATGAAGCGGCCGCCGTAGTCGAAGAGGCGGCGCGCGTTCGAGGACGGGTCGAGCGCGGCGGCCTCCGCCTCCGCGTCCGTGCAGTTCGTCGCCTGCTGGTAGAGGTGGGCGGCGCGGGCGAGCTTGGGGAGCTCGGCGGGGGTGTAGCCCATGGCGGTGGCGCGGCCGACGCTGGCGGCGTCGCGGAACTTGCCGCCGCCGAGCATGTCGATGGCGGTCTTGACGAGCTTGATGCGGCGGGCGGTGAGGGGCTTGCCCTTGCCGAAGCTGTCGAGCTTCATGTTGTCGCGCACGAGGTCGGGGATGTACTTCTCGCCGCCGAAGAGGTCCGCGATGGTCTTGCGGAAGATGTCCCGCACCTGGTCGTTGGCCGACTTCATGTCCGCGGTGCGGAAGAACGAGGCGAAGGAACCCCTGTAATCGCCCTTCGGGGCGCCGGTGAGGCGGAGGATGGTGCCTTCGGCGTGGTTGGCGTAGGCCGTTTCGGCGAAGTCCACGAACTTCTGGTAGTTGGCGATGCTGGCGGGATTGATCGTGTTCGGCATGGCGGGGTTCCTTTCGCTTGGGTTGGGGTCTTCCGGGAATCGGGTTCCGTTTGCCCGATTACACGGACGACACCGGAAGGTTACACCCCGCCCCCCGCAAACCCAAGTTCTTTTCCCGCCGCTCCGCCCGCTACCCCCTCCGGCGGGGGCGCATTTGCGCCGCCGGGGAGATGGAGCAAACTCCGATTTGTCCGATGCCTTCGCTAACGCTCCGGCGATGTTTCCCAATGGCTCCTCCAATGGCTTCTCCCCAACGCGGACAGCGACGGATGCCCCGTGTCCGGGACCTCCGTCGCTGCCCGCACGATGGACATTTTTCCCATTCTGCTTTCCCGGGCATTTGCGGAATCGCATGCGGAGTTGTCCCAACGCTTCATCTTCCGGAATCGGAAAAATCTCCCCCGCGTGCGCAAGGACGGATGCCCCTCCCCGGGGCATCCGTCCTTGCGCACATTGGAGCACGAAGAAGAAGCGACTGGAACGCATCGCCGGAGCGTTAGCGCAGGCATCGGACAAATCGGAGTTCATTCCTTGCTCTCCATGCATTCCGGACTCGGATTATGGGAAAAGCCCCTTTTCCACTTTGCCCATCGCCATATCCAAAGTCCCTGTTCTGTCCTTCCCCGCCGCGGCCCGGATCCCGCACAATCCGCTGGCTTTCCGGGAAACCCCGGGTTTTCCAATGGAGTTGTCAGGTAAAAACCTTGCGATTTCTTGTCGGCCGCTCCCTCCCGTAGGGCCCGACCTCCGGGCGGGCCGTGCGAAAGGTTGGCCCATGACGGGCCGCCCGGAGGTCGCCCCCTACCGACCGGCCGCACCATGCAAAAGACAGGGTTTTCACCTGACTACCCAAAAGTCACAATTCTGTCCTGCATCCTGTGCAAGCGGGCGTAAAATCAAACCTTGCATCCGCCTGCACGAAGTGCTTTGGCGGGGCGGGCCGTCCCTGGCGAGCCGTGTGGGATAATTCGGTTCTTCGGGGAATGTTGCGGAAGCACCCCCGTGATTCCACGGATGCCAAGAACAAGGAGCGCGACAGGATTTGCCCCCCTCCGAGAGGGGGGTGGCGCTTGCGCTCTCTCCATTCTCCGAATACCTCTTTGCCACCTCACGGCTGTCATCCCTCCTCCACGTAAAGCCCTGAATAGCCAACAATTCTCCGCCGTGAACCCCACCTCCTGAGGTGCGGCTCCCATCCGCGTCCCACCGACTGGGAAACGGGACGAAATCTGCTGCCCCCGCCCGCTTCCCCTTCCACGACCCGCCCCGCAGGGCGGCACCGCAAACTCGTCACTCGTCTCTCGTCACTCGTCACTGCGCGCCACCGCATCTTGTCACTTTTCACTTGTCACTTGTCACTCGCGCCGCAGGCGCGGAGGCGGTAGCCCGCGCCGCGGACGGTTTCGAGGTGGCTGGCCGCGGGGCCGAGTTTGCGGCGGACTTGCACGATGTGCTGGTCGAGGGTGCGGCTCGCGGCGTAGTAGTTTTCGCCCCAGACGGCGTCGAGAAGGGCGTCGCGCGTCAGGACTTCGCCGGGATGCGCCGCAAAGGTCTTCAGGAGCCCGAGTTCGCGGATGCTCAGGGTCTGCTCGGGGCCGCCGGGGGGCTGGACGGTGTAGCGTCGGGCGTCGATGCGCGCGCCGCCGATTTCGAAGGTGTCGGGCTGCGGGGCGGAAGAGGTGGCGGAGGAGGCGGTGCGGCGGGTCCACTTCATGATGACGGCCAGGCGGGCGAAGAGGACGTCGAGGCGCACGGGCTTGGGTATGTAGTCGTCGGCCCCCAGGCCCAGCCCGAGGACCTGGTCTTCGCCCTCGGCCTTGGCGGTGAGGAAGACGACGGGGACGAGATCGTCGCGCCGGCGGATTTCGGCGCAGACGTCGTAGCCGCTCTTCCCCGGCATCATGACGTCGAGGAGGAGGAGGTCGGGACGCCGCTCGGCGTAGGCGGCGAGGGCTTCGGCGCCGTCCTTGCAGGCGCGGACGGCGTAGCCTTCGCTGCGCAGGGCCAGGACGAGGGCGTTGCGGAGGGTGGTGTCGTCTTCGGCAAGGAGGATCTCGGGCATGGGTCAGGCTTCTTTCAGGTGGAGGGTGAAGGTGCTGCCGCCGCCGGGCCGCCGGGCGCAGGTGAGGTCGCCGCCCATGCCGCGGGCGAGGCCGCGGGCGATGGCCAGTCCGAGGCCGCTGCCGCTCGTCGCGGCGGAGAGGGTGCTGTCGCCGCGCTGGCCGCGCTCGAAGATGCGTTCTTCGTCGCCGCGCGGGATGCCGGGCCCGCGGTCCATGCAGTGGATGCGGGGGCCCTCGGTTTCGATCTCGACGGGCCCGTCCCCGGCGTACTTGAGGGCGTTGGAGAGGAGGATGGCGCCGATCTGCCGGATGGCGTCCTTGTCGGCGGCGACGGTGGCGGAGGGGCCGGCGGCGCGCACGGCGGCGCGGCCCTGGGAGGCGCCGGCGGCGGCCTGGAGTTCGGCGGGGTCGAGGAGGAAGGAGGCGAGGTCGAAGGTTTCGATGCGGTAGCGCCGGGTGCCCTTTTCGAGGCGCCGGAAGTCGAGCAGTTCGTCGACCATGCGCCCGAGGCGGTCGGATTCGACGATGATCGCTTCGAGGGCGCCGCGCCGGAGGTCCTCCCCGGGGATGCGCCCGCCGGCGAGGAGTTCGGCATTGAGGCGGATGCCGGCGAGCGGGGTCTTGAGCTCGTGGGAGACGTTGTCGAAGAAGTCGGCCTTGGCGCGGGCGTCGAGGCGTTCGCGGCGGAGGGTGCGGACGAGGCTCAGGCCGCCGCCGACGAAAGAGAGCGTGATGAGCAGCGTGATGGCGGCGGCGGCGGCGAAGAGGAGGGCGGCCCGGAAGCGGAACTCGGCGCCGCCGTCGGCGCGCGCGGCGTGGAGGGTCTTGTCGCCGAGCGGGGGGCCGAGGTCGCAGGCGCCTTCGAAGCGGTGGCGGGCGGGCCAGTCGGCGCTGGCGTAGAAGCGGGAGCCGTCGAGGTTGCGGATTTCGAAGGCGGTGCCGCGCGCGCGGCCGGTCCCGCGCATGGCGTCGCAGAGGGGGGCGATGTCGCCGGGCGAGAGGGAGGAGGGGTGGTCTTCCTTGAGGTGGCGGGGGGCGGGCGGACGGCGGGTGGCGCGATGCTGCGGGAAAGGATCGCCGAATCCCGCGGCGTGGACGCGCGCCATGAGGGCGTCGGCAATCCATTCGGCGTGGGACTGGAGGTCGAGCCGCTCGTCGGCGAACATCTTCTGCCACGCCGTGCGCACGCCCCACACCGCCGCCGCGAGGCCGAGCAGCGCGGGGAGGAGGGTGGAGAAGAGGAACAGTCGCAGTTCCCTGGACTTGGAGGTGTCGGAAGCGCTCATGGTCTGGCGGCACGTATACCACAAACCGGGCGCCAATGGAGGGCCAATCGGGCGTGTCGGGATTTTTTGACACGGCTTTGACACGCGGTTGACAACCGCCCCCCGCCGGATACCGGCCAATCCGCTGGCCCTCGCGCCCCCCGCGGATTTTCCAATGATTGGAAAATATTTTTCCAATGGTTGGAAAAATCCGCCCGTTTTTTCCAATGATTGGAAAAGATTTTTCGCCCGTTTTCCAATGATTGGAAAAAATTTTCGGGCCATTTCCGGGAAACAAAAAGAACAAAAAGGACAACAAAACAACCGGCGGACAAAACCGTCAGACAATTCCGACTATTCCCGACAATTGTTTGAGGAGACAACTTGGACAACTTGGGACAACTCTTTCAAGGTCGCCGGGCGGACAACTCCGCCCGGCTGGAAGGTACGAATGGAGGGCGGGAGGGAAGAAGAAGACAAACAGGACAAAGGGGGACAAGGATGCGGGAGGAACGCGGAGGAGGGCGTCTACTTGAATGTCTCGAATGCCGCTGCGCGGACTCGGATGGCTGGGAGACGGGAGGGATGTCTGCATTGAAAACCAGGAAAACCGCTTCGCGGACAGTGAAA
>CACXEY010000107.1 GCA_902766695.1 uncultured bacterium
CCATCCGCCCACCACGCCGCGCCACGCGAACCGCCCCATGCGCCGCTGCAAGGCCATCGCCAGCATGGTGCCGTTGAAGCACTCGGCGAGCACGGTCGAAAGCGCCAGCCCGGCGTGCTTCCAGTAGGTGGGGAGCAGCCAGATGGAGAGCACGTTCATCATGCAGCAGAGCGTCACGGAGCAGACGCCGATCTTGATGGGCGTCTTCGTGTCCTGCCGCGCGTAGAAGGCCGGCACGAACACCTTCGCCAGACAGAACGCCATCAGCCCCGGCGCGTAGAACCGCAGCGCCCGCGCCGTCAAAAACGTGCTCGTCGCGTCGAACGCGTCCCGCTCCAGCACCACGCGCACGATCGGCTCCGCCAGCACGCACAGCCCGATTGCGGCCGGCGTCATGACGAACAGCAGGGTCCGCAGGCCGTGCTCGACGGCGTCCTTGACGTCGTCCCAGAGCCCCTGCGCCGCGTAGTCGGAGAGGATGGCGAGCAGCACCGCGCCGAGGCTCGTCGCGAGCAGCCCCTGCGGAAGGTAGATGAGCCGCTCGGAGTAGTACAGCGCGCTCGGCGCCCACGTCCCCGCCTTCAGCGCGAGCCAGCTGCTGAGCATCACGTTGACCTGGTTGACCGCGAGCCCCAGCGCGCTCGGCCCCATCAGGATGAACACCCGCTGCACCCGCTCGTCGCGCCAGCGGAACTCCGCCTCCGGCCGCCACCCGCACGACCACAGCGCCGGCAGCTGGTAGGCGAGCTGGATCGCGCCCGCGACCAGCACCGTCCACGCCACCACCGCGATCCGCCGGTCCGCCCCGCCCTCCACGAACGGCACGATGCAGGTCAGCGACAAAATCATCGCGATGTTCAAGAGCGCCGGCGTGAACGCCGACACCGAGAACTTCCGATACGAATTGAGCACCCCCATCCCGAGCCCCGCCATGCAGATGAAGAACACGTACGGCAGCATCACCTGCGCCAGCGGCAGCACGCTCGACCACTTCTCGCCCACCCACCCCGGACGCAGCATCGCCAGCCCCATCCCCGCGATGCCCACCGCCGTCACCGCCAGCAAAAACGCCCCCACCAGCGTCGTGACCCGCCGCGCCAGCCGCCACCCGGCCGCCTCCCCCTCCTGACGCCGCGCCCGCAGGAACTCCGGAATGAACGCCGCCGACAGCGCCCCCTCCCCGAACAGCGCCCGGAACAAGTTCGGAATCCGGAACGCCACCACGAACGCCGACATCGCCAGCGTCGTCCCGAAGAACTTCGCCATGAAAATCTCCCGCACCAACCCCAGTATGCGGCTCAGCAACGTGAATCCCCCCACCGTGAACGCCGACCGTATGATGTTCCGGTTCTCCATCCCCTACCCCTCCGCCCCTGCCGCACACCCCCGGCAGGAAAGCCCGCCAGCCGGAATGATTGGAAACAAAAAGAACAAATTTTTGAAAATGGAACAAAGCGGGCCAACAAATTGGCCGTTCCGGATTCTCGCCCGCTCCCCATTTCCACCCATTCTCACATTCCCCCCTCCCGGAAAAGACAAGCGGAGAAAAGCGGCCCGGAAGCCCGAAGGGCCTCCTTTGTCCCGGCCCCTTTGTCCATCCGTTTTTGTCATTTTTGTTTCCAAATCCGGGCTGGACAAATCATCCGATTTTTGCCGGGCACAGCTCCGACACCGGGCACCTGCCGCACTCCGGCGCCCGCGCGTTGCAGCAGCGCCGGCCGTGGAACACCATCGCGTGCGACCACGCCGTCCAGTCCTCGCGCGGCACGATGTCCCCGAGGACCCGCTCGATCTTCACCGCGTCGTCCTCGTCCTGCACGAACCCGAGACGGTTGCTGAGCCGTATGAAATGCGTGTCCACGACGAGCCCCGGCTGGCCGAACACCGTCGCCACCAGCAGGTTCGCCGTCTTGCGCCCGATGCCGGGCAGCTTCGTCAGCACGTCGAAGTCGCCCGGCAGCTCCCCGCCGAAGTCCGCCACCAGCCGCGCCGCCAGCGCCCGTATGTTCTTCGCCTTGTTGCGGAAGAACCCCGTGCTGCGGATTTCCTCCTCCAGCACCTCCTGCGGCGTATCCGCCCAGTCCTGCGCCGACCGGTACTTCGCGAACAGCGCCGGCGTCACCATGTTCACCCGCTTGTCCGTGCACTGCGCCGAGAGAATCGTCGCCACCGCCAGCTCCAGCGGCGTCTTCCAGTTCTCCAGCTCGCAGCGCGCGTCCGGGTACTCGACCTTCAGCCGCCGCAGGATCTCCCCCGCCCGCCGCCGCTTCGATGCCAGGCTCTCCTTCCTCATGCCTTCGCCTCCTCCCTGCCCCCCTCCGGTTCCTCCGCCTTCTCCATCAGGCGGTCCTGCAAAAACTTCAGCCGACCGTTCACCACGGGCCCCGGGAACTGGTCCATCAGCAACTTCAGCCCCTGCCCCTCCCCGAACACGTTCAGCAGCGCCTCGTAGTCCTTGCGGGCGAAATGCAGCATCGCCTCCAGCTTCCGCGACGCCCGGTCCTGGACCACGAAGCACAGCATCTCGTCCGTCGAGTCCTGCGCGTCGAACAAAAGCCCCTTCGACGACGCATCCAGCTTCTCCGGATTCTGCTGGAACATCATGTACTTGATGTGCTCCACCACGCGCGGCTCCAGCCCCTCCTCCAGCACGAAAATCCGTTCCGCCAGCTCGCTCCACTCCAGCACCAGGTGGGTTTCCGGCAGCCGCATCCCCGCCGGGACGAGCCGCCGCAGCTCGGCCATCGCCCGGTTGAACGCGTCGACCGCCGCCTCCATCGTCACGCCGCCGACGAGCGGATGGTAGTGGATGAAAATCTCCTGCTCCCGGTCGTGGTAGACCAGGGGCTGGTCCACGCGGAAGGCCTTTCCGCACTTGTCGCAGACGACGCGGTTGAGCTTGCCGGTGAGCAAGTCGGTCCGCAACCCCGGCTCCTCGTCGACGAGCACCGAATCGTACAACTCCACGCACAGTTCCGCCCCGCACCCGGGGCACGCGATGTCATGATGGCTTTTCTGGGACATAACGCCCCGCACCATACCCTCCCTCCCCCTCCCGCGCAATCCCCAACCACCGGAACGGCCTCCACCGGGCGCTTTCCGCCCCGGCCCCGGCAAGCCCGCTCCCGGCCCCGGCAACCTCCTCTCCAACCTGTTTTGAGATTATGGAAAACCATGCGGTTTCCGTCCGTTTTACACCCATATCCCCCGCCATGAACATTTCCCCTTTTCCCCGCCCATCCCCCACCCCGCCGTCGCCCTTGCGCGCCCCCCTTTCACGGGGTAGGATGCGTCGCATGGAAACGTCCGTCCCCCTCCCCCTCCCCCTCGAAGGCCGCCGGGCCCTCGTCACCGGCGGCGCCCGCCGCATCGGGGCCGCCATCGTGCGCGCCCTGGCCGCCGCCGGCGCCACCGTATGGGTCCACTGCAACCGGTCCCGCGCCGAAGCCGAAGCCCTGCTCGCCACCCTCGGCCCGCGCGCCGGAGGCCTCCTCCACGCCGACCTCGCGTCCCGGTCCGCCTGCGAACGGCTCTACCGCGAAGCCATGGACCGCTCCGGCGGCATCGACATCTGGGTGGACAACGCCGCCCTTTTCGTCCCCGATTCCGCCCCGGACGCCGACCTCGACCGGCAGCACGAGGTCAATCTCGGCGCCCCCATGCGTTTTCTCTTCCAGATGGCCGCGGACAACGTACCGGCCTGCGTCGTCTTCCTTCTCGACGCCCGCATCGCCCGACCGGAATCCGCCGACGCCCCGTTCGCCGGGTACACCCTCGGCAAACGCAAGCTGGCGTCGGTCATCGGCAAATCCGCCGCCGACCTGGCGGAAATCCGCCTCCGCCTCAACGGCATCGCCCCCGGCGACGTCCTGCCGCCGGAAGGCTGCCGCGAGCGCGCCCGTTCCGTCCCCCTCGGCATCCGCCCGACCCCGGACGACATCGCCCGCGCGGCCGTCTTCCTCGCCGCCACCCCCTCCATCACCGGCCAGATCCTCTTCCTCGACTCCGGCCTCCACCTGTCCCCATCCTGAGTCCACGGCCCCCCGATCCGGCACCATTCACCGGGCGTCCAATCCTATTTTGAGAATACGGAAAAACATGACGTTTTCACTCGTTTTCCGTCATCCTCCCCGCCATGAAAATCATACCGCCCCCAAGCGCCCAGAGCGGGGAGAGGGATGGCCCCCACGCCAGGCGCACACGCCACGGAACGGGGTGCAACCGATGCGGCCGCACATCTTTCACGCCCGGAAGAAGGTACCGTCCGCGCGGCGGCGAGGGAACTCGCCGCCCTACCCGCGCATCGGGCCGGGAAGGCGTTCCCCATTTCTTGGACAGCGCTACCCGGAACGGTTCCCCAAAGGAACCCAACAGGGCGCGGGTCCGCTTTTCGACGCTTCAGGCGTCATCCCCGCCGGCGTGCTTGCGGATCAAGCGCGGATCGCGGGTGCCGGCGTAGAGGTCGTAGAGGAGGAGACGGCACTCGATGGGACCGTTCCACATCGGGATGCGGCGGGAGGGACGCAGTCCGATCCGCTTCGCCAGCTCGGGATTGCCCGATATGACGGCGGCGCGCAGGCCCGCGCAACGGGTCTTCAGGTCGTCGCCGATGGCGGCGTAGAGGGGCGCGAGGCGCTCTTCGAGGCCCATCCGCTCGCCGTATTCGGGATTCATCGCGACGAGCCCCGGGGCGCGCGGGACGGGCGCGCGGCGGAAGTCGGCGACGCCGAACGCGATGTGCCGGACGACGCCCGCGCGGTCCGCGTTGTTGCGTGCGATTTCGACGGCCCGGGAATCGATGTCGCTCGCCGCGATGGGCACCGCCGGCAGGGGCAGGCAGCGCCGCCGCGCGGCGTCGAGGAGGCCGCGCCAGACGTCGGCGGGCCAGTCGCGGAGGCGCTGGAAGGCATACGATTCGCGGTGGAGGCCGGGTGCGCGGCGCATCGCCATCCACGCGGCCTCGATGGCGAGGGTCCCGCTGCCGCACATGGGGCCGGCGAAGGCGTCCTCGGCGGGGTCCCATCCCGATTCGAGCAGGATGGCCGCGGCGAGGTTCTCGCGGAGGGGGGCAATCCACGGGCGCAGGCGGTAGCCGCGGCGGGAGAGCGGGATGCCGCTGGTGTCGAGGTGCAACCGCGCCACGCCATCGCGCCAATGCAGGGCGATGCAGGCGGCGCCGTCGGGGTCGGACTGCGAGTCGGGACGCGCACCGGTCTTGCGGACGAAGCGGTCGGCGATGGCGTCCTTGCAGCGGAGCAGCGCGAAGCGCGGATCGCGCAGGCCGGGCGCCTCTGCATCGCCGTGGAGATGGAAGGGCGCCCCCGGCGCGAGCCACTCTTCCCACGGAAGGGTCGTCGCGGCCGCGTACAGTTCGTCGGGGGTCCGCACCCGGAACGCCGCGACCTCGAACAGCACGCGGTTGGCGCTGCGCAGCCAGAGGTTGAGCTTGAGCGCTTCGCGCAGGTCGCCCTCGACGCCGACGGCCGTGGGCGTGAAGTCGCGCGCTTCGGGATGGCCGAGGGCGGCGAGTTCGCGGCGGAGGGCGCCGGCGCATCCGCGCCCGCAGGTGACGGTCAGGGTGGTGGGAGCGGTCCAGTTCATGCTTTTTTCACGAGGCCGTTCGGGCAGAAGGCGGGGACGAACCAGCGGCGGAAGTAGGCGCGGTTGGGGCGGTCCCGGTGGTGCTTGAGCGCCTGCGGGGCAAGCGACGGATGCCACAGGTGCATGGCGCGCGCGGCCAGGATGACGCTCTCGGGGCGGACGCCGGCCTTGTAGAGGCGGCGGGCGAAGTCGTCGTCCTCGTAGCCCCAGCCGACGTAGTTTTCGTCGAAGCCGTTGACGCGCCGGACGTCGTCGCGGAAG
This sequence comes from uncultured bacterium, assembly GCA_902766695.1. Taxonomy (GTDB): domain Bacteria; phylum Verrucomicrobiota; class Kiritimatiellia; order CAIQIC01; family Lenti-01; genus CACXEY01. The sequence continues at coordinate 5,863 of CACXEY010000107.1, forward strand.
AGCGAGAAATGGCAGCCGATGATCTTCGGCTTGTGCGGCCGCGCGAGATGCCAGCGCCGCAACGCCGCGTGGTGCAGGAAGAGGGTTTGCGCGGCCTGCAGTTCGGCGGCATCGGCACGGCGCCAGGCGTCCTCCCAGGCGTCGGCGGACGGCGAGGGCCGGGCGGCGAAGAGGCTCGCGGTGGCTTCTTCGCCAAGGAGCGCGCGGTTGCCGACGATGAGGCGTCCGGACGCGGCGTGGCGGAGGTGGGTTTCGATGGCGTCGGGCAGCAGCGCGATGTCGCAGTCGGCGAAGACGAGGTAATCGCTGTCCGCGGCGCGGATCGCGAGATTGCGCGCCGCCGCCAGACGGTATCCGTCCTTTTCCTGCCGCACCACGGTGCAGGGAATCGGCGACGCCGCGGCGAGGGCGCGCACCGCCTCGGCTTCCGCGGCACCGGAGCCGTCGTCGGCCACGACCACCTCGTCCGGCCGCCGCGATTGCCCCGCGAGCGCCGCCAGCATCAGGCGGAAATGCTCGGGCCGGTTGTAGACGGTGGTGATGACGCCGACCTTCATGCCGCGCCCTCCTTCGCCTTTTCCGCCGGTGGCCACGCCCAGGCGAGGGCGAGGGCCGGGAGCATGAACTGCGCGTCGCGGACGAGGTTGTCGGGGTAGTCGGCGGTCCCGTAGAGGAGGACCATCCCCACCGTCGCCAGGAAGAACGCCGGCAGCGCCCCCGCCGCCAGCCGCTCCCGCCACGGAGCCGTCCCCCGCCCCGCCCGCCGCAGCGCCCGAAGCAGTCCGCCCGCCAGCGCCAGCCATCCCGCGCCCCAGAGCGCGACCGCCACGCCGCCACCCTGGAAGGCGAGCATCAGCCAGTAGCTGTGCGCGTGCGGATACTCCACCGCGCCGCGCAGCGGCTTGCGCGACCGATCGTGGTACGCCACCTGCTCGAACGTCCGCTTCCCGAATCCGAACCCCCGCACCGGATGCTCCGGCACCAACCGCTCCGCCACGTACTTCCACACCACGTCGCG
>CACXEY010000108.1 GCA_902766695.1 uncultured bacterium
CCGCCGCGCCCGCGCGACCCCCTTCATCTTCCGCTGCGCCGTCTGCGGACACGTCTACTTCGACCGCCGGAACGTTCCCATGGCCGAATGCCCGAAATGCGGCAACATGAACGAAACCATAAAAGGATTCTGACAAAGAAAGGAGCCCACCATGAGCCTTGCCGTACCAATCGTCAAATGGTCCCCCCACACCTCCACGCCCGAAGTCGAGGCCTTCCTGAAGCGTCCCGCGCTCGACCCCGTCGCGCTCGATACCGCCCGCCGCGTGCTCGACGACATCCGCCGCGAAGGCGATGCCGCGGTCGCCCGCTACACCCTCGAATTCACCAAGGCCGACCTCCCGCCCTCCCGCTTCGCCGTGGGCCGCGAAGAACGCACCGCCGCGTCCGAGGCGGTGGACCTCCCCTTCAAGCGGGTCGCGTCCGAAATCTTCGCGCGCGTGATGCACTTCGGCAAGGCCGGGATGCGCAAGGACTGGAGCATGAACACCCCCAAGGGCGGCGTCCTCGGCGAGCTGTTCATCCCCATCCAGCGCGTCGGCTGCTACGTCCCCGGCGGCACCGCGCCGCTCGCCTCGACCGCGCTCATGACCGTCACCCTCGCCAAGGCCGCCGGCGTCCCCGAGATCGTCGCCTGCACCCCGTGCGCGCCCGACGGCAGCGTCAACCCCTACCTCCTGCACGCCCTCGAAGTCGCCGGCGCCACCGAAATCTACCGTCTGGGCGGCATCCAGGCCATCGGCGCGATGGCCTACGGAACCGAGACCATCCGGCCCGTCCTCAAGATCGTCGGCCCCGGCGGCCCCTACGTCGCCGCCGCCAAGAAACTCGTCTACGGCGACGTCGACCTCGACATGGTCGCCGGCCCCAGCGAAATCGCCGTGCTGGCCGACGAAACCGCCCGCCCCGAACACATCGCCGCCGACCTCCTCTCCCAGCTCGAACACGGCTCCGGACAGGAGAAGGCCCTCTTCGTCACCCCCTACGTCACCCTCGCCAACCGCGTCCTCTCCGAGATGGAGCGGCAGTCGGCGACCCTCTCCCGCCGCACCCGCGTCGAGCGCGCGGTGGAGAACGGCGGCGCGATGATCGTCCTGTGCGAGAACCTCGACGCCGGCATCGACCTGGTCAACCGGTTTGCGCCCGAACACTTCGAGATCATGACCAAGGAACCCCGCCGCTGGCTCAAGAAAGTCCGCAACGCTGGGGCCGTCTTCGTCGGCGCGTGGACGCCGGAAAGCGCGGGCGACTTCGTCGCGGGGCCGAGCCACGTCCTGCCGACGGGCGGCACCGCCGCTTGCTTCTCCGGCCTCACGGTGGATTCCTTCCGCAAGCGCAGCAGCGTCATCGCCTTCACCCGCGCCGACCTGATGGAGACCCTCCCGATGATCGAACGCATGGCCGAAGTCGAAGGCCTCGACGCCCACGGCCGCGCCGGCTCCATCCGCTTCGAGAACGCGGGCGTTCCGATCCAGTCCCCCTCCGCCACCTGAAGGCGAGGCGAGACGGGGAGGGGGGCGAAGCCGGCGGGCCGGGAACGGCCCGCCTTGCCCTTCCATGCACAAGGGGAATCGCAAGGCTGCCATTGGACAATCACGATGCAAAACCCTGGTTCATTCTCCGGGAACAAACAGATGGAGCAAATCTGGTTCCCGAATTCCTCCATCGCAATGGAGTTGTCAGGCGAAAACCTCGTGGTTTTCCGGACGCAGGGATGTGGTAGGACGGGCGGTCCCTGTCCGCCGGAGACAGCCAGGCGGGAGGATGGCGCCGGCCTCGCCGCCCTACCACGCCTTTGCACGAACGAACCCACAAGTTCATCGCCGGACAACTCCATTGGAATCGGCCCAGGCAAGGCTTGAGCGCGCGGGCGGCATCGGATAAAAGAACGGGAGCGAAGGAAGGGAGCAGAAAATGGAATTCGAAGGCAAGGTCGTGGTCGTGACGGGCGGGGCGCAGGGAATCGGGCGGTGCATCGCGGAGTGTTTCAAGCGGGAAGGCGCGGCGGTGCACGTCATCGACGTGCGGCCGGGGCCGTGGTTCGTCGGGGACATCGCGGACCGGGGTGTCCTGGAGCGGTTCGCGGCGGATGTGCTGGAGAAGGCCGGGCGCGTGGACGTGCTGGTCAACAACGCGATGCCGCTCTTCCTGGGGCTGGATGAATGCAGCTACGAGCAGTTCCTCCATGCGCAGGCGGTCGGGGTGGCCGCGCCTTTCTATCTCGCCAAGCTCTTCAAGGACCATTTCGGCGAGGGCGCGTCCATCGTCAACATCTCTTCCTCGCGCGACCGGATGAGCCAGCCGCAGACCGAGAGCTACACGGCGGCCAAGGGCGGCCTCGCCGCGCTCACCCACGCCCTCGCCGCGAGTTTCGCAGGGCGGGTGCGGGTCAATTCGATCTCGCCCGGCTGGATCGACACGGAGGGGAGGGACTGGTCCGGTCCCGACGCCGCGCAGCACTTCGCCGGGCGCGTCGGCAACCCCATGGACATCGCGCAGATGGTCCTCTATCTCGCCTCGGACAAGGCCGGCTTCATCACGGGGGAAAACATCTGCATCGACGGCGGCATGACCCGGCAGATGATCTACCACGGGGACAATGGGTGGAGGCTGGAGGGGCGCGGGCGCCCTGCGGGCGCCAGTGACGAGTGAAAAGTGACAAGTGACAAGATGCGGGGCGCCCGCTGCGCGGGCGGGATGGGGGCGAAATGGGCGCGACTGGAAGTCGCACCTCCCAGGGGAGCCGGGGAGAGGGGAAATCGGGAGATGCGGCCGGAGGGCGCCGCATCTCGTCACTCGTCACTCGTCACTCGTCTCTGTGAAGGTAGAACCGGACATAGTTGTCGCTCAGGAGCCAGCGTTCCAGGCGGGACGCCCGGCCCGTGCGGAAATTGAGGGCGTCGTCGCGGTTCGCGAACCCGGACATCCGGAGGACCCTCAGGTGTTCCGTAAGCGATCAGGATCAAGTCAAACCCGCGCACGAGAAATGCGTCATGCGGTCGAAAAACAAGCACTATTTAGCCGCAAATCTTATGTTTTATAATTTTTGGCAATTTGCACAACCGTCTGTTGGTGGCCCCAAATCAAAAGCAGCTCGATTTCGGGCCACATGCACCCCGACAGCAATTCCCATCCAGCATGTGCCAGGAAGCTGGGCAATGTCCAATGGGGGGCGGGAGTGCGCGGGTGGGAAGCCTGCGGAGGGAGGGCCTCACACGGAGGCACGGAAGCACGGAGGAGAAAGGACGGAGCGCGGGCGTTTTTGGCGATTGCAATCGATTGCAGTCGATGGCGGGCAACATTCCCTCCCCTTGGCGTTCTTTGCGGCTGCAATTTCTCCCGCTTTTCTCCTGCGCTCAAGGCGCAAGGCCGGGAGGCGCGGCATTTTTGCCGCGCCCAAATGGGTGGGCGGGGCTGAAGCCGCATCCTCGAAACAATGGCCTCAAATTCGGCAACTGCCGATTCCGCGTCAGGCGGGCGGGGCGTCGAAGTGAAGGTTGTAGGAGGCGTTGACGGTCGCTTCGAGGCGGAATTGCTGCGGGATGGCCTTCAGCTGCGCGTCGGA
>CACXEY010000109.1 GCA_902766695.1 uncultured bacterium
CCCCCCCCCCGCCGCCGCCGCGCCAACCCCCGGACTTGCAACGCCCCCCCCCCCGCGCTATCATGCCGGGAAGTCGGTGCCATTCCCTTTTTCCCCGGCGCCGCAGGAAAGGCAGAGCACACCATGGCATACCCGTTTGCAGACATCGAAAAGAAGTGGCAATCCTACTGGGACGAGCACAAGACGTTCCGCACCGATCCCGCCGCCGACCCCGCCAAGCCCAAGTTCTACGTCCTGGACATGTTCCCCTACCCCAGCGGCGCCGGCCTCCACGTCGGCCATCCCGAGGGCTACACCGCGACCGACATCCAGGCCCGCTACAAGCGCATGCGCGGTTTCCGCGTCCTGCATCCCATGGGCTGGGACGCCTTCGGGCTGCCGGCGGAGCAGTTCGCGATCCAGACGGGCACCCATCCGCGCGTCACCACCGACAAGAACATCGGCCGCTTCCGCGCCCAGCTCAAGATGCTCGGCTTCTCCTACGACTGGGACCGCGAAGTCGCGACCACCGACGAACCCTACGTCCGCTGGACCCAGTGGATCTTCCTCCAGCTCTTCAAGCGCGGCCTCGCCTACGAAAGCGAAATGCCCGTCAACTGGTGCCCCGAGCTGGGCACCGTGCTGGCAAACGAAGAAGTCATCGACGGCAAGAGCGAGCGCGGCGGCTATCCCGTCGTCCGCAAGCCCATGCGCCAGTGGGTGCTGAAGATCACCGAATACGCCGAGCGCCTCCTGCGCGACCTCGACACCCTCGACTGGCCCGACAGCATCAAGGAAATGCAGCGCAACTGGATCGGCCGCAGCGAAGGCGCCGAAGTCGACTTCGACTCCCCGGCCGGCAAGATCCGCGTCTTCACGACCCGCCCCGACACCCTCTTCGGCGCCACCTACATGGTCCTCGCGCCCGAGCACCCCCTCGTCGACAAACTCGTCACCCCCGGCCAGCGCGCCGCCGTCGAAGCCTACCGCGCCGCCGCCGCCCGCAAGAGCGACCTCGAGCGCACCGAACTCGCCAAGGAAAAGACCGGCGTCTTCACCGGCGCCACCGCCACCAACCCCGTCAACGGCAAGCAGATTCCCGTCTGGGTGGCCGACTACGTCCTCTGGGGCTACGGCACCGGCGCCATCATGGCCGTCCCCGCGCACGACACCCGCGACTGGGACTTCGCCAAGAAATACGGCATTCCCATCATCAAAGTCGTCTCCGGCGGCGACCCGCAGCGCGAAGCCTGGACCGGCGACGGCCCCCTCGTCAACTCCGCCAACGACGAAATCTCCCTCGACGGCCTCGGCGTCGACGCCGCCAAGGCCCGCATCACCGACTGGCTCGCCGCCCGCGGCCAGGGCACCAAGAAAGTGAACTACAAACTCCGCGACTGGCTCTTCAGCCGCCAGCGCTACTGGGGCGAACCCTTCCCCCTCGTCCACTGCCCCCATTGCGGCGTCGTGCCCGTCCCCGAGGACCAGCTCCCCGTCCGCCTGCCCGCCATGGAAGACTACCGACCCACCCACGACGGACGCCCCCCTCTCGCCCGCGCCGAAGAATGGGTCAAAACCACCTGCCCCGTCTGCGGCGCCCCCGCCCAGCGCGAAACCAACACCATGCCCCAGTGGGCCGGCTCCTGCTGGTACTACCTCCGCTACATCGACCCCTCCAACGACACCGTCTTCGTCGACCCCGCCCTCGAAAAAGCCTGGATGCCCGTCGACCTCTACGTCGGCGGCGCCGAACACGCCGTCCTCCACCTCCTCTACGCCCGCTTCTGGCACAAAGTCCTCTACGACATCGGTGCCGTCTCCACCCCCGAGCCCTTCCAGCGCCTCGTCAACCAGGGCATGATCCTCGGCGAAATGGAATACACCCTCTTCCGCGACCCCGAAGGAAAACCCCTCTCCTACGGCACCCCCGCCTGGGAGTCCTGCGCCGACCGCACCGCCGAAAAACTCCCCGAGACCGATGTCGTCAAACAAGGCGACCGCTTCGTCTGGAAGGCCGACCCCGCCATCGCCGTCCGCGCCAAAGCCGACAAAATGTCCAAGAGCCGCGGCAATGTCATCAACCCCGACGACGTCGTCAAAGCCTACGGCGCCGACTCCCTCCGTCTTTATGAAATGTTCATGGGCCCCCTCACCCAGGTCAAACCCTGGAGCGCCAAAGGCGTCGAAGGCGTCCACCGCTTCCTCAACCGCGTCTACCGCCTCGTCCTCGACGGCGAAACCGGCGAACCCAATCCCCGACTCTCCGCCACGGCCGCGCCCACGCCCGCCCAATCCCGCGCCCTGCACGCTTGCATCAAGAAAGTCACCACCGGCATCGAAAAGATGGAATACAACACCGCCATCTCCGCCATGATGATCCTCGTCAACGAAGCCCAGTCCTGGGAGACCCTTCCGGCCAGCGTCCTTTCCGACTTCATCCTCCTCCTCTCCCCCTTCGCCCCCCACATCGCCGAAGAACTCTGGCAGAAACTCGGCCACAATGACACCCTCGCCTACGCCCCCTGGCCCACCTGGGACGAAACCCACCTCGCCGAAGCCGAAATCGAGCTGCCCGTCCAAGTCAACGGCAAAGTCCGCGGCCGCATCCGCGTCCCTGCCGACGCCGACCAAGACGCCGTGGCGGCGGCGGCCGAAGCCTGCGACGCCGTCAAACCCTACCTTGACGGCAAAACCATCCGCAAACGCGTCGTCATTCCCCGCCGCATGGTCAACCTCGTCGTCGGCTGAGGTCCCTCCCCATGCCC
>CACXEY010000110.1 GCA_902766695.1 uncultured bacterium
CACCGGCATCGCCGCCTTCTCGGCGGTTGCGCTCGGGAGCTGGATCGCGGGCGCGACGGGGCGCGCCATCCTCTCCGAGCTCCGCCGCCGGGCGCGCCTGCGGGCGCCGCGGCCGCCCTCCCCGTCGCTGCGCGGGACGCCGGCGCCGGAGGAGTTCGCCGCGGACGCGGCGGTGCGGCCGCGCACGCTGGCGGTGCGCCTGCGGATCGGGTCGCGACTGGCGGACCTCGCGCCGACGCTCGACCGCGGCAACCGCTACGACGTCTCGCCGGCGGGCGCCAAGCGCATCCGCGGCCGCGGACGCGGCGTACGGGGCTGGCTGGAGGACAACCGCGTCGGGATGAACTACTCGACCCTCATGCGTTACATGCGCCTCGCGGTACGCCTCCGCGCCCTGCAGGGACTGGACGAGCGGTTGCCGCTGGAGTGGCTGCTGCCGGGGGCGGCGGGGGCGGCGGACGTGCCGCCGGCGTTGCAAGCGCAGTACGCGTCGGCGAAGCGCCGTCTCTCGCGCCTGATGCGGGCCCACTGGAATTTCAGTCGCTTGCAGTCGCACGTGGACGGGGCGCTGGGAGTGCGGCGGTTGCCGCGTCCGGGGCGGGGCGGCGGGAAGCCGCTCGACGGGATCCTGGCGGAAAACACGCGGCGGGAGCTGGCGGACTTTTTGCAGGAGAGCGGGCTGCCCCCGCGCCTGGAGAGATTGCGGAGGGCGGCGGCGGCGGACTTCCTGTCGCCCCGGACGGGGCCGCCCCGGGACCGGACGGACGGCCCCGCCCGGAAAAAAAAGGGCGCGGGGCATTGACGCGGCGGACAAAGCGTGGTAAACCCTCACGCGACTTCCAAACCCCGTCGGGGCGTAGCGCAGACTGGTAGCGCGTTTGCTTGGGGTGCAAAAGGTCACGAGTTCAAATCTCGTCGCCCCGACCACTTTTCTCCCCGTTTTGCGGGGATTTTTTGTTGATGGCGGTTTCCGGCGGACGGGGCGTCATCGGCCGCCAATGCGCGTTCCGGCGCCTGCACGGTTGGAAGGAACCGGTGGAAAGGCCGAGGGGGCTTCGGGGAAAAAGGGAGGGGCGAGGGGAATCCCGCCTCCGCCGCCCCCCCTTTTGCTTGCGCGCGCGCCCCCGTTGGGCTACAACCCTTCCCCGCAATCAGGAGCTTCAGATGAACGACAAACCTTTCTACGTCACCACCCCCATCTACTACGTCAACGACAAGCCGCACATCGGCCACGCCTACACGACCGTCCTCGCCGACGTCCTCGCGCGCATCCACAGGCTGTTCGGCCGCCCCACCTACTTCCTCACCGGCACCGACGAGCACGGCCAGAAGGTCCAGGAGGCCGCCGCCCGCCTCGGCGTCACCCCCCAGCAGCACGCCGACGCGACGGTCGTGCGCTTCCAGGAGGCCTGGCAGAAGCTCGAGATCACCAACGACGACTTCATCCGCACCACCCAGGAGCGCCACAAGGCCATCGTGCAGGAAATGCTCCAGGACCTCTTCGACCGCGGCGAAATCTACCGCGCCGAGTACGACGGCTGGTACTGCGTCGGCGACGAGCGCTTCTTCACCGAAAAGGACCTCGCCGACGGCAAGTGCCCCGTATGCGGCCGCGAAGTCCAGCGCGTGCGCGAAGCCAACTACTTCTTCCGCATGTCCAAGTACCAGGATTGGCTCGTGGACTACATCCAGACCCATCCCGAATTCATCCAGCCCGACTTCCGCCGCAACGAAACCCTCGGCTTCCTCCGCAAGCCCCTCCAGGACCTGTGCATCTCGCGCCCGAAGAGCCGCCTCTCGTGGGGAATCGAGCTGCCGTTCGACAGGGACTACGTGACGTACGTCTGGTTCGACGCCCTCGTCAACTACGTCAGCGCCATCGGCTACCGCCGCGACGACGCCCGCTTCGCCAAATGGTGGCCCGCCGTGCACCTCATCGGCAAGGACATCCTCACGACCCACAGCGTCTACTGGCCCTGCATGCTCAAGGCGGCGGGCGTGGAGATGCCGCGCACGATCTTCGCCCACGGCTGGTGGCTCTCGGGAACCGCCAAGATGAGCAAATCCCTCGGCAACGTCGTCAACCCGATGGACATGATGGAGCGCTACGGCGTCGAGCCCTTCCGCTACTTCCTGCTCGCCGAGATGGTGATGGGCCAGGACGCGGCCTTCACCGAGGACGCCTTCGTCCGCCGCTACAACGCCGACCTCGCCAACGACCTGGGCAACTGCCTCTCGCGCGTCGCGAGCATGGTCGGCAAGTACTGCGCCGGCCGCCTCCCCGCGCCCGAGCCCGACGCCTTCGCCCCCGGCGCGCCCGCCGCCGAACTCCTCGCCCGCGCCACCGCCGCCGCGGCGGCCCTGCGCGACGGCGCCGACCGCTACGACCTCTCCTCCGGCATCGCGCAGGTCATGGACGCCGTGCGCGCCATCAACCGCTTCCTCGAGACCCGCCAGCCCTGGACCCAGGCCAAGGCCGCCGACCCGGCCCCCCTCGGCACCACCCTCTACGCCGCCGCCGACGCCCTGCGCGTATGCTCCGGCCTCCTCATGCCGCTCATGCCCCAGAAGATGGCCGCCCTGCGCACCGCCCTCGGCATGGACCCCGCCGCCGCGGCCGCCGTGGACCCCGAAGGCCTCTTCGCGCCCGCCCGCCTCGCCCCCGGCGCCCAAGTGACGCCTCCCGGCGCCCTCTTCCCCCGCATCGAGCCCCCCAAACCCCCCGAAAA
>CACXEY010000111.1 GCA_902766695.1 uncultured bacterium
GCGGCGACCACCGACGCCGCGGCCGTCGCCCCCCGCGCCCAGGCCGCCGGCGCCATCGTCCTCTTCTACGACCACCACGCCCGCGGCCTCCAGGAGCGCCTCACCGCCATCCAGCACGACGCCGGCGACCTGGTCCTCTCCGTCCTGCACGTCCACCTCGACCACCACCACTGCCTCGAAATCCTGGCCGTCCGCGGCCGCACCGACGCCATCCGCCGCACCGCCGACCGCCTCGAATCCGTCCGCGGCGTCCTCCGCGCCCAGCTCTGCCTCACCGCCATCCAACCCACCGCAAAGGAACACCCCCATGCACACTGATTTCCCCCTCGTCGTTTCGTCGCCTCGTCGCTTCGTCGTCTCCCTCGCCGCCCTCCTCATATCCCTCGCCACCCTCGCCCCCTCCCGCGCCTCCGCCGCCACCCCTCTCGCCCACTCCACCCTCCAGGCCGTCAACCCCGACGGCACCTCCCCTCAGACCTGGACCAACCAGTATCCCATCACCCTCCGCGGCATCCTCCTGAACGCCCCCGAAGACCTCCTCTCGACCGACTACGTCCCCGACGCCACCTCCCCCAACAACGGCGGCCAGTACCAGATCTTCGTCCAGGCGACCGACCCCGGCGACTTCGGCGGCACCGCCCTCTACATGGCCCAGCGCGGCCGCCCCGCCGCCTTCTTCTACGACGAAGACGCCTGGGCCGCCGAACTCGCCCGCGTCACCGCCGACCCCGAAACCGGACGCCCCTTCCAGCCCGGCGACTACGTCGAAATCACCGCCAACTGGGCCATGCACTACAACGGCAAGGTCAACGTCAACGAAGCCCACAACCCCGACCCCGCCTACGATTTCTCCGTCCGCCTCCTCCGCCCCGCCGTCGGCCTCCCCCCCGCCGCGCCCCTCTCGCTCGCCGCCCTCGTCGACGACACCGGCACCCCCATCTTCGATCCCACCCGCGCCACCGGCGGCGAACGCTGGCAGGGCGCCCGCGTCCGCCTCGACGCCATCCGCCTCGCCGACGACAATGCCGTTGCCACCTGGAACCATCCCCACCCCGAAACCCTCCCCTTCGGCGCCCGCCTGGTCACCTGCACCGACGCCACCGGCCGCACCTTCCCCCTCCGCCTCCCCCGCCGTTCCCTCGGCCCCGCGCCCGCCACCAACCGCTTCTTCTCCGCCACCGGGTTCATCAACCAGGAAGGCTCCAACACCGCCGGCTACGAACTCGTCGTCCAGGAAATCGGCCCCGTCCTCGACATCGCCTTCGAGCCCGCCACCGGAGACGAAGGCGCCCCCTCCGCCGCCGTCCTGACCTACTCCGCCGACTATGCCGGCTACAAGCTCGAAGTCTCCGACGACTCCGGCGCCACCTGGCACGCCCCCGCCCTCGCCTTCCCCACCGAAATCACCGTCCGCGACGCCGAAACCTCCCCCACCCGCTTCTACCGCCTCGTCCTCCCCGCCTCCGCCGACTGAAAACACGCCGTTTTCGGAAATTCTGGCAGTTTCGGCAAGCGACATGAACGCCCTCCCCCCCGCGCGCAAGCCCTCCCCCCCCTCCGAGAGGGGGTTGGCGCTTCAGCGCCGGGGGGAGTACTGCGCCCCGCCTGAGCCCCTTGCCCCGACCCCACTTCCGGGGGTGCGGCTTCCAGCCGCGCCCGCCCGTGGGGCGCGCCCGGGAAGCCCCCTCCTCCCCGACTCCGCCTTCACCCTCCTCGAACTCCTCGTCGTCATCGCCATCGTCCTCCTCCTCTCCGCCATCCTCGTTCCCGTCTCCCTCCGTGCCGTCGAGGACGCCCGCGTGGCCCGCGCCATGACCGAACTCCGCTCCGTCGAAGCCGCCCTCGAAGCCTACCGCGCCGACCACAAACAGTATCCCCCGTGCAGCATCTCCTGCCAATCCTCCGACGCCGAAGAAGAACTCCAGCTTCCCCGCGAACTCGCCGACGGCGGCTACCTTCCCCCCTCGCCCACGCGCGCCTCCTCGCTCCTGCAGGACCCCTTCCATCCCGGCTCCACCTACAAATACATCGCCTCCCTCCCCTACTGGCTCAACGGCCAGCACATGCCCGCCCCCTATCCCGTCTGGGTCCCCTCCGACTTCCCCCTCTGCCGCGAAACCTCCGGAAAATACATGACCGGCCCCGACTGCCCCCTCGACTGGGCCGTCTGGAGCATCGGCCCCCGCCACGACGCCCTCCCCTCCACCACCCGCGACCGCCTCCCCCTCGACTCCGCCGGCTGGCGCACCCGCCCCGGCCGCCCCGGCATCATCGCCCGCATCAAGCCCCGCGACGGCGCCACCTTCTCCGTCCCCGCCCCCTGATTCCCGTTTCCACACCCCCGTCCCGTCGGCGTCCCCCATGATTTGGAAACAGGAAAATTCCTTGACAAACCCAACTCCCCGCCCCACACTCCGTGCCCATGAAAGACATCCTCCGCAACGCCTCCGCCAGCACCCAATCCGTCTTCGACGCCGCCTTCTCCCCCTTCCGCGGCGGCAACGGCGCCATCGGCCTCGCCTTCCTGCCGGCCGTCCTCGGCGTGACGGCGGCCGCCTTCGTCGGCTTCGTCGCCACCGAGACCGGCGCCGCCATCCTCGGCGAACTCCGCCGCCGCGGCCGCCTCCGCGCCCCCCACCCCGAGAGCCCGTCCCTCCGCGGCACCCCGACCGCGGCGGAACTGAAAGCCGATTGCGGAATCTCCCCCCGCACCCTCCGCGTCCGCCTCCGCCTCGGCTCCCGCCTGGCCGACCTCGAACCGACGCTCGACAGCGGCAACCACTACCGCGAATCCCCGACCGGCGCCAAACGCATCCAATCCCGCGGCCGCGGCCTGCGCGGCTACCTCGCGGACAACCGCATTCCCGTCAGCTATTCCACCCTCATGCGCTACCGCCGCCTCGCCCTGCGCCTGCGCCAGCTCCTCCGGCTCGACGCCCGCCTCCCCCTCGAATGGCTCCTCCCCGGCGAAGCCCCCGACCGCCCGCTGCCCGCCGTCCTCCGGGCCCCATACGCCGCCGCCCGCCACCGCCTCGCCCGCCTTCTGCGCGACCACCGCAGCTTCGACCGCCTGCGCAAGCACGTCGACGCCAAACTGGGCATCCCCGATCTGCTTCCTCTCCGCCGCGGAAAGCGTGCAACGCCCGCGACGCCGGAGCGCCTGGACTCGACGATGCGCGCCTTCGCCCGCTTTGCGGCGGAAAAAGACCTGCCCCCGGGGCTTGCCGTCCACCGCGACCGTTTCGCGCGCTGGCTCGCCGGGACCGCCGAGACCGCCGGGCCGTGACCGGTGCGGGAAAAGTTTTCCAACCATTGGAAACTTTTTTTCCAATCATTGGAAAAATCGCGGAAATTTTTTCCAATCATTGGAAAATTGCCGAAAAATTTTTCCAATCATTGGAAAAACAGCCCCGTTTTCCAACCATTGGATAAAAATTTTCCAATCATTGGAAAACGTTTCCCGCGCCGCGCGCCTGCGCGATGCGCGCTTGACAGCCCCCCGCGCGCGGACTAGGGTGCGGGCATACGCCATTCAACCAACGTACCGGGAAGATGCCATGAAACCATTCCGCTCGACCATCCTCGCCGCCCTCCTCCTCGCCGCCGCGCTCCCCCTCGCCGCGACCGCGCAGGACGTACCGCCCCCCAACCCGCCCGAAGGCGCCGCCGCCGCCGAACCCGCGCCGCAGACGAAGAACCTGTTGGACATCATCGAGACCGGCGGCTGGGCCATGTGGCCGCTCGGCGCCTGCTCCGTCGGGCTCATCACGATGATCATCGTCAACATCCGCATGGTCTCCCGCCGCAACCTGCTGCCGGCCACCGTCGTGGCCCCCATCCGCGCCGCCGCGCAGAACCGCGACGTCGGGCAGATGCACCAGCTCGCCACTTCCTCCCCCTGCCTCTTCACCAACGGCCTCGTCCCGGGCCTCCGCAAGATCAACCCCGACGACGTCGCCGCCTCGAAGCAGGACATGGAAAACGCCATCGCCGAAGCCGTCGGCCGCGAGGAGGCACAGGTGGGCTTCTGGATCAACTTCCTCTCGCTGATCACGGGCGTGTCCCCGATGATCGGGCTGCTCGGCACGGTGTCGGGCATGATCGGCGCGTTCCAGAAGATCGGCATGGGCGGCATGGGCAAGCCCGAGTTGCTCGCGAGCAACATCGGCGAAGCGCTCATCACGACGGCCACGGGCCTGTGCATCGCCATCCCCGCCATGTTCGCCTACTTCATCTTCCGCAACAACCTCTCCCGCATCGTGCGCGAGGCCGAGGGCGAGTACTCGGCGATCCTCGACGCGCTGACCGGCGCCGGCGACTACTTCGCCCAGGCCCAGTCCGGCGGCACCACGACGATCCTGCCGCCCGGCAACGAAACCGCCGCCGCCCCCTCGTACGAGCCGGACGAAGCCGCGACCATCGTCCCGCAGTCCCCTCCCTACCCCATCCCCGGCCAGCCCCGCTGACCCCGCCGCCCGTCCGCCCCGCGCCGCCCGGAACCCTCCGCCATGAAGCTCCGCAAACCCGACGAACCCGTCTGCGAGATGGACATGACGCCGATGATCGACTGCGTCTTCCAGCTGCTCATCTTCTTCATGGTCGCCGCCTCCATGGCCAAGATCGACAAGTCGGTGGACATCCACCTGCCCGTCGCCCCCAAGGCCGCCATACCCGAGGAGGAAGCCCTGCGCGGCCGCGGCGTCGTCAACATCGCGCCCCTCGGCACGGCGGTGGGCGACGGCGTGGTCACCGAGCAGCGGCCCTTCCTCATCGCGGGCCAGCTGGTGGACGAGCCGGGACTGGTGAAAATCATCTCCGAGCGCGCCGCGGCCGACCCCGACTTCCGCGTCTACGTCCGCGCCGACAAGAACGCCGAATACCGCACCACCAAGCGCGCCATACGCGCCTGCGCCGCCGCCGGCGTCTTCGACATCATCTTCGGCACCTACCAGGCCAAAGAGGCCGGGGAGGAGGGATAGATGCTCCTCAAGCGCCAGCCCGACCCCAAGGCCGAGGTCGCCATGACCCCGCTCATCGACTGCGTCTTCCTGCTGCTCGTCTTCTTCATGGTCTCCACCACCTTCAACAAGTCCGAGGCCGACATCTCCTTCTCGCTGCCCGGCACCGCCGCCCAGTCCGACGCCGTCGACATCCCCGACGAACAGATCATCCAGATCACCGACGCCGGCAACGTCTTCCTCAACGACCTCGAATACGACCCCGCCGGCGACCCCGACATGCCCGAACTCGTCAAGACCCTCGTCCTCTTCCGCCAGACCGCCGAGGCCAACAAAGTCCCCGCCATGATCACCATCGCCCCCGAGGACGGCGTCACCCAGCAGCGCGTCGTCGACGTCCTCAACGCCTGCACCGCCGCCAAGATCGGCAACGTCACCTTCGCCGTGTCCGGCGACGACGAGGAGGACTACCAATGAACCCCCCCCCCCCC
>CACXEY010000112.1 GCA_902766695.1 uncultured bacterium
AAAAAATGTTTCCAATGGGTGGAAAATCCGGGGGGAGGGAAAAAGTGCGAAAAATGGTGTTTTGGGGTTGACGGGGAAAAATTTTCTGGTTGAATGTCCCGCGTTTTTCGGCCCGGAGCGGGTGTTGGATCCGCGACGGACTGGACATGGGTCAGGCAAATGACCGTGTTCTTTGACACGTGGACATGCGCCATGAACGGCCGGCACTCCCTGCCGCCGCGATTGGCCAAGGGTCGGCGGGCGCCGGAAGACTGAACAGGAAAACCGTTAGCAGAGAAGCATTATGAGCGGACAGAAAATCAGAATCCGGTTGAGGGCTTTCGACCACCGGATGTTGGACCAGTCGGCCGGCGAAATCGTCGAGACCACCAAGCGCACCGGCGCCAGGGTGGCCGGCCCCATCCCCATGCCCACGCGCATCGAACGCTATACCGTCAACCGCAGCGTCCACGCGGACAAGAAGTCCATGGAGCAGTTCGAAATCCGGACGCACAAGCGGCTCCTCGACATCATCGACCCCACCGCCAAGACGGTCGACGAGCTCAAGAAGCTCAATCTCCCCGCCGGCGTGGACATCCAGATCAAGATCTAACAGGAGGATGACCATGCAGACGTTGATTGGCAAGAAGATCGGCATGACCCGCGTCTATGACGAGAACGGGGTCCAGGTGCCGGTGACGGTCGTCCAGGTCGGCCCCTGCACGGTGGTGCAGCGCAAGACGACGGCCACGGACGGGTACGAGGCGGCGCAGATCGGTTTCGGCGCGCAGAAGGCGCACCGGGTCTCGAAGCCGCTGGCCGGGCATTTCAAGAAGGCCGGCACGGAGCCGCAGAAGGTTCTCCGCGAGGTCCGCGTGGATGCGGACGACGCGGTGAAGGCCGGCGATGTTCTCACGGCGGCGCTCTTCGAGGGCGTGAAGTTCGTGGACGTGCTCGGCACGACGAAGGGCCGCGGCTTCCAGGGCGTCATCAAGCGCTACAAGATGGCCGGCGGCCGCGAGACGCACGGCGGCGCGTGGACGCGGCGCCCGGGCTCGATCGGCAACCGCGAGTGGCCGGCCCGCGTGTTCAAGAACAAGAAGATGCCGGGCCAGATGGGCGCGGTTGAGGTCACGACGCAGAATCTGCGCGTGGTGAAGGTGCTGGCGGAGGACAATGCGCTGCTGCTGGAAGGCGCGGTGCAGGGCCCGGTCGGCGGCATCGTGGTGGTCCGCAAGGCGATCAAGAAGTAGGTGGTGCCATGAGCAAGATCAGCATCTGCAATCTCAAGGGCGATGCGGCCGGCGAAAAGGAAATCGCGGACGCTTCGCTGGAACTGAAGCGCGGCGCGCAGGCCGTGCTGGACGTGGTGACGGCGTACCGGGCGGGGCTCCGCGCGGGAACCGCTTCCACGAAGAAGCGCAGCGATGTCTCGGGCGGCGGCTCGAAGCCGTTCAAGCAGAAGGGCACGGGGCGCGCCCGCCGCGGGTCCTCGCGTTCGCCGATCCTCCGGGGCGGCGGCGTGGTCTTCGGGCCCCATCCGCGGGACTACTCGAAGAAGGTGAACAAGAAGGCGGTCGCGCTGGCGTTCCGCCGCGCGCTCAGCGACAAGATCGCGGAGGGTGCGGTGGTCGTGGCGGACGGCCTGGAGGGCATCGAGCCGAAGACCCGCGCGGTCGCGGCGTTGCTCAAGAAGATCGCCGGCGGGAAGGCGACGCTGTTCGTCACCGCCGAGTCGGTCAAGAACCTGAATCTCGCGGCCCGGAACATCCCCGGCGTGGAGGTGACCACCGCGGCGCAGGCGAATACCTACCAGGTGGTGCGCTATCCGCTGATCGTGACGGATGCCGCCGGCCTGGACGCGCTGCAGGCGCGGATTTCGGAAGAGGAATGACATGAAGACGCAGATCGTCAAGAAAATGCTGATGACGGAGAAGGGCACCCGGCTCAAGGAGCAGGGCAACCAGTATCTGTTCGAGGTGGACCGCGACGCGAACAAGCTGGAAATCCGCCAGGCGGTGGAGAAGCAGTTCAACGTCAAGGTCGCGGATGTGAACACGATGAACCGGAAGGGCAAGGCCAAGCGCCTGCGCACCCAGAAGTACGGCAAGACGCCGGACTGGAAGCGCGCGGTGGTCACCCTGGAAGCCGGCCAGTCGATCGAAACGGCATAAGGGAGGCCAACCATGGGCTTGAAATCGTACAAACCGAGAACCGCGAGCCTGCGCTTCACGACGCTGTCGGACTTCGACGGCGTGAGCAAGAAGCGCCCGGAACGCAAGCTCGTCACCATCAAGAAGTCGAAGGCCGGGCGCAACGCGCAGGGCCGCATCACCATCCGCCACCGCGGCGGGGGCCACAAGCGCTACCTGCGCAAGGTGGACTTCAAGCGCGCGCAGAAGGAAGGGATCCCCGCGACGGTCCAGGCGATCGAATACGATCCGAACCGCACGGCCCGCATCGCCCTGCTCGCGTACGCGGACGGCGAGAAGCGCTACATCCTCGCCCCCAACGGCCTGAAGGTCGGCGCGAAGCTCATGAGCGGCCCCAAGGCGGAGCCCATCGACGGCAACGCCATGCCCCTCGCCCTCATCCCCGTCTCCATGCCCGTCCACGCGGTTGAACTGACGCCCGGCGCGGGTGCGCAGCTCGCCCGCAGCGCCGGCATGGTCGCCCGCATCGTGGCCCGCGACGACGTGTACGCGCAGATCAAGCTGCCCAGCGGCGAAATCCGCAAGGTCAGCGTCAAGTGCTACGCGACGATCGGCCAGGTCGGCAACCTGGAACGCGAGAACATCTCCCTCGGCAAGGCCGGCCGCAAGCGCTGGAAGGGCATCCGCCCGACCGTCCGCGGCGTGGCCATGAACCCGGTGGACCACCCCATGGGCGGCGGCGAAGGCCGCAGCAGCGGCGGCGGCCACCCCGTGACGCCGTGGGGCCAGCTGACCAAGGGCAAGAAGACGCGCTCCCCCCGGAAGACGTCGTCGAAATTGATTGTACAACGCAGGAAGAAGTAGTATATGTCGCGCTCTATCAAAAAAGGTCCCTACGTGGAAGACCACCTGGTGAAGAAGGTGGAAGCGCTCAATGCCAGCGGCGCCAAGCGTCCGATCAAGACGTGGTCGCGCCGGAGCATGGTGCTCCCCGAGTTCGTCGGGCACACGTTCACCGTGCACAACGGGAAGGTCTTCACGAGCGTGTTCGTCACGGAAAACATGGTCGGCCACCGTCTGGGCGAGTTTGCGCCCACCCGGACGTTCCGCCACCACGGGTCCGCGACGGACAAGACCGCCAGCCTGAAGTAAGCTGGTGGAGGGATGAGGGAACGTCTCCTGTGGGGCGTGCGGCTGGCAGCAGCCGCGCTCCTGCTGGGGATGGCCGCGGCCGCCGGACGGTTTTTCGGCCGGCGGACGCGAGGATACGAAGAAGGTTCTTTGAAGGATACGCCGGCCACCGTGCCGGCACCTCCTGAAACGGATCGGGCGGCGCCCGGTCTGGCGGAAGGAGCGGCCGCAAGGCCCGCGGACGAGCCCGCAAGCCCCGATACGGGGATGGCGGAGCCGGTCGCGGAAGGCCCCGCGGCGGCGCCTCCTTCCCCGGAGCCGGCGGCGGAAGTCCCGGTCCTTTACGAGGCGGAGACGGCCGGGAACCCGGTGCAGTCCGCAAACGGATCCCCCGCGCAGCGCGGCGGGTCCGGTGCGGGGGCAGCGGGGGAAGCGGCCGCCACCATTGGCACGGCGGAATCGCGGCGGAACGACGAATTGCTGGATTTGGTGACCCAGGAGTCCCGCCTGGTCACGTCCCGCCTGTCCGCGGAAAACGCCCTGCTCCGGAGCGAGCTGGACGACATGCGGCGGCGGAACGCGAAGCTGGGCGAGGCGCTGGCCGCCGCGCAGGCCGCGCTCGACCGCAGGGAAGAGCGCAGGGCCCGCGAGGAAGGCCCCGCCAGGGAACCGGTTCCGGACGCCCCGATCGAATCGACGGTCGTGGACGTCAACCCGGAACTGGGCATGGTGGTGCTGGACGCCGGATCCAGGGACGGGATGCGGTACGGCCTCGCGCTGTCGGTCCTGCGGGACCGCAGGCGCGTGGGTGCCGTCCGCGTCGTGGATGTGAGAGAGAGAATCGCCGGAGCGGTCGTCGAGGAGACGGCCCGAGGCGAGGCCCCGCAAACGGGGGACCGGGCGGTCTTGGCAAGACCGGCCGGTTCCCGAGGAAAGTGACATGGAAATCAAAGCAACATCGAAATACGTGAGGATGACGCCGACCAAGGCGCGCGACCTGACCCGCGCGATCCAGGGCAAGAGCGTCGGCGAAGCGCTGCAGGCCGTCGAGCTCAACAAGCGCAAGGCCGCCGTGTGCATCGCCAAGACCCTCAAGTCGGCCATCGCCAACGCGGAAAACAACGCGAACGCCTCGGCCGAGAACCTCTACGTGGCCAAGGCCGTCGTGGACAACGGGCCGACGATTCCGCGCTACTGGCCCCGGGCCCGCGGCAGCGCGTCCCCCATCCGCAAGAAAATGGGGCACATCAGCATCGTGCTGACGGACGAGAAGCCGTCGAAGAAGTGATTTAAAAAGAACACCAGGAGGCACATTTTGGGCCAAAAAGTAAATCCCATCGGGTTCCGGACGGCGGTCCACAAGGAATGGAAGAGCCGCTGGTTCGCGGAACGCAAGGAGTTCGGCGACCTGCTGAACGAAGACATCGTGATCCGTGACATCGTCCAGGCGCGCCTGAAGGAAGCCGCGGTCGCGGACATCCTGATCGAACGCTACGCCCAGCGCGCCCGCGTCACGGTCTTCTCCGCCCGCCCCGGCGTCATCATCGGCCGCAAGGGCGAGGGCATCGACAAGCTGCGCGAAGAGCTCATGCTCAAGACCGGCAAGGAAATCTACGTGGAAATCAAGGAAGTCCGCAACCCGGACTCCAACGCCCAGCTCGTGGCCGAGAACATCGCGCTGCAGCTCGAGCGCCGCGTTGCCTTCCGCCGCGCCATGAAACGCGCGCTCCAGCTCGCCATGGACATGGGCGCCCTCGGCATCCGCGTGCAGGCCTGCGGCCGCCTCGGCGGCGCGGAACTCGCGCGGACGGAACACTACATGCAGGGCAAGGTCCCGCTCCAGACGCTGCGCGCCAACGTGCAGTACGGCTTCGCCGAGGCCCACACCATGGCCGGCAAGGTCGGCGTCAAGTGCTGGATCTGCCTGAAGCCCGAATCGGCGGCGGCCGCCCCCGCGGCGCCCCGCACCGGAAAGGAGCGGATCTAAATGCCTTTGATGCCAAAACGTGTCAAGTACCGCCAGAGCCAGCGCGGGTCCCGCAAGGGCAACTCGATGTCCGGCAACACCCTGGCCTTCGGTGAATTCGGCCTTCGCGCCATGGAGCGCTGCTGGATCACCAACATCCAGATCGAAGCCTGCCGCGTGGCCATGAACCGCGCCATGAAGCGCAAGGGCAAGCTCTGGATCCGGATTTTCCCCGACAAGTCCTACTCCAAGAAGCCCCTCGAAGTCCGCATGGGCAAGGGCAAGGGCGCCATCGAAGGATGGGTCGCCGTCGTCCGCCCCGGCCGCATCCTCTTCGAGATGGACGGCGTGCCCGAGGCCACCGCCCAGGAGTGCCTGCGACTGGCCGCCACCAAGCTGCCCATCCGCACCGTCTTCGTGCGCAACGGCGTCGTCCTGTAAAGCGGAGGAACGAACACGATGAAAGCGAAGGAACTTCGGGACCTGTCGGCCGACGAGCTCAAGGAAAAGCTCGCCGAATCCGAAAAGGAACTCTTCAACCTGCGCATCCAGCAGGCCGCCGCCCAGCTGGAGAAGCCCGACCGCATCCGCCTGGCCCGCCGCGATATCGCGCGGATCCGGACGGTGCTCAACGAGACCAAAGCGGAGTAAGCGAAATGGCGAACGAAACCAGGAATGTGCGCAAGACGCGCACGGGCGTCGTGGTGAGCGACGCGATGGACAAGACGGTGGTGGTGTCGGTCGAGCGCCGCATCACGCACCCGGTGTATGGCAAGATCATGCGCCGCAGCAAGAAGTACTACGCGCACGACGAAAACAACGAGGCGAAGAAGGGCGACAAGGTCTCCATCGAGGAAACCCGCCCCCTCTCCAAGACCAAGCGCTGGCGCCTCGTCGAAGTCGTCTCCCGCGCCAACGGAAACGAGGTGGCGAAATGATCCAGATGGAAACGGAACTGCCGGTCGCCGACAACACCGGCGCCCGCCTGGCCAAATGCATCAAGGTGCTCGGCCAGCGCAAGACCGTCGCCGGCATCGGCGACATCATCAAGGTCTCCATCCGCGAGTGCCAGCCCGTCGGGATGGTCAAGAAAGGCGACGTCGCCAAGGCCCTCATCGTCCGCACCGCGGCCCCCATCCGGCGGCCCGACGGCTCGACCCTGAGCTTCGACCACAACGCCGTCGTCCTCATCGACGACCAGAAGAACCCACGCGGCAGCCGCATCTTCGGCCCCGTCGCCCGCGAACTGCGCGACATGAACTACATGAAGGTCATCTCCCTCGCCCCGGAGGTGCTGTGAAATGAACAAGCCAGCGAAGAAACAAAAGCTCCACGTCCGCCGCGGCGACACCGTCCGCGCCCTCTCCGGCGCCGACGCCGGCAAGCAGGGCAAGGTCCTCAAGGTCTTCCCCAAGACCGGACGCGTCCTCGTCGAAGGCCTCAACTTCGTCACCAAGCACCTGCGCAAGTCCAACGACAACCCGCAGGGCGGCGTCGTCACCAAGGAAGCCCCCATGGCGGCCTGCAAGCTCGCGGTCGTCACGCCGGCCGAGAAGAAGACGGACAAGGAATAGGCGGTGCCACATGTCGGTTCTCAAAGACAAATACCAGAATGAAGTCGTCAAGGCCCTCAAGGCCTCCGGGAAATACCCCTCGGTGATGGACATCCCCCGGCTCTCCAAGGTCGTCGTCAACATGGGCGTCAACACCATGGTCGACCGCGACATGCTCAAGGCCGTCGCCGACGACCTGGCCAAGATCACCGGCCAGCGTCCCGCCATCACCCACGCCACGAAGTCCATCTCCAACTTCAAGCTGCGCGAAGGCATGCCGATCGGCGCCAAGGTGACCCTCCGCGGGGAACGCATGTACGAGTTCCTCGAGCGGCTCATCCACGCCACGCTCCCGCGCATCCGCGACTTCCGCGGCATCCCCGCCAAGGCCTTCGACGGCCGCGGCAACTACACCCTCGGCCTCAAGGAACAGTCCCTGTTCCCCGAAATCGAAGCCGACAAGGTCAAGCGCGTCCAGGGCATGGACATCACCATTGTTACCACGGCGAAAACCGATGCGGACGCCAAGGAACTGCTCAAGCTCCTCGGCATGCCCTTCGCGAACGCCTGATTCGAAAGAGAGGATTGTTTTGGCTAAGAAATCATGGATGGCGAAAGCCGCGCGCACGCCCAAGTTCTCCGCGCGCGAATACCGCCGGTGCCGGCGGTGCGGGCGCTCCCGCGCCTACATTCGGAAATTCCAACTCTGCCGCATCTGCTTCCGCGAACTCGCGTCGGAAGGCAAGATCCCCGGCGTGGTGAAGGCAAGCTGGTAGGAGGATATACGATGAGTTGTTCCGATCCCATCGCGGACATGCTGACCCGCATCCGCAACGCAAGCAAGGCCGGCCTCCCGGCCGTCGAAATGGGCCACTCCCGCCTCAAGGCCGAGATCGCCCGCATCCTCAAGAAGGAAGGCTACATCGCCGACTCCGCCGACTTCGACGACGACGGCAAGAAAGGCCTGCGCATCACCCTCAAGTACGACTACAACGACAAACCCATCATCCAGCAGCTCCGCCGCGTCTCCAAGCCCGGTCTGCGCCGCTACGTCGCCGCCGGGGACATCCCCCGCGTCCGCGGCGGAATCGGCACCGCCGTGCTCTCCACCAGCCGCGGCGTCATGTCCGACCGCGAGGCCCGCGCCGCGCACGTCGGCGGCGAAGTGCTCTGCCACGTCTGGTAAGGAGGTCCACGAAATGTCCAGAATCGGCAAACAACCGGTCGCGGTCCCCGCCGGCGTCGAATTCAAGCTCGACGGCGGCACCGCCACCCTCAAAGGCCCCAAGGGCCAGCTTTCCATCCCCGTCCCCGCCTGCATCCAGGTCAAGCTCGAGGACGGCAAGCTCACCGTCTCCCGCGCGGCCGACGACAAATTCTCCCGCGCCATGCACGGCACCGTCCGCGCCCACCTCGCCAACATGGTCGAGGGCGTCACCAAGGGATTCAGCCGCGAGCTCGAAATCCAGGGCGTCGGCTACCGCGCCAGCATCTCCGGCAAGAACCTCAACCTCCTGCTCGGACTCTCCCACCCCGTCGACTACCCCGTCCCCGAGGGCGTCACCGTCACCGTCGCCGACGGCGTCAACCTCAAGGTCGAAGGCATCGACAAACAGCTCGTCGGCGAAGTCGCCGCCCGCATCCGCTCCTTCAGACCCCCCGAGCCCTACAAGGGCAAGGGCGTCCGCTACAAAGACGAACACGTGCGCCGCAAGGCCGGAAAGACGGTGTCCTGATGAAAGTGAAATCCCTCAAAGAATATCGCGTCCGCCGCCACCTCCGCCTGCGCCGCAAAGTCAAGGGCACGGCCGAACGCCCCCGCATGAGCGTCTTCATGTCGAACCGCTACTTCTACATCCAGTTCGTCGACGACGCCTCCTCCCGCACCCTCGCCTCCGTCTCCACCGCCGCCGGCGAGCTCAAGGGCTCCAAACTCAACGTCGAAACCGCCAAGAAGCTCGGCGCCCTCGCCGCCAAGGCCGCACAGGACAAAGGCATCACCGCCGTCGTCTTCGACCGCGGCGGCTTCGCCTACCGCGGCCGCCTCCAGGCCCTCGCCGACGCCGCCCGCGAAGCCGGACTCCAATTCTAAGCCCGAGGTACCCATGAAACGCGAAAACAAGAAACCCGAAGACACCCAGAAGTCCCCCGGCGAGGCCATGGAACGCGTCGTCCGCGTCAACCGCTGCGCCAAGGTCGTCAAGGGCGGCCGCCGCTTCAGCTTCTCCGCCCTCGTCGTCGTCGGCGACCGCGACGGACAGGTCGGCTACGCCCTCGGCAAAGCCCGCGAAAACGCCGACGCCATCCGCAAGGCCACCGAAATGGCCCGCCGCGCCATGGTCAAGATCACCATGAAAGACAAGACCATCCCCCACGAAGTCATCGGCCGCTGCGGCGCCGCCCGCGTCATGCTCCGCCCCGCCGCCAAAGGCACCGGCGTCATCGCCGGCGGCGGCGCCCGCGCCGTCCTCGACCTCGTCGGCATCCGCGACGTCCTCGCCAAATCCCTCGGCGCCGATTGCCCCCTCAACGTCGTCAAGGCCACCATGGACGGCCTGATGCAGCTGCGCTCCCGCGAGGAAGTCCAGGCCCTGCGCCAGTAAACCCTCCCGAAAGGATCCCCCCATGAATCTCCACGAACTCAAGAACACCGCCGGCGCCAAGAAACGCCGCGTCCGCGTCGGCCGCGGCGAATCCTCCGGCCTCGGCCGCACCTCCGGCAAAGGCAACAAGGGCCAGATGTCCCGCACCGGCCACAAACACAAGCCCCTCTTCGAAGGCGGCCAGATGAAACTCATCCGCCGCATCCCCAAGCGCGGCTTCACCTCCCCCAACCGCACCGAATACGCCGCCCTCAACATCGGCGAAATCGTCAAGATCGTCGACGGCGACATCACCCCCGAGACCCTCGCCGCCGTCGGGCGCATCTCCGGCAAGGAACTCGTCAAGATCCTCGCCGGCCACGGCGAAGTCGGCGGCCCCCGCACCGTCAAGGCCCACGCCTTCTCCGCCGCCGCCAAGGCCAAGATCGAGGCCGCCGGCGGCACCTGCGAAATCATCGCCCGCGCCAAGAAACCCTCCGCCCAGGAGGCTTGACCCCCTGCGCCCCCGGGGAAAGCGGTCCGCGGCCCCGCCGCCGCCGCTTTCCCCCGTTCCGCATCCCGCCCCTTCCACCCGCCAAAGAGAGGCTCCCATGCTTTCCGCCTTTTCCAACAGCCTGAAAATCCCCGAATTGCGGCAGCGCATCTTCTTCACGATGGTGCTCATCTTCGTCTGCCGCCTCATCGCCGTCATCCCGGTCCCCGGCGTGGACGTGGCGACCCTCAACGGCATCATGTCCCGCATGGTCGCCCAGAGCGGCGACGTCGGCTTCCTCGGCCTGCTCGACCTCTTCAGCGGCGGCGCCCTCACCGCGGCCGCCATCGGTGCCCTCGGCATCATGCCCTCCATCAGCGCCTCCATCATCCTCCAGCTCCTCACCGCCGTCGTCCCGGCCCTCGAGCGCCTCGCGCGCGAAGGCGATGCCGGCCGCCAGCAGATCATCCAGTACGGCCGCTACCTCACCGTCGCCCTCTGCATCGTCCAGGGCTACGGCTTCGCCGCCGTCCTCCTCCGCCCCGAGCGCCTGGGCCTGAGCGTCCTCCCCGGCGAAACCATCGTCACCATGGCCCCCGTCCCCTTCGTCATGCTCGGCATCCTCGCCATGACCACCGGCACCATGCTCCTCATGTGGCTCGGCGAACAAATCACCGCCCGCGGCATCGGCAACGGCATCAGCCTCATCATCACCATCAGCATCGTCTCCCGCCTCCCCGGCGCCATCGAACAGGCCATCAACATGTTCCGGCAGGGCGCCGCCAGCCCCTTCCTCCTCGTCGCCATGCTCGGCCTCGCCTTCCTCGTCATCGCCGGTACCGTCGCCGTCACCCAGGCCCAGCGCAAGATCCCCGTCCAGTACGCCAAGCGCGTCGTCGGCCGCAAGACCTACGGCGGCCAGAGCACCTACATGCCCCTGCGCGTCAACTACTCCGGCGTCATGCCCATCATCTTCGCCCAGGCCATCCTCATGTTCGTCGAGCGCCTCGTCGCCGTCATCCCCGCCCAAAGCTTCAAAGGCTTCGCCCAGAACCAGCTCTCCTACGGCACCCCCGGCTACCTCATCCTCTACTCCCTGATGATCCTCTTCTTCTCCTACTTCTGGGTCGCCACCCAATTCCACCCCGTCCAGATCGCCGACGATTTGAAGAAATACGGCGGCTACGTCCCCGGCATCCGCCCCGGCAAACCCACCGCCGAATTCCTCGACCGCGTCATGACCCGCATCACCCTTGCCGGCGCCATCTTCCTGACCATCATCGCCGTCCTCCCCATGCTCCTCTACAAAGCCTTCCAGATTCCCCCGATGGTCGCCCAATTCTTCGGCGGCACCTCCCTGCTCATCATCGTGGGCGTCATGCTCGACACCATGCGCCAAGTCGAATCCCACCTCGTCACCCGCCACTACGACGGCTTCCTCCGCAAAGGC
>CACXEY010000113.1 GCA_902766695.1 uncultured bacterium
GAACAAGGGGCCGACCTCCGGGCGGCCCGCCATGGCCATCCTGCCGCACGGCCCGCCCGGAGGTCGGACCCTGCCGGAGAGAGCGCCCGACAAGGAATCGCACGGTTTTCGCCGGACAACTCGGTTCTTCGGGGATTTGAGTGGAGGTGGATGATGAAGGTGTGATAGCGGGGGGATTCGGAGTATGGAGCGAGCGCAAGCATTCGCCCCCCTCCGAGAGGGGGGTGCCGCCCGGTTGGAGGAACGCGTTGGGGTTGTCCCTTCCGGGCAAATGGAAAGGGCGGCGGAGGGAGTACTGCGGGTCGCCGTCGATGCATACTTCCGCATGGTCCATCCGCAAAGGGCTGGATTCGGCCATTGCTGGTGTGAAGTCGCGCTTTCCGCAACGGCCGACCGCCGTACTCCCCCCGTCGCGGCCCCTGCCACTTGTATTTTCCCATGCATCCATATCCCATCCATGGCCGCGCCCCCCCCTCTCGGAGAGAGGCGTGTCCTGTCGCCCCTTTGCGCCTTGTATTCGCAAAATCATAGAGGTGTTTCCACGAAATTCCACGAGAAACCGACAACTCCATCCCAATACGAAAGTTCAAGCCGTCCAGAGCGGTTGAACAAATAGTGCGGCCTCAATCCATCGTGTCGCTACTTGTTCCACCGCGGACGCTCAGAAGCGCATCCCACCCGCGGAGAGCGCATCGGGAGGGTCGCGCTTCCGTGCGACCATGTTGGTGGAAAACTGCTGTGGAGCCACAGAAATGCTTAAACAGATCTAGGGAATCGGGACATCGAGCCAGCGGTACCAGGCGTCGAGGCCGGCGCCGGTTTTGGCGGAGACTTCGAGGATGGCGGCGCGGGGGGCGACCTGGCGGATGTTGGCGAGGGCGGCGTCGCGGTCGAAGCCGACGGCGGCAGCGAGATCGGTCTTCGTGACGAGGACGAGATCGGCCTCCCGGAAGATGACGGGATACTTGAGGGGCTTGTCTTCGCCTTCGGTGACGGAGAGGAGGACGACACGGACCTTCTCGCCCAAATCGAAGGAGGCCGGGCACACGAGGTTGCCGACGTTCTCGATGAAAAGGCGCCGGATGCCGTCCGCGGGCAGCTTGTCGAGAGCGTGGGCGACCATGTGGGCGTCGAGATGGCAGGTCTCGCCGGTGGTGATCTGCACGGCAGGAGCGCCGCTGGCGCGCAGGCGGTCGGCATCGCGCTCGGTCTGGAGGTCGCCGACGAGCGCGGCGGAGCCGGGCACCGCGGCGAGGGTGCGCTCGAGCAGCGCGGTCTTGCCGGAGCCGGGCGAGGAAAGCAGATTGTAGACGGTCCACCCCTTGGCGCGGAACCAGCCGCGGTTCTGGTCGGCCAGGCGCTGGTTCAGGGCGAGCGCGGAGGAGCGGACGGGGATGACGTGGCCGTGGTCGTGGTCATGCCCGTGCGCATGGTCATGTCCGTGTCCCTGTCCGTGTTCGTGGAGATGGGGATTGGTTTCGCCGCAGCCGCAGGATTCGCACATGTTCTACACCTCGATGCTCAGGAGTTCCATTTCGTTGCCGGCGACGAGTTCGCCGCGCACGGAGTCGCACGCGGGACAATGGTAGTCGCCGACGGGGGTTTCGTAAAGGGTTCCGCAGTCGGGACAGCGGAAGGCGGGCTTCGTCTCCTCGACCACGAGCCGCGCGCCTTCCGCGGGGCCGCCCGGCGCGAGCGACTCGAAGGCGAACCGCAGCGAATCGACGACCACGCCCGAGAGCGGCCCGACCCGCACGGTCAGCGCGCGCAACGGGGCGCCCCGCGAGGCCGCCGCGGCATCGCGCAGCACGGTTTCCATGATCCCGAACTCGTGCACCGCCGCCCGCCCCGGATCAGCGCCCGCCCCCGACGGCGCGGCGGAGCTGCCGGTTCTCGCGGCTCTGCTCGCGCAGTTTTTCGAGGTACTCGACGTGGATCTTCTTCTGCTCGGGCGTGAGCTCGGACTGGATGGCGGCATCGAGTTCGGCGACGAGCGCGTCGACGGTGGCCCGCCCGCGCTGGCGTTCCTCGCGCATGCGCACCTCGTGCCGCGCGAAATGCCCGCGTATGGCGGCCTGCTGGGCGTCGTCGAGCCCGAGGATGCCGGCGAGCCGTTCCGTCAGGAACGTGGGCATGTCCTCGGGCATCGCGGAGATCCGCCGGACCCGCGCGCGGATGACGGCGGCGTTGGCGAGGAACCCGCCGCAGAAGCCGGCGAGGGCGGCGGCGAGGAGCAAGGCGGCGAGGGTGGCCTTGTGGAGGACGAGGCGGGTCTTCTTCATGGCTCGCTCCCTCCGAAAAAGCCGTGGCCGATGGGCGGCATGACGACGTTCTGCACGAACTCGGCGGGCTCCACGCTGCGGACCCACGCGACGCCGATTTCGCGGTCGGCCTGTCCGACGGACCGCACGAGCAGCCCGGCGGCGGCGAGGAAGGCGAGCGACGCGGCGACGGCACCGAACCAGCGCGGCACGTCGCGCGCGGCGTACTCCAACCGCCGGACGGGCCGCACCGCGGCTTCGGCGCGCACGGCGTCCATGATGGCGGCGGCGTCCAGCGCGGGCACGGCGGGGGCGCCGGCCCCGGCGAAGAGGCTGCGCAATTCGTTGTCGGTTGTCTTTTTCACGGGACACCCTCCTTTCGGGTCTTCTCAAGCCAGTGTTTCAGGCGGCGGCGCGCGCGGAACGCGCGCACCTTGACGGCGGCCAGGCCACAGCCGAGTTCGCGCGCGGCCTCCTGCATGGAGCGCTCCTCGAGCTCGACGAGCACGATGACGGCGCGGTCGTCGGGCGAGAGCCGGTCCATCGCGGCCTCCAGCCACTCGCGGCGGCGGGCGCGGGCCTCGTCCTCGCGCGCGGCCTCCTCGTGGGCGCGGACGGCGGCGGCGTCCGCGGCGGCGCTGC
>CACXEY010000114.1 GCA_902766695.1 uncultured bacterium
CCGCCACCCCCGACCTCCCCGCCCTCCTCCGCGCGATGGGCGAGCGCGCCGTCGCCGCCTCCCGCGCCCTGGCCACGCTTTCCACGCGCAAGAAGAACATCATCCTGGAGGCGATGGCCGACGCCCTCGACGCCGACCGCGCCCGCATCCTCGCCGCCAACGACCGCGACATGGCCGCGGGGCGCGCCGCCGGCCTCGCCGACGCCATGCTCGACCGCCTGCACCTGACCGACGCGCGCCTCGACGGCGTCATCAACGCCGTGCGTTCGCTCGTCGGCCTGCGCGACCCCGTCGGACGCGAAATCGCTCGCTGGACGCGCCCCAACGGCCTGCTCATCCGCAAGATGCGCGTCCCGCTCGGCGTCATCGGCATCATCTACGAGGCCCGCCCCAACGTCACCGTGGACGCCGCGGCCCTCTGCTTCAAGGCCTCCAACGCGGTCATCCTGCGCGGCGGGCGCGAAGCCCTGCAGACCAACATCGCCCTCGCCGACGCCCTCCAGCGCGGCGGCGCCGCCAAGGGCCTCCCGCCCGACTCCATCCAGCTCATCTCCGTGACCGACCACGACGCCGTGCGCGAGCTCGTGCGCCTCGAAGGCCTGGTGGACCTCGTCATCCCGCGCGGCGGCGAGCGCCTCATCCGCACCGTCGCCGAGCAGGCGCGCGTGCCCGTCATCAAGCACTACAAGGGCGTCTGCCACGTCTACGTCGACAAGGCCGCCGACCCCGAAATGGCCCTTTCCATCATCGAGAACGCCAAATGCTCCCGCCCCGGCGTCTGCAACGCCTTGGAGAAAGTCCTCGTCCACCGCGACATCGCCCCGTCGTTCCTGCCCCTCCTCGCCGAACGCCTCCGCGCGCGCCGCGTCGAATTGCGCGGCGACGAAGCCGCCTGCGCCGCCGTGCCCGGCCTCGTCCCCGCCACCGACGCCGACTGGGACGCCGAATACCTCGACCTCGTCCTCGCCGTCAAGGTGGTGGACGACGTGCAAACCGCCATCGACCACATCAACCGCCACGGCTCGCACCATTCCGACTCCATCGTCACGGCCGACGCCAAGGCCCGCGACCAGTTCCTCCAGCAGGTGGACAGCGCCTGCGTCTACGTCAACGCCTCCACCCGCTTCACCGACGGCGGCGAGTTCGGCCTCGGCGCCGAAATCGGCATCTCCACCGACAAGCTCCACGCCCGCGGCCCCATGGCCCTCGAAGAACTCACCACCTACAAGTACCAGATCACCGGCAACGGCCAGATCCGCGTCTGACCCCCGGCCGGGTTTGGCGTCGGCGCCTCTTTTCCGTCACCAACCGGCATCGAGCAAGAACTCGGGGATGTTCCGGTGCCGCACCCCGTTCCGACCCATGTCCACGCGGTCGAGCGACACCACCCACTTCGGCCACTGGTCGCCGACGGCCTCCAGCGACCCGAATTCCCGCTCCCGCGTCTCCCGCGTCGGCATCAGGTAGCACACTTGGACATACCGTCTCTCGCCTCCCCGCTCGCACACGAAATCGATTTCCCGGCTCCCCACCCGTCCCGTCCGGATCCGCCATCCCCTCCTCAGAAGCTCCCGCAGCACGACACCCTCCAGGACCTGGTCGATGTCGCTCCCTGCCGCGCCCCCCGTGACCGCCCGCCGCAGCCCGGAATCCACCGCATAATACTTCTCGTCAACGGCCAGCAATCGTTTGCCCACGACATCCTCCCGCTCCACCCTCTCCAGCAAAAACGCTTCCCCGCACGCCCCGAGATGCCCCAGCACCGTCTCGGCCGTCGTGCCCCGCCGTTCCGACTTCAGGAACCGCACCACGCTCCGCGCCGAAAACGGATGCCCGCTTTCCGCGAACGCGAACCGCACCACCCGCTCCAGCAAATCCACGTCCCGGATGTTCTTCCTCCGCACGATGTCCTTGGACAGCACTGCCCAGAACAAATCCTCCAGATACTGCCGCGACGCCTCCGCCTCCCATCCCAGCCGCGACAGGAACGGGAATCCCCCCCGCTCCAGATACAGCCCGAACAACTCCTCCGTCCCCATCCCCGGAAAGAACTCCCGCGCCGCCTCGTGGAAC
>CACXEY010000115.1 GCA_902766695.1 uncultured bacterium
CGGTGCGCGCGGCGGATGTCGCGGGGCAGCTCGACATCCTTCTGCTGAAGGCGGTGTAGGGCTCGACGGGCGGGGTCTCCGAGAAGGCCGTGGCGGAGGCCGCGAAGAGCGCGAAGCTGCCGAAGGAGACGAGAACCCGCCTCAAGGAGCTCGCCGGAGAGGCCCGGAAATGTCTGGCCGCGCTCGACGCCTTCACCGGGAAGGATCTCGCGGCGGCGATGGAGAGGAAAGCGGACGGCTCGGTCGACTGGAAGGCGGGGAGCCGGGCCGCCCAGGCGTTCGCCGAGGCGCAGAAGGCCCAGGCAGCGCTTTCGTCGGCGCTCGCGGAGGCGTTCGGCAAGGCCAGGGACGGGAAGAGCCAGGCGACGCTGGAGGAGCTGATGCTCCAGTACGACCGGCGCATCGGCGAACTCGATACGCTCGTCCTGCAGATGGCGGAAGTCATCGATGCGGGCGGCGATAAGGCGGAGGAGAAGGCGGCGGCCCTCGCGGAGGGCGGGGCGATCAGTTCCCATACCGGACCGGGGGCGCTCGACAAGTACGGGCGCGCGGGGATGCTCGCCGCGCTCCGGGACGATCTCCGGCCGCTGACGGACCGGCTGGCCGCGTACGGGCGGGAGGGATCGCAGGCGCTCCGGCAGGCCGACATCGACGCGTGCCTCCGTGAACTCGACGCGGTCAAGGCCCGGTTCTCCGCCGTCGCGGCCGCCGGCGAAATCCAGGTCGGCGAAAGGACCGTGGCCGTGGACCGCTCGCTCCTCGCCGAGGCGTCGAAGCTCCTCGACGGCGTGGGCAAAAAAATCAACGCCCTCCACCGCGAGGTCCTGCACGCGGCGATGGAGGATTTCGTCGAGCGCGAGATCCCGTTCATCGAAGAAGAAATCTTCTCCGAGCGGTTCGCCGGCGAACTCCACAAGCTGTCGAACAGGTCGAACAACGACACCCGGCAGCTGGAAGCCTTCGCCAAGCAGCACAACGCCTTCCGGGCCGCGGCGCGCGCCTACGCCGAGTCGCCGACCCAAAAGAACGAAAGGAATCTCAAGCGGGCCGCCAAGGCCCTTGAGGCGATGGCGACGGAAGATGTCGAGAAGTGCTTGTCCTTGACGGCCATCACGACCTTCAAAGTCGCCGCCGATGCCTCGGCGGAGTTCAAGGAGGTCTACAAGAATTTCATGGTGAAAGTGATGCTTGCTGGGAAAGACCCGCCGGCCATCCACCAGATGATCGACTCCGTGTTCGACGTGATCGGGATCGCCGCCGAAAAGCTCCTCTCTTTCGGCAAGGAGTTCAACGCGGGGAAGGCCGGCAAGTACTACGTCTCCGGCGCGGTCCTGGACGCGTTCAGGGGGCGGACGTCGCTCTCGCCGCTCCTCGAGTCCCGCGTCCACGGATATGCCGACAGCGACGTCAACACCGCCCTGGACGACAAGAACGTCGCGCAGTCAGGGACGCTCGGCGCCGGCAAGTTCAACACCGTCACCCTCGTCAAGTTCCATGACGCCTCGGAATGGGTCTTCAAGCCGGAGCTTCCCGGCCGCCTGTCCGCGCCGAGGTCCGGGCTCAACCACGGCCTGGGCGTCCACCAGGAGATGACGCGCGTCAACCTCGCCGTGCAGGAGACCGCCGACACCCTCGGGCTCGGGGACGTCATGGTCAAGACAACCGCCGGGACCCACCAGGGCCAGTTCGGGATGTTCATGGAAAAGGCCCCCGGAACCACCGGCAGGCAGTTCAAGAACACGAAAGAGCCCGTCGGGGAGCCGGGCAAGGCCGGGCCGGTGGAAATCCGGCAGCTCGGCGACGCCGACTTCGGCAAGGTCGCCGGACGCCTCATGCGCCAGTTCAACCGCCTGCAATGGTTCGACACGATCACCGGCCAGGGCGACCGCCATGCCGACAACTACATGGTCGACATCGACAAGACCGACCTGTCCGTCACCCTCAAGGCGATCGACAACGATGCCAGCTACGGCGTCATCCGCCAGGGCCTCCACAAATTCACCATACCGCCGAACTCCGGGATGCAACGGGCCTTCGACCGGGCGTTGGACACCATTTCGATGGAACTCGACCAACTCAAGCGGGAGATGCTCGCCGACCCGGGCATCAAGAAAAAGGGCGGAGCCATTGAGATCGACCTCTCGAAATCGCGGGCCCCCCTGCTCCTGGCCGGACTGCTCAAGCGTTGCGGCCTCAGAAGCATCGCCCCCCCCGCGGAAATCGACCGGGAACTTTACGACAACCTGATGCGCCTGGCCCAGGACGCGCCGGACGGCGGCGCGGCGCGCCGTACCCACCTGGCCTCGCTCGAGGAACGCCTCGGGAAGGGCTGCGCCCAGTACAAGGCCGCGGTGCGGCGGCTCGACGAATCCATCGAGCACGCCCGCAGGCTCGCCGCCGAAGGGAAGGTCTATTCCGCCGAGCAGTGGGAAGACCACGACATCCAGCGCCGGATCGCCGCCCCGAACCTTGCCAACATGGAAACGAAAATCGACTCGTACAACATCATCGGCCCCAATGCGGTGCAGGAGTATTCCAACGATGCCCGCTACGTGACCTTTTCCAACAACTTCTTCCGCGACTTCTTCGTGCAGCTCGTCCAGAACTCGACCCGCCCGGACTGGTTCAAGCCCGCCGGGTGACCGGGGGCGGGAGGCCCGCGTTGCGGTCCGCTCCCCGCGCGCGGGAAGGCGGGGCTGAAGCCCCGCGGGCCGATATGGGGGCGGGGGGATGCTCCCGCTGGCGTTGTTCTCCTTGGCGTTTTGGCCCGCCCGAAAAACGGGATTGAAGAAAGGGGGTTCCCCGTGTTTCATGGCGGCATGGAAACACACGGCGAATGCGCCCCCGGCGGCGGCGGAACAGACATCGGTGGCGGGGGGCTTCAGCCCCCCCACCCGGCGCCCGCACTGGCGCAAGTCGTTGCGGAACCCCAACATCAACTACCGCAACGGCTGGTTTTTCGTGACCACGCAAGTCGCGCACAACAAGTGCATCCTGGGGGCCATCGTGCGCGACCGGTTCGTGCCCACGCCGCTGGGCGAGGAGGTGCGCAAGGCGTGGCTGGCGATGCCCGGAAAACACCCCGAGATGGAACTCGGCGAGTTCGCGGTCATGCCCAACCATTTCCATGCCATCGTGCGCATCCGGTGGCGGCCCTCGAACAAGGAGCACCACCTGGGCTATCTCATCGGGCAATTCAAGGGGGGGACGGGGTTCATCTACGGGCGGATGCGGGGGGCGCACGGAGGGGCCGGAGCCCCACAGGCCGACGTCCGGCGCTGCCCCGACATCGGCCCCCACCTGTGGCAATCCGATTACTGGGACGACCTGATCACGAGCGCCGGGGAACTTGCCGCGCAAAGCCGCTACAACCGCGGCAACCCGGGGAACTGGACGCGGGACCGGTTCGGTCCGTGCACGGAATACGCATTCGGCAACGTGGAACTGCTGTCGGCGCCGCGGATCGCGTTCGTGGCGAGCCAGGGGTTTGCGGCGGCGGGGATGAGGGCGCGGTTGTTCTGGAGGGAAGGCGGGGCGGAAGCCCCGCAGGCCGATATGGGGGAAGCGGTGGTCATTTCGACTTTCACGAGCGCGCAGGAGAGGGAAGCCTTGCGGCGGGCGCTGGCCAAGGGGCGGCGGGTGGTGGCGGTGCTGCCGGGCGGCATCCCGCCCGAAAGCGAGCTCCCCCCTGCTCTCGCGGATGCCTGCCGCGAAGGCCGCGCCCTCCTTGTTTCCCCCCAACCGTCCGGATCCCCGCTCACCAAGAAAGCCGCAACCTGGTGCAACGAATACGTCCTTTCGGACGCCGACGAAATCTGGACGGGCGACCTTTCCGATGGCGGAATGCTCCGCGCCATGCTTCAACTTTTCACAACCGGAGAGTAGGGGCCCGGCGGGGAAGGGACCCCGGTTGTGCCCTTTGTGGCTGAAAACGAAGGGGGGTGCGGAGAGGCGGCGGCGCAGTGGGGAGGGAAATCCGCCAGACAATGGCGACCATTCCAAACCATTCTTTTTGGAGACAACTTGGACAACCTGGGACAACTCTTTCAAGGTGTCGGTCGGACAACTCCGCCCGGCGAAAGAAGGACAAACGGGTCGGCTGGAGTGCGGGAGGAAGGTCAGCATTGAAAACCATGAAAACCGCTTCGCGGACATGGAAAGCGGGAGGGAGGCGGATGTGCAGTCGGGGCGCGGGCGGCCCGCCCGCGAATATGTTGAGGGAAAATTGAGAACGATTGCCTTCCGGCGCGTTTCCATTTGACTTTTGCAGGGCATTTGGGGATACCTCCCTTTGCAAGCCATGAATACCGCCATGACACAACTTGAAGTGAACGACGTGCCCGCAAGCACGCTCGCCGCGTTGCGGACGAGGGCCCGCCGTCACCATCGCAGTCTGAACCGGGAAATCCTCTCCATCTTCGATTGGGTGGTCGTGCACGATCCTCGCGAGATGGCGCCCAACGCGTCCGATCCGGCCATCCTGCGCCAGAAGCGCGAGATGGAGGATTTGGTCGGTTCCTGGGATGACAGCCGCACGGCCGAAGAAATCGTCGCCGACATCGAAGCGGCCCGTACGGCGGGCCGCGAGGTTGCCTTGTGAAGTTGCTCGATACCGATACCTGCATCGGCATCCTCAAGGGCGTGCCGAAGGTGGTGTCGGCATGGAGAGCCTGCAACGAGCGGTGTGCCCTCTCCCTGATGAGCGTCGGCGAACTGGCCTATGGAGCCGCGAAGGCGCGCAATCCCGAAGCAGAGCGCGGCCGCGTCGAGCGGCTTGTCGGCATTCTGGACGAAGGCTCTCTCACCAAAGCCGTGATGATGCGTTTCGGCGTCTTGAAGGCGGAACTGGAAGCCGCGGGCACTCCCCTCGCCGACGCCGACCTCCTGATTGCCGCGACCGCCCTCGAACACGGCATGACGCTCGTGACGGGCAACACCAAGCACTTCGCCCGCATCCCCGGCCTGCAACTCGAAAACTGGTTCTGAGACCGCTGGGGGATACGGGGAAGGGAAACGAAAAGGGGGGCCGCGGAGAGGCGGAGGCGCAGAGGAAGGGGAATCCGCCAGACCATGGCGACCATTTCGGACCATTCTTTTTGGAGACAACTTGGACAACTGGCGACAACTCTTCCCAAGGTGCCGGGCGGACAACCCCGCCCGGCGAAAAAAGAACAAAAGGGGCGGCTGGAGTGCGAGATGGATGGTCAACATTGAAAACCATGAAAACCGCTTCGCGGACATGGAAAGAGGGAGGAACGCGGCTGTGCAGTCGGGGCGCGGGCGGCCCGCCCGCGAGGTGTCAGGAAAGCGGAAAACAAGCGAAGATGCCAATGTTTTCTGTAATCTTGCGCCAGCCATGGACTCCACTTCCGGGGGGGCGGCATCCTGCCGCGCCATGGCGGATGGCGGGCGGAAGAATGGCTCACGCAAAGTTCGCCAAGGCCGCAAAGGGAGCGGGAGGAGAGCGGGAAGGGGAAAAACCTGCCCTCGGGGAGGGGCGGCTGTCAGCGGAGGCGGGAAAGTATCTCGCCGGCGGGTATTTCCAACCGCGAAAAAGCGAACAGTGCCTTTCCCAAGTCCTTGAGCGAGGCCCCAATGTGGTACACGGTCCGCCCGTCCAGAATCAGGAAGCGGTCATGGACGCCCCGGCAC
>CACXEY010000116.1 GCA_902766695.1 uncultured bacterium
CCCCGTCAAATACAAATCGGCATTGGAATGCAACCGGATCGAGTTGATGGCCGTCTCCCACCCCTCCACGTCGTTGATTTCGTCCAGGAGGATGGCGACCCGCCGCCCCTTCGCCGCATCCAACACCCCGGCCAACCGCTCGTGCAACGCTTCGGCCCGCAGCAACGCCGCATTCGCCCGATCCTCCAGGTTCAGGTACACGACCTCCGTATCCCCCTTGCCTCCGCAAAGCAACTCGTCCCGGATTTGCTCCAACAGCACCGATTTCCCCGACCGACGGATGCCCGTGATGACCTTCACCACGTCCGTCCCCACGAACGGCCTCACCTTTTCGAGATAATGTCTTCTCACAATCATGTCCGCGACCTCCTCGCTTTGCCCTTGACACTATGGCGGACATGGCCGTCAGTCAACCCATTTCTTTCTTTTGTGGCGGCCATGACCGCCAAGATGTTCCTTCCAAACGCTGTCGTACACCTCTTTCGACCACATTCGCCTGCAATCGTTTTTCCCGCCCCCTGAAACTTTTCCCGCTTGCCGTGCGACTGCTTTCCAATAACATTCCCCCCGTGAACCCCGAAAGGAGCCATCCATGACCTTCAAGCCCTTTGCCTCCGCCCTCCTCGCCCTCGCCGCCGCCATTCCAGCCGGCGCGCAGGACGAGCCCGCCGTGCGCCGTCCGCATCCCCTGCCGCCGCTGCCGCCGCCCTCGATGCGCCTCGCCGACACCAACGCGACGCCGATGCAGACGCGCGAACTCTCCGTGGACGCCACCGTGCGCGGGCTGTACGCGACGGTCGAGACGACGCTCGTCTTCCACAACCCCAACGGGCGCATCCTCGAAGGCGAACTCGTCTTCCCGCTCCCCGACGGCGCCGCCGTCTGCGGCTACGCGCTGGACATCGACGGCCGCCTGGTCGACGGCGTGGTCGTCCCCAAGGAGAAGGCGCGCGTGGCGTTCGAGACCGAGACGCGCCGCAACGTCGATCCGGGCCTCGTCGAGCACGTCAAGGGCAACCTCTACAAGACCCGCGTCTATCCCCTCCCCGCCGGCGGCGACCGCACCGTCCGCCTCGCCTACACCACGCCCCTCGCCTTCGCCCCCGACGGCTCCGCCGCCCTCTCCCTCCCCATGCCGCGCACGCCGCTCGCGCGCCGCTCTGTCGCCATCGACGTCGTCCGCGCCGGCGAGACCCCGCCCGTGCTCGGCGGCCTCGGCGACGCCTCGTTCGCGCCCGTCGAATCCCGCTGGCACGTCGAAAAGGCCGAAGAGGACGTGACCCCGGCCGACGACCTCTTCGTCGCCCTCCCGGCCCTCCCCGCGCAGACCGCAGCGCTCGAAAAGGACACCGACGGCGCCGTATGGTTCGCCCTCTCCGACCTCGTGCCCGCCGCCGCGGCCACCGCCTCCGCGACGGACGCCCCCTCCGCGCCCGCCGCCCGCACCGTCCTCTGGGACGCCTCCGCCTCCCGCGCCGACGCCGACCTCGAAAAAGAATACGCACTCCTCTCCGCTCTGGATGACGTTTTCCCCCGCGTCGCACGTCGAAAAACGCCCGCTCCCCCTTGGACGATGGTCGTCTTCCGCAACGAACCCGAGCCCCCGCGCACCTTCTACTCCGCCGAAGCCCTCATCGCCGCGCTGAAAGACGTCCCCTATGACGGCGGCACCGACTTCGCCCGCCTTGCCGCCGCCCTTCCCCCCGCGGCTGCCAACGGCACCGCGCCCGCCCTCCTCTTCACCGACGGCCTCGACACCCTCTCCGGCGCACCTCTCGCCTTCGCCTCCGCCACCGTCAAACCGGTCGCCGTCGTCTCCCAGACCGAGGCCGACCGCGAATCCCTCCGCCAGGCCTGCGCCGGACGCCTCCTCGACCTCCAGCTCCTGACCCCCGACCAGGCCGTCGCCGACCTGGCCGCCCCGGCGCGCACCGTCGCGGGCCTCGAAGGCACCGGCCTCGCGCAGGTACAAGGCATCGGCCAGCCCGCGACCGGCATCGTCCGCATCCTCGGCCAGCTCACCGCGCCCGAGGCCGAAGTCCGCATCCGCTACTCCGACGGCGCCCTCTCCGCCCCCTACGCCCTCCGCGCCGCCGACGCCCGCGACGGCACCGTCCTCGCCACCGCCTGGGCCGCCTCCCGCGTACGGCAGCTCTCCCCGCGCGCCGACGACCACGCAGAAGAACTCCTCGCCCTCGGCCGCCGCCACGGACTCGTCTCCCCCGCCACCTCCCTCATCGTCCTCGACACCCTCGACCAGTGGGTCCGCCACGGCATCGAGCCCCCCGAGAGCCTCCCCGAGATGCGCGCCGAATACAACCGCATCGTCCTCGCCAAGATATCCCGCGACCCCGCCGACGAACTCGAAGCCCACAAGACCCAGCTCGCCGCCCTCTGGAACGCCCGCGTCTCCTGGTGGAAAAACTACAAAAAAGACCTCCCCAAGAAACCCAAGGACGAACCCTTCCTCCGCCGCATGCGCAACGCCTTCGTCGGCGACCGGATGCTCGCCCGCGCCGCCGGCGCCCCCGTCGACGGCATGCCCAACCCCGAAGCCTTCGCCGGCGCCGCCGCCCCCGACGAAGAAATCTCCATGGAAATGGCCGAATCCGTCGCCTACGACATGCCCGCCCCCGCCGCCGCCCGCCAGCGCGCCCCGTCCGCCTCCGCCAAGGCCTCCGGCGGTCCTTCCGCCGCCCCGCGCGAATCCGCCATCGCCATCAAACCCTGGTCCCCCGACACCCCCTACCTCAAGGCCATCCGCAAAGCCGCCCCCGACGCCGCCGACGCCGACTCCCGCTACGCCGCCTACCTCGCCCAGCGCGCCGAGTGGTCCACCTCGCCCGCCTTCTACCTCGACTGCGCCGACGCCTTCCTCAAGGACGGCCACGCCGCCTACGGCATCCGCATCCTGACCAACCTCGCCGAACTGCGCATCGAAGACGTCCCCCTCCTGCGCGTCCTCGCCTGGCGCCTCCAGCAGGCGGGCGAACTCGACGCCGCCATCGTCCAGCTCCGCCGCATCGCCAAACTCCGCGCCGAAGAACCCCAATCCTTCCGCGACCTCGCCCTCGCCCTCGCCGAGCGCGCCCGCCGCGACCGCACCCTCGCCGACGTGGCGGAAGCCCTCGAACTCTTCCAGAAAGTCGCCTTCACCCCCTGGGCGCGCCACGCCGACTCCATCCCCCTCTTCGCCCTCGAAGAATTCAACGCCCTCGCCGCCTGGGCCAAATCCCAGACCTGGCCCGACGGTGCCGCCCCCGCCATTCCCTCCATCCCCAAGGAATTCCGCCAGAACCTCGACACCGACCTGCGCATCGTCATGAGCTGGGACGCCGACGCCACCGACGTCGACCTCCACGTCGTCGAACCCTCCGGCGAAGAAGCATACTATGCCCACAACCGCACCAAGAAAGGCGGCCTCGTCTCCCGCGACATCACCGACGGCTACGGCCCCGAAGAATACCTCATCAAGAAAGCCCTCGACGGCCCCTACGCCGTCAAGGCCCACTACTTCGGCAGCCACCAGCAGACCGTCACCGGCCCTGCGACCGTCACCGCGACCGTCTTCACCGACTGGGGCCGCCCGACCCAGACCCAGCAAGTCCTGACCCTTCGCCTGGAGAAGACCAAAGACACCGTCGAAGTCGGCACCATCCGCTTCGGCAAAGAGGCCCCCTCCGCCCCCTCTTCCACAACCCCCTTCACCACCCTCCGCCCCGGCATGACCCGCGACGAAGTCGCCTCCGCCCTCTCCCCCCTCCTCCCCGACCCCGACGGCCTCTACCACCTCTCCTCCACCACCTACCTCATCGAATACACCGAAGAGGGCCTCCTCCTCCGCGTCCTCTCCCTCCTCCCCTCCGGCGAACAAACCCTCCTCGTCCAGTAGCCCCCCATCCCCCTCCTGACGGCGGGCCGCCGGCCCGCCGCCCCCCACCCCATCCCCTCAAAACAACGAAAGGTTCCTCCCCCATGTCCCCCATCTCCCCCAAAACCTACCCCCGCGTCCTCAGCATCGCCGGCAGCGACTGCAGCGGCGGCGCCGGCATCCAGGCCGACATCAAGACCATCTCCGCCTGCGGCGCCTACGCCATGACCGCTGTCACCGCCGTCGTCGACGAAAACACCGTCGGCGTTACCGGCATCTGGCCCGTGCCCCCCGACTTCGTGTGCGGCGAGATCCGCTCCTGCCTCGACGACATCGGCGCCGACGCCATCAAGATCGGCATGCTCGGCACCCCGGACCTCGTCCGCGCCGTCGCCCGCCAGCTCGCCGATAGCGCCGCCGGAATCCCCATCGTCCTCGACCCCGTCATGGTGGCCCAGAGCGGCGACCGCCTGGTCGGCGACGAAGCCGCGGCCGCCCTCGAGGACTCCCTGATCCCGATGGCCACCGTCATCACCCCGAACCTCCCCGAAGCCTCCGCCCTGCTGGGACGCCCCATCGCGCGTGCCGCCGACCTCGAACCCGCTGCCGAAGAACTCTGCCGCCGCTACGGCTGCGCCGCCGCGCTCATCAAGGGCGGACATCTCGCCGAAGGCGAAGACAGCGACGACCTCCTCTACGAAGCCGCGACCGCCCGCTGCATCCCGTACCCCTCCGAGCGCATTCCGACCGTCAACAACCACGGCACCGGCTGCACCCTGTCCTCCGCCATCGCCGCCCATCTCGCCCTCGGCCATCCCCTCGCCGAAGCCGTCCGCCTGGCCAAGACCTACATCACGGAAGCCATCCGCGCCGGCGCCGCCTACCGCATCGGCAAAGGCCACGGCCCCGTCTGCCACTTCTGGAACTGGTGGGGACGCCCCGCCGGG
Source organism: uncultured bacterium (assembly GCA_902766695.1). Lineage (GTDB taxonomy): Bacteria > Verrucomicrobiota > Kiritimatiellia > CAIQIC01 > Lenti-01 > CACXEY01. The sequence goes on from CACXEY010000116.1 coordinate 4,819, forward strand.
TGATCGTCCCGCCGTGACGGATCGGGGGGGCGCGCCGGCTTCCTTTCGCGGACCGGATGGGGGTCCGGGTGGGTTTCACTTGCCGGCAAAGAAAGACAGCGGGAGAAGGGCGGCGCTGGCGTCGGGAAGCAGGGTGCCGCGGGTGGATTTGACGGGGATGGGGAGCCCGTCGCGGCGGCGGGAGACGCGGACGACGAGCGGGGCGTCGGGCGGAAGGCCGTCGGGTAGGTCGAGATGGCGGAGCTCGGTCTGGCATTCCAGGAGGGGGATGCCGAAGTCGGCCGCGCCGGCGACGTTGGCGGGGCCGGTCCATGTGGCGTCGGCAATCGAGACGCCATCGGGGGTGAGGAGGGAAAGTTCGGTGGCGTCGGGACGATCGCGGGCGGTGCCGGTGGCCTGCCAGTAGAGGACGAGGGAGAGGCGGGAGCCGGAGGAGCGGGTGGCGTCGATGCCTTGCAGGACGAGGCCGTCGCGGAAGACCGTATCGGTGGGATGCGAGGGGCGGGCCCCGGACCGCGTGCGCAGGGCGAGGAGGTCGGCGCCGCCGGCCTTGTAGACGATCTCCTCGGGCAATACGGCGAGGGATTGCGGACGCACGAGCGACAGCTGGCGGATGAAGCGGAGGACTTTGCGCTCTTCCTGGGGCTCGAGGGCGAGGGGATCGGGCTGGGCGGAGACGGCGGCGGGCAGGGCTTCGGGATCGTCGGCAATCGGCTCTTCGCGCCAGCGTATGGCGGGGGCGGTGGCGGGGCCGGTACCGGACACGGCCCCGGCGTCGGCGGGCGTTTCGAGTTGCGCGCGGAGCCATTCGTTCCGGCGGGTCTTCTGTCCTTCGAGCTTGCCGAGGATGATGTCGGCCAGGCGGTCGACCTCCCGGAAATCGAGGTCCGCGACGGGTCCGTCTCCCGCCCAGCGCAGGCGGAGGCCCGGCAACCGCTTTTCGGGGTCGGCGGACGATAGCCGGAAGAGGGTCCAGGGACCGCAGAAGTCGGTCTCGGCGGGGCGGTCGGCGGCGCCGAGGGCGATGCGCGCGGCGTCGGCATGGCGGGTATCGATGCACAGGCAGGAAGGACGGTCGTCGGGGATGAGGGCGGGGGGGGCGTCGTCCCCCGCGGTGGGAGGCGCGGCGGAAGGGACGGTGGGCAGCTGGGCGGGCAGCAGGGCGGCGGTGGCGGCGAGGCGTCCGGCGAGGCGGCGCGGGGCGAATATGGCGGTTTCGGGGGGCAGGGCGGCGAGACGGTCGCGGAGGGTGGAGAAAACGTCGTCGCCGAGGAGGGTGCCGGGATCGGCGGGGCCGTCGCCGGTTTCCACGAACAGGGCGGCTTCGGCAAGGCGCCAGGGAAGGCGGCCGCTGGGCGCGCCGGGGGTGTCGAGCACGGTCAGGCGCAGGGCGTCGGCGGGATGGCGGGGCGGCGGCAGGGGAAGGTCGCGGTACCACAGGGCGGCAGGAGGGTAGGGGCGGCCGAGCGAGGTTTCGAGGGAGGGGAGGGGAAGGTCCCCGATCGTCTCCCACGCGCCGCGGCGGAGGATTTCCACCCGCGCGATGCCGGGCGGCACGAAGCGCTCCGGTTGGCCGCGGTCGTCGAAGAGTAGGCGCAGCGCGGCGGGCGTGGCGGATCCGGGACCGGGGAACGTCCATTCGACGGTCAGGGCGCCATCCTGTCCTTCGAGCCAGGAGTCGAGGTGGCCGTCGGCGAGCATGGCGGCGGGGGCGGACGGAGCGCCGTCGCCGTCGCGGTCCGCGGCGCGGCGCGGCGGGGCGGGCCACTCGCGCAGGGAGGGCAGGGGGGCCTGGAGGCCGGCGAAGAAGGTGCGTCCGGCGGCTTCGAAGGGGCGTCCTCCGGCGCCGGTGGCGCGGAGCCAGTCGGCGAGTCCGGGGTAGTCGCCGGACCAGACGGGGGATTCGGCGATCTCGGCCTTGCGGAGAATGACGGGGTCGCACGACGGGGAGCCGTCGGTGACGGCGACGGTTTCGCGGAGGCGCAGATTGAGACCGTAGTCGCGGGCGGGGGCGACGAGGGCGGTCGCGTTTTCGCCGGCGAGGGCGTCGGCGATGGCGTCCCATTCAGCTGCGCGGCGGGCGGTATCGCCGGCGGTGCGGACGAGCG
>CACXEY010000117.1 GCA_902766695.1 uncultured bacterium
CGCCGAACCGCCGCCGCCCGGCGAAGCGGAGGGACAGTTCGCGTTCATGCTCATGGAGTGCCACCGCTTCGCGCCCGACATCGCCTTCCTCACCGAACACTACGGCGCCCTCCGCCGCGTCCTCGGACGCCTCGCCCGCCTGCGCGACGACGAAGCCCGCCGCAACGCCCGCTCCGGCGGCTTCTTCGCCCGTACCCGCCGCTCCCTCCCCCTCGGCTCCGCCGCCAGACCCCACGAAGGCCTCCTCCCGCCCTCCGCCGACGGCCTCCACCGCTACGCCCCCCTCCTCTGGGCCCTCGGCGCCTGGCGCGAAGGCGCCGCCGCCGCCGGCCTCCTCGGACGCGACGAAGACGCCGCCTGGATGACCGCCGCCCACGCCGCCCTCCGCGCCTCCCTCCGCACCCCCCTGCGCGCCGCCGCCGACGCCATGGACGCCCCCGGCATCCCCGAATCCGCCGAGCGGCCCGTCCCCTCCGTGCGCACCGCCATGCTCCTCGCCTGGCCCTGCGACGACCCCGCCCTCGCCGAAACCTGGGAGATGCAGTCCGCCTTCGACGCCTTCTACGACGGCTTCCTCGACCGCTTCGACCATCCCGGACACCCCGCCACCGACGCCGCCGAACCGCTCCTCGCCCTCCCCCTCGCCCGCCTCGGACGCGGCGACTACGCCCGCGAAGTCCTCGCCATGCGCCTCGAACGGCGCGTCCCCGCCGGATGGCAGACCTGGCCCGACCGCGTATCCCCCGACCCGCGCCGCAAGGGCGAAGTCGGCCCCATGCCCGACGCGCGCGCCGCGGCCGCCTGGATCGTCGGCGTCCGGTCCCTGCTCGCCGACGAACGCGGGCGCCGCCTCGACCTCCTCTCCGGCCCGCCGATGGAGTGGCTGCAGTACGGCGAGGGCGTGCGCGTCGAGCACATGCCCACCGCCTTCGGCCCCCTCGACCTTTCGGCCTCCTGGACCGAGGACCGCTACCGCGTGGAAATCGGCGGCGAAGCCCGCCCGCCGGCCGGCTACTTCGTCCGCTGGCCCATGACCGACCTGCCCGAACGCGTCACCGCCAACGGCGTCCCCCTCGCCCCGACCGACTACGACGCCACCGGCTGCCGCCTCCCCCACGACTTCCGCGGCACCCTCGAAGCCACCCTCCCCTACCTCGCCCCCTGGCCCCGCGAACCGTAGGCGCGCCCACCGCCCCGCTTTTCCCCTTTGCGCACCGCCGCGGATGGAGTAGGCTGGCTCCGCCATGCAGACCCCCACCGTCTCCGTCATCACCTCCACCTACAACCGCTCCGGCCTCCTCCGGCGCGCCATCGATTCGGTCCGCGCCCAGCGCGACGCCCCTCCCTGGGAGATGTGCATCGTCGGCGATTGCACGCCCGACGACACCGACGCCGTCGTCGCCTCCTACGGCGACCCCCGCCTCCGCTTCTTCAACCTCCCCGAGAAGTCGCCCCCGCGCGCCCACGGCGCCATCGCCAAGAACCACGGCATCTTCCACATGGCCCGCGCACCGTGGATCGCCTACCTCGACGACGACGACGAATACCATCCCGATTTCCTCAAGACCATGTTCGCTGCCATCGCCGCAAACCCGGAATTTCCCTTGGTGTATTGCCGGGCGGAGTACCGCGACGAGGTCACCGGCCGCCGCATCTGGGGCAATCCCTTCCACGGGGCCCTCGAGTTTTCCCGCGAACGCCTCGCCCTCTACAATTTTCTGGTATCGAACGGCGTCATCCACTCACGTGCCCTCATCGACGAAACGGGCGGCTGGAATCCCGGCGACTATTTCGACGACTACGACTTGTGGAAGCGCATGGCAGTCCATCACGATTTCCTGTTCGTGAATCGCCCGCTGTGCATCGTCTACACAAAGGCCGATCCTTTCTTCAAGCGCCTCTTCACCAAAGGCCTCAAAATCCTCCTCCACGGCCGCCGCCTCTCGGACCAGGGCTGACCGCCCCCTCGTCCCTTTTCCCGTTCCCCGGCGTTTCCGTGTGGACGCCACGCCCCCTTCCGCGGTAAGGTCGCCGCCATGAGCAAATCACCGAAACCGACCTTCCGCACCGAAACCGACTCCATGGGCCCCCGCCAGGTCCCCGCCGACGCCCTTTACGGCGCGCAGACCTCGCGTTCGCTGGAGAACTTTCCCTTCGGCGAGCGCCTGCCGATGGCCGTCATCCGCGGCATGGCCCTCCTCAAGCAGGCCGCGGCCGATGCCAACCGCGCCGCCGGACGCCTCTCTCCCGACAAGGCGGACGCCATCGCCGCCGCCTGCGACGACGTCCTCTCCGGCCGCCTCGACGGCGAATTCCGCCTCCCCGTCTACCAGGCCGGCTCCGGCACCTCCTCGCACATGAACCTCAACGAGGTCCTCGCCAACCTCGCCAACGAACGCCTCGGCGGCCGGCGCGGAGCCAAGTCTCCCGTCCATCCGAACGACCACGTGAACATGGGCCAGTCCACCAACAACATGTTCCCCTCCGGCGCGAAGGTCGCCGCCGTGCTGGCCCTGCCGGACGTCCGCAAGGCGCTCGACGGCCTCGCCGCCGTCCTCCGCCGCAAGGCCCGCGCCTTCGCCCGCGTCCTCAAATCCGGCCGCACCCACTTGCAGGATGCCGTCCCCGTGACGCTCGGCCAGGAATTCGCCGCGTGGGCGACGGCCGCATCGCACGCCTCGGCCCGCCTCAAGCGCGGCGGCGAATCGCTTCTCGAACTCGGTGCCGGCGGCAACGCGGTCGGTACCGGCCTGAACACCGGGCCGACCTTCCGCCGCGACCTCGTCGCCGCCCTCCGCCGCCGCACCGGCCTCCGCTTCCGTACCGCGGACAACGGCCTGCACATCACGCAGTTCCTGACCGACTTCGCCGCCCTCTCCGGCGCCGTCCGCTGCGCCGCGCTCGACATCCAGCAGATCGCGAACAACCTGCGGCTCCTCTCCTCCGGCCCCCATACCGGGCTCGGCGAAATCGCCCTCCCTCCCGTCGAACCCGGCTCCAGCATCATGCCGGGCAAGGTCAACCCCTCCGTATGCGAGGCCGTCAACATGGCCATGATGCAGATCCAGGGCCTCGACCACGCCGTCGCCCTCGCCTGCGGCGCCGGGCAGCTCGAACTGAACACCCACATGCCGCTCGTCGCCGCCGACGTCCTCCGCGAACTCGACCTCCTGCGCGACGCCGCCCGCCTCCTCGCCGATTCCTGCGTCGCCGGCATCACCGCCCGCCCCGACCGCTGCCGCCGCAACCTCGAATGGAGCGCCGGACTGGCGACGATCCTCAACCCCCGCCTCGGCTACGACCGCGTCGCCGCCCTCGTCAAGGAATCCCTCGCGCGCAACCTCACCCTCAAGCAGCTCGCGCTCGAAAAAGGCCTCCTGACCGAGCGCGAATACGCCGACCTGCTGGCCCATTCCACCGGACCGAACCTCCCGTGACCGCACGCGGCGCCAGGCGCGGCCGCCCCCCCAGGGCGGCACCGTGGGCCTCGCGCCCGCTGGCCGATACCGGCCTGCCGCCGCGCATCCTCGCCGTCCTCCGCGCCGCCGGATGCCGCACCTGCGGCGACTGGGCCGCCGTTCCCGCCGCCGCCGATTCCCCCAAACTCCCCGACGCCGACCGCGCCTGGGCCCGCCGCATCGCCGCCGCCCTCGCCCCCCTGGCACGCGACAAATTGGAACCGATGCCTTTCGCCCGCTGGCTTTCGACCCTCCTCCCCGACCGCTGGCACGCCGCCCTATCCCGCCGCCGCGCCCTCGATGCCGAAGGCGCCGCCCCCTCCCTCCACGACATCCCCCTCGCCCGCGTCGGCGCCGCCCTCGGCATCACCCGCGAACGCGCCCGCCAGCTCCTCGACCTCTCCCGCGCCTTTCTCGCCGCCCCCCTCGCCCAAACCCTCGCCGACCCCCTCTACGACGCCGCACGCACCGCTCTCGACGCCGCCGGCGGCGCCCTCTCCCCCGCCGAATGGCTCCAAGCCGCCGACGACTCTCCCCTCTGGGCCGATGTCTCCCCCGCGGGTGCCCTCCTCGTCCTCCACGACGCCGCCCCCGCCCGCATCGTCATCCACCGCGGCCTCTTCGTGTCCATCCCCCCCGACGCCCTCGACGCCCTCGACACCCGCCTCCGCGACGCCCTCCGCCAGGCCGGCGGACTCCTTCCCCTCGCCACGATTCCCGGCGCCCTGCCCGCCCTCTACAACCGCCTCGCGCAGACCCTCCCCGGCGTCCTGGTCCTCCGTGACGGCCGCGGCGGTCTCCTCGACCGCGATGCTCCCCGCCTCCTGCGCGAAATCCTCCTTGCCCGCGGTCCCCTCCGCCTCGATGCCATCACCGCCGCCTACAACGCCCTTGCCTGTCCCGCCAGCCAGCGCGGAATCGGCCTCGTCCGCCAGTGGCTCCTCGCCGACCCCGCCGTCCGCCGCCCCGCCCCCAACCTCTACTCCCTCGCCCCCGGCTACCAACCCACCCTCTTCGCATCCCCTTGATTTCCCTTTTGGCGTCCCCTCCGCCCTCCTCCTACCCCATATTTGCAATTACGAAAAAACAAGACATTTCTCCTCTTTTTCCCCATCCTCACTTCCATGAACGTCATCCCCCCTGCCCCACCTCACCCTCCCCCCATCCGCCGTCACGCCGGAGACGGCTCGCCTCCCTCTCGCGGACACCCCAGACACCCGTTCCCGCCAGTTCCGTCGGAACAGGAAACAGGCGTCCGCGCATCTCCGGCGCTTTCTCTCTACATGACTGAATCCGGCGGAAAAGGACTGCCCACCCTACCCTTCGCCGCACATGGGAAATTGCAAGGGGGTGTCAGGCGCCCCCCCTGTCTTTTGCATGGAGCGGCTGGTCGGTAGGGGCCGCCCTCCGGGCGGCCCGTCATAAACCATCCTTTCGCACGGCCCGCCCAAATGCTGGCGGGAGTGCCCGACAAGAAATCACGAGGTCTTCGCCGGAAAACTCCAATACGCAAATTGAAGCCGTCCGCTTTACAAGAAAAATCGGTTCAGGGGAGGAGGTCGGGGCGGCGGGCGCGGGTGCGTTCGAGGGATTGCGCGAGGCGCCACTTGGCGATGGCGGCATGGTTGCCGGAGGTAAGGATGTCCGGGATGGCCATGCCGCGGAAGACGGGGGGGCGGGTGTACTGCGGGTATTCGAGACGGCCGGTGGTGAAGGATTCGTCGTCGGCCGCACCTTCGCCGCCGAGGGCTCCGGGGAGGAGGCGGACGACGGAATCGACGACGACGGCGGCGGACAGGACGCCGTTGGTCAGGACGTAGTCGCCGATGGAGAGTTCGAGGTCGGCGAGGCCGGTGCGGATGCGTTCGTCGAAACCTTCGTAATGGCCGCAGATAAAGATGAGGTGGGATTCGTGCGAGAGGGCGAGGGCGGTTTCCTGGCGGTAGGGCTGGCCCTGGGGAGTCATGAGGATGACTTTGCAGCCGGGCGTGCGGAGGTCGTCGATGGCCTTGAAAACGGGTTCGGGCTTCATGACCATGCCGGGACCGCCGCCATAGGGACGGTCGTCGGTGGTGCGGTGCGGGCCGGTGGCCCAATCGCGGAGGTTCGGGCAGCGGATGGTGACGAGTCCGGCGGCCTGTGCGCGCTTGAGGATACTCTCGCCGAGGACGCTGTCGAGCATCCCGGGAAAGATGGTGAGGATATCGATGCGCAGGGGGGCTGCCATGCGCGGGGCGGGCGGCGGGCGCCCGTTATTCGACGACTTCGAGGACGGCGCGGCGGTTCTGCCGGGCGGCGACGGTGCTGAGCAGGGTGCGGATGGCGCCGATGGTCTTGCCGCTCTTGCCGATGATCTTGCCGACGTCTTCGTCGTTGCAACGCAGTTCGAAGACGATGGTGCGCTCGCCTTCGATTTCGGTGATGCGCAGTTCTTCGGGGTGGTCGACGAGGGTCTTGGAGATGTATTCGACGAGTTCTTTCATGGGGGTACCGGTGGGGGGATGGGGGAAAAGGGAGGGGAATGCGGAAAAGGAGGACGACGGCCGGAGTGCGGCCGCCGCCCCGTGACGTGCGGTGTGCGCTTATTCCGCGGCGGCGGGCGCGGCGGCGGCGGCGCGGCGTTCCTTGCGCAGGAGCGAGGCGACGGTTTCGCTGGGCTGGGCGCCCTTGGCGATCCACTGCTCGGCGCGGGCGGCGTCGAACTTGTAGTTGGCCTTGTCCTTGCGGGGCTCGTACCAGCCGAGTTCTTCGAGGAAAGAGCCTTCGTTGGCGCTCTTGGCGTCGGCGACGACGATGCGGAAGAACGGCTTCTTGTTGGCGCCCATGCGGCGGAGACGGATTCTGACTGCCATGATTTCGGTTCCTTGTTCTGTTCTGTAAGCGCCGCGCCCGGGCGCGGCCGGTCCATGTTGAGATCCCGGGTTGGATGTTGGGCGAGGTGTATAACGCAAACCGCGCCAAGGTGCAATCCCTTTTTCCACAAGACTCCGGTCGTTCGGGCACGGAGCGGGGTTCGCGGCGACCGCAGGGAATGTCACGGGAACTGCCGGAAAGGTTCCGGCTGGGGATCGGGCAGGGCGGGGTTCGTTTCCATACTCCTCTCGCGGGATGGAGCGGCACTTGTACGGGTCCCTGGCCGGGAAGGCCGGCGGATTGTGCGGAATCCGCGGCATCCGGGGGCGGGGAGCGGTGCCGCGTCAGGGCTCGATGTAGCCGGAGGGAGAGAGGTGGAGGGCGGATTCGCTGCGCTTGAGTTCGGCGGCGGCGGCGGCGGCGGGGCGGAAGGTGTCGAGCGACTCGCGCCAGTCGGCGAGGGTGTCGGCGAACGCGGCCAGTTCGGTCGCGAAGGTTTCGGGGTCCAGCGACGCCTTGGGCAGGCGTTTGAGAACAAAAGAGGGACAGACCTTGTTTGGCGCTCTCCACCGCCCCCGCCGAGTTCCTGCGCTGACATCTTCCTTTTTGCCGCCATTGAGAAAAATCCGGGGGCTGTTCCCACAATTCGGTCAGGGATAGGCACCCGACAGTTTCCCAACCAGCCACAGGAACGGAGGCAATGTCGTGGAGGAAAACCGGACCTCGTTCCCATCATTCCCCCACAACTCCCGTCTCCTTTACGCCTTGGCAGGTCGGGGTTTCTTCCCGGTGGGCCCATTCGAGAAACCGATGGACGATTTCATGGAGTCGCGTGACGTCTCCGGCGCCCTCGAAACGGTTGTCTTCCACAAAGCAATCGATCCAAGGCGGTTGGGGATCGTTGGCTGAAAAGTCGCCCTCGCGATGGCGCTCCATGGTTTTCCCCTCCAGGGCCGTTCCTCGAAGATCGATCTGCACCCACCAACCGGGGTTGTCGCAGGATTCGATTTTCACGCCATAGAAGTGCTCCCATTCACCATTGCAGTGGCGGGCAAACCATTCCGCAAGTTCCGCAAATGCGTCCTTCATGGGCAGACCTTGATTCCGGGGGCTGTTTCCATGTCCTGCCGCGTCAGGGCTCGATGAAGGCGTCGTGGGAAAGGTGGAGGGCGGGTTCGGTGCGCTTCAGGTCCGCGGCGGCGGCGGCGGCGGGGCGGAAGAAGTCGAGGGACTCGCGCCAGTCGGAGAGCGTGTCGGCGAACGCGGCGAGCTCCTTGGCGAAGGATTCCGGATCCAGCGCCGCCTTGGGGAGGCGTTTGAGGAGCATGTAGGCGCCGGACTCGGGGTTGCGCGCGAGGGCGCAGGCCGACGCGTCGAAGAGGGCGGCGTTCGCTTCGAGCATGAGGTTGCAGAAGGCCTCGCAGCCTTCCGGCGGCGGGTCGCCGACGAGCCCGGAGAGGAGCAGGGCGTCGTCCTGCGCATCCGTGATCAGCACGGGCATGCCGTCGATGTCGAGGGCGGCCTCGCCACCGACGATGGCGAGGCTGTCGATTCCGAGGTTGGACGCTAGGCCGTCCAGCAGTTCCTTCATTTCCATGGCGGGTTATCCCTGGATTGCGTGGATGAA
>CACXEY010000118.1 GCA_902766695.1 uncultured bacterium
CGTGGAAACGGCTGCGGAAGAGGCGGCTGGGGAAGACTCGTTCGCGGACCTGTTCGGCGAGGATGGCCTCGAAGCCGAGGCCGCGCCGGCCGAGGAAGCCGCGGAAGAAGCCGCGGAAACCGCGGAAGCCGTTTCCGGGGAAGCTGCCGCGGCCGCGGAAGCGGTGGCGGAGGAAGTGGCCGGGGAAGACCCGTTCGCGGATTTCTTCGACGACGCCGGGGTCGAAGCCGAAGCCGCATCCGCCGGGGAACCCATTCCGGAACCCGCGGAAGTGGTGGTCGAGGAAGTCGCCGTAGTGGAAGAAACCATCGCGGACGATGGTGCGGCCGAGGCCGAAATCGCCGCCGTCGAGGCGGTCCTCGCGGACGAAGACGCTTTCGCGACGCAGGAAGAAGGCGAAGCCGCGGCGGCGCTCATCCGCAAGGCCAAGGGCAAAGACCGGGAGGATCGCCAACTCGGGGATGCTTCCCGCGTGCGTCCGGTGGAGCCGGCCGTCAAGCCCCGGAAGAAGGACAAATTCTCTTCGGAAGCCCGTACCCCCCTCAAGCCGAAGACGGCCGTTCCGGACTGGAATGACCCCGTGACGCTGGATGGTTCCGAAGTTTCCGCCCCCGCCAAGCCTGCGCCCCGCAAACCCGCCGCGCGGGAGACCAAGGGCGCCTGGGACGAGCCGGTGGTTTGGTAACGGCCCCCATCAGGGGGAGGGGAAATGGAAGGAGCCGAGCCAATCGGCTCCTTTTCCTTTTCTCGGCGCAACGTGTGATAGGGCGGGCCGCCGGAGCCAACCATGCCGAAGGTTGGCGCCTGAGATGCGCGGTCGCATGGATATTCCCCAGGACCTGGCCGAGTGGCATCCGCACCTCCAGGGGCATCCGCTTGCACGTCCCTGCTTCCGGAGCTACCCCACGTCGCCGGTCGCGGCCATTTCCAGGCACGGAATCCAAACGGTCCGATTATGGACGACACCGCCCTTCCAAAACGGCAAAAAATCGCCCTTGTTTTGCACCAGGAGGCACAGCCGCCATTCGCGTTCCATCCTCCGGCGGGCAGGGGACGGGCCGCCCTGCCGCGCAGGGAAAACGTCCGTTCCGCACTTGTCCCTGCGGCAAGAACCCCGGTCGTGGCGGCCGGGGTTCCGTTTCCCTGGAAAGGGAGATGACGCTTGCGCCGGGTCAGCGGGCGGCGGGCTTGGGCTTGCAGATGACGCAGGTGGTCTTGATTTCGGTGTGCTTCACGAGGAAGAGGCTCCAGGCCCAGCTGGTGTCCACGGTCGTGATCAGGCTGGCGACGCGGTCGGAGTTGCATGCCTTCGCGGCCGCCTTCACCGAAGCGAGGTTCTCGTCGACCGTGCACCGGTCGGAGAAGTACTTGGTGTTGAACCCGTTGTAGTCATCCCCGCCCTTCCACGTCACGCCGGTGGAAAGGGGCACGCAGCCGAACAGCTTGTAGGAGTGGTTGCAGACGTAGTAGGAAGCCAGGGGCGTGGCGTCGTCCTCGACCCGCACGCCGGCCGGCGTCCTGTAGTCCGAAAGCGTGCTCATGGAGGCGCAGCCGGAGAGCAGGAGAGGGACGATCAGAATGGCGAACAGTTTCGTTTTCATCACTTGGCCTCCTTTGCCGGCGCGGCGGTGCGGGGACGCAGGATGCCGCACGCCTGGACTTCGTACAACCCGCCGGCCCACGCGAAGAGGCCGGACATGGTGGTGACGTCGAAACCGGATTTCGTCATGTCCGTGAAGTACACGCCCACCAGGTCGCAGTTCTCGCGCCTGGCGATGCCTTCCAGGACATCCATGCAGACCGCGGTGTTGCAGTGGTCGTCGAAGAAATCGAGACCGCCCTTGATGTCCTGCTTTTCTTCGTCCCAGCGCATGTCGCCGGAGACGAGCGGGAACCACCAGAGCACGTGTATGCCGGAATTCCTCACGACGACCTGGCGGTCCGCCTGGGTCGGCGAGCCGATCACGTCGAGCCCCGAAAGGCTTTTCGGGGACGATATGTCCACATGGGCGCATCCGGCGGCCAATGCCACCGACAAGAGCGCCGCGACCTTGAGCATCTTGTTCATCGAGCCTCCTTGTTGTCCGTCCTCCCGGCCGCTGGCGCGGCCTTCGGGGAAGACGCTGTCTGGACTCTAGCAAAGGATGGAGGGGCGATGCAAGGGAGTTGTCCGTCTCTCCACCCTTATCCCGGATTTTGCGGGGAAGCGGATGGCGGGAGATTTACGAGAAGCCGGGGAGGAGGGGTGTCAGGCTTGGAGGCCTTC
>CACXEY010000119.1 GCA_902766695.1 uncultured bacterium
CGAGGTTGAGGAGCATGCGGTCGAGCCGCACCTTGTCGCACATGACGTAGCGGTCGCGCACGCCGGAGACGTCGACGCCGAACTCGATGCCCTTGAACGCCATCTGCGGGGCGAAGAGGTCGTGGAACTGCCCGATCGCCGCCACGAGGTCCATGGGGACGGGGTCGAGTTCGAGCTTGCCGGACTCGATGCGGCTCATTTCGAGGACGTCGTCGAGGAGCTCGAGGAGGTTGCGGCCGGAGTCGCGGATTTTGCCGACGTAGCCGCGCAGGACGGCCGCGTCGCCGCCGGCGTCCTCGGCGAGTTCGGTGTAGCCGATGATGGCGTTGAGCGGGGTGCGGATGTCGTGGCTGATGTTGGAGAGGAAGCCGCTCTTGGCGCGGTTGTTGGCCTCGGCGCGGGCCTTGGCGAGTTCGAGGGCCTTCTCGCGCTGCTGCTGGGTGCGGTAGAGGCTGAACATCAGCAGGATCGCGAAGACGGGCAGGGACAGCTGGATGAGGTCGATCGCCAGCAGGCGGTCTTCGAGGTGGTCCATCGTGCCGTCCAGGAACTCCGCCGCGCGCGCCTCGGCCTCGCCGGAGGGGTCGCTGCCGGTGAGGCGGCGGTACTGGGCGAGGTAGAAGCGGGCGATGGCGTCCACGTCGCCGCGGATGGCGCGCGTGGAGACCTGGCGCACCCACATGAGGCTGGAGAAGAAGACGAGGACCATCGCGCCGAGCCAGACCGCCATGGTCCGGCCGAAGCGGTCCCGCTCGCGCTTGAACACGGTGCGGTAGACCGCGAACCCGAGGACGGCCCAGAGCGCGAGCATGAGGTAGGACTCGGCCGCGAGCGCGCCGCCGGAGAGGTACTTCGGCACCAGCAGCAGGAGGCTGAAGGCCACCGCCATCCAGATGCCGCACCAGCCGGCCGCCTTCGTGGCCGCGCCGCCCTCCCGGCGCGCCACCGCGAGCGCCGAGGCCGAGACCGCGCCGTAGGCCACCGCCGCGCCGATGCTCGACATGTCCACCGGCCAGCCGATCGCCGTGCGCCCGAAGAACGGCACCACCGCCGACACCCCCGCCACCAGCAGGATCGCGTTGCGCGGCGTGCCGCGCGCGTCCAGCCGCCCCACCCACGCCGGGAACACCCGGTACTCCGCCAGCGCGTGCAGCAGCCGCCCCGTTGCCAGCACCGACGCCACGATGCCCGTCGCGATCCCCGCGAACATCGCCGCCGCCAGCAGCGCCACCCCCGCCGACCCCAGCGCGCGGCGCGCCGCCGCGAAGGTCGGCATCGACGCGATCCCCTCCATCCGCTTCGCCCCCTCCAGGTACTCCGGCCACGACCCGAACCCCTCTGGAAGCGCCAGCGCCGGCAGCAGCGCCAGCGCCACGTAGGCCGCCGCCGCCGCCGCCACCGCCCCGAGCAGGATCCGGAACGTCCGGCGCCCGTCGAACGCGAACTCCCCCGACAGGTGCGAAACCGCCTCGAACCCCACGAACGCCCACGGCATCATCCCCAGCACCGCCAGCACCTGCCGCACCGGCCCGCGCCCCGCGGCGGGGGAGAACGCCGGGGCCATCGACGCCAGCCCCCCCCCGTGCCGCACCAGCGCCGCCGCGAAGCACACCGCCACGCACCCCGAGAACAGCAGCACCAGCCCCAGGTTCACCCGCGCCGCCGACCGCTTCGCCAGGCACAGCACCCCCGCCGCGGCGATCGCCGCCACGCAAAGCGCCGCCTCCCCCAGCCACACGTCGAAGCCCGCCAGCCGGTAGTGGAACCCCACCTGGAACGCGCCGCCCGCCACGTGCCGCACCAGCAGCACCAGCGCCGTCGCGTTCGCCCAGAGGATCGCCATGTAGGCCAGCAGCAGCGACCAGCCCACCAGGAAGCCGTAGTCCGGCCCGAGCACCTCGTACGCATAGGCGAAGGCCCCGCCGGGCCCCGGATGCCGCCGGACCATCACGTGGTAGTTCCAGGCGAAGACCGCCATCGCCGCGGCCCCGACCGCCACGCCGATGACCGTCCCGAGCGGCCCCCCGCCCGGCAGGAACGTCGTCCCGGGCATCACGAACGCCCCCCATCCCACGGCGAACCCGAACGCGAGCCCCCATGCGGCGAAGGGCGAAAGGAACGGCTTCATGGCAATGTCGGCTTTCATCATGCATCCGGGCCCGCGCCCGCCGGACCGGCCACCCGGTCCCGCACCGCGGACAACGCGGACCATGCTACGCACCCCCCGCGCACGCGGCAAGGGGAAAATGCGTCACGCCGCCGCGCCCCGCCGCCCCCGACTGCAATCGACTGCAATCGATTGCAATCGACGGCCGCCGCCCCCGCGGGAACGCCGCCGGAAATTTTTTCCAATCATTGGAAAACGGACGAAAAATTTTTCCAATCATTGGAAAAATCAGGCAAAATTTTCCAACCATTGGAAACTTTTTTTCCAATCATTGGAAAAAACGGCCCGAGTTTTCCAACCATTGGAAAACTTTTTTCCAATCATTGGAAAATTTCAGGCAGAGAACTTGTGGTTTCGTTCGTGCAAAGCCGTGGCAGGGCGTCGAGTCCCCTCGCCGCCGGAAACCGGAACGTGCAAGTGGATGTCATTGGAGGAGCGGATGCAAGTCGGCCGGAATCCGGGGAAAAATGCGTCCGCACATTTCCGGCCACGGCCTTTGGCATGACGGACTCCGGCGGGCAGGGACTGCCCGCCCTACCC
>CACXEY010000120.1 GCA_902766695.1 uncultured bacterium
CAAGACGGGCGCCGAGTCGCGCGGCGGCGAGAACGACTACTTCCGGTTCCGCACGCGCGTGTGGGCCGCGTACGCCCCGTGCGACTGGCTGACCTTCAACGCCCGCCTGCTCCACGAGTTCCGCCACTACCTCGAACCGTCGCACTCCCACTCCTGGCGCTGGCCGGACGAGCTGGTGCCGGACGCGCTGAACGTCCAGATGCGCACGGAGGACGGCACGCTCAAGGCGGTCGTCGGCCGCCAGGACTTCCTGCCCGTCGGCGAGTACCGGCTCTTCGGCGAGGGCACCGCCAAGGACGGCTCGCGCTCGTCGTACATGGACGCGGTGACCCTGGTCGCGCGCGACGAAGCCGACCGCACCCGCCTGACGCTCTTCGGCGCCTACGACAACGCCGTCGACCCGCTCGCCATCGGCGACATCGACCGCGACCTCAACGGCTACCCCCCCAACGACACCGGAATGGACGAATCCGGCGCCGGCGCCCTCCTCCGCCACGCCTTCACCGAACGCCTCCGCGCGACCGCCTACTACCTCTGGAAGCACGATTCCGGGTCCTTCCTCGCCGACGGCGCCCACCGTCCCAACGAAGACATCCACACCGTCGGCGGCCGCCTCGAAACCCCGCTCGCCGGCCCCCTCGGCGCCGAGGCCGAAGTCGCCGGCCAGTGGAGCCCCACCAGCGACGCCGACCGCCGCGCCATGATGGCCGCCGCCGCCATCTACGCCCAGTGGCAGGACGCCCCCGGACGCCCCCGCGCCGCCCTCAACGGCCTCTACCTCTCCGCCGACGACCCCGACACCGGCGAAAACGAAGGCTGGAACCCGCTCTGGGCCCGCTATCCGTGGATATCCGAGCTGATGATCTACGCCTACGACGCCGACGGCGCCGGCCTCTGGCAGAACCTCGCCTACTTCTGGGCCGAAGCCGGCCTCGCGCCGCGCCCCGGCCATCTCGTCCGCGCCACGGTCGGCCCCCTCTACGCCCCCGAAGCCGACGGCGCGGGCGGCGGCCACGACCGCGGCTGGCTCGGTACCGCCCGCTGGGACTTCCCGCTCTGGCGGACCCCGGGCGAGTCCCCGCGCCTCTACGGCCACCTCTTCGCCGAGGCCCTCCTCCCCGGCGACTACTACGCCGACGACGCCGACGACCTCGCCTTCTTCCTCCGCTGGGAACTCACCCTCGGCTTCTGACCCCGCCTTTCCCCCGACTCCGGCCCCCTTGCCGCTTTCGCATTTGGAAATACGGAAAACATTGACGTTTTCCACTGTTTCCCGTCAAACCCCTCGCCCATGAACGAGCCCCTCCCGCCAGGGGGTGTCCCGGAACCGCCATCCGGTTCCCGGAGCGGCCCGGAACCCTCCCGGACAGGAAAAACGTTTGACCGGAATCCCCGTTTTCGGATTCCCTTCCCCCCCGGCCGTGTGGTTTCCTGCCATACAAAGAAAAAGAAGGCTCCGGCCCAGGGCCGTACACCCCAAGCCGGTACGCCGCAACCAAAACGGAAAGGGATCGGATCATGAGAAAATGGTTGGTTGGTTTGTTGGCGCTCGCGTGCATAGGCGCGACGTCGTGGGCGGAAACCGCGACATACACCGTCGCGAGCAAAACAGAAGTCACCCTTTCCGGAACGGCCCCGGATGGCGCCACCGCGGTTTACGAGCAGACGGCGAACAACATGGGCCAGGCCACTGCCAACAACACCCTCAAGCTGACGCTGAAGGGGTACGAAGGCACGACCATCACGGGCCTGAAGCTGAGCATGAAGTCCAACGCCTCCAAGGGCGCGGGCAGCCTGTCCGTGACGTGCGGCGACGCCATCATCGCCGGCATCGAGAATTCGAAGTTCAACAGCGAGAACTGGAACGGCGCGTGGAGCACGGAATACGTGGACATCGTTCCCGCCGTGACGGCGACGTCCGTTGACGGGGACGTGGTCATCCTCATCTCCGCGACGGAAAACTCCCTGTACTGCCAGTCCTACACGGTCGAGTACACGGCCGGCGATCCGGTCTTCTCCGTGAAGTTCGACAAGGAGAACTGGTTCAAGGTCGCGCAGGGCCAGGCCAGCAGCGTCACGGCGATTCCCCAGTACGGCATCGAGCCTTACACCTTCGCTTGGGAAAGCGACACGCCGGAGCTGAACGGCGGCACGACCGACACCCTCGAAATCCCGGCCACCTTGGCCGAAGGCGACTACACCGTTCTCTGCCAAGTCACCGATGACAACGGCGAAGGTGACGTCATCAACGCCCTCATCGGCTTCACCGTCGAGGCCATCCCGGTCATCACCGGCGGCAGTGCGACCTACACGGTCACGGGCAAGTCGAAAGTGGAAGCCTCGGGCGACGTTCCTCCGGAAAGCACGGCGGAATACAGCCAGACCTACGGCACCGCCGGTCAGGCTACGAAAGACAACAGCATGACGCTGACGCTGAAGGGGTACGAGGGCATGACCATCACGGGACTGACCCTGAGCATGAAGTCGAACAAGTCCGCCGGCGCCGGCAGCCTGAGCGTGACATGCCAGGATGCAGTGATTGCCAGCATCGAAGATTCGGCGTTCAATGTGGGCTGGAGCGATGCGTATACCCAGGAATACGTGGATGTGACGCCCGAGGTGACCCCCACGGCGGTTACCGGCGACGTGACCATCACGATTGCGGCATCGGTGAACTCGCTGTACTGCCAGTCCTACACGGTCCAGTTCGAAGCCGGCGAACCCGGTCTGGGCGTCACCCTCGACAAGGCCAACGGCTTCACCGTCGACCTCGGCACGCCCGACAGCATCACGGCGACCGCGAAGAACGGCGTCGAGCCGTACACCTACGCGTGGACGAGCGACACCCCCGACCTGAACGGCACCGGCGCAACCCTCGCCATCCCGGCCACGCTCGCCGAAGGCGACTACACCGTCCAGGTCGAAGTCACCGACGCCGAATCCAACAAGGCCAACAAGCAGATCTACTTCTCCGTCGTCGCCCCCGCGGTGCTGTACCCGGTCACGATTGCCGCCGGCATCGAGAACGGCGAAATCACGGTGGACAAGACCGAAGCGGCCGAGGGCGAGACCGTCACTGTGACCGCCACGCCCGCGGAAGGCTTCGCCCTGGAAGCCATCACCGTCAACGGCATCGCCATCACCGCCACGACCTTCCCGATGCCCGCCGAAGCGGTGGAAGTCGGCGCGACCTTCGCCGAGGTCAAGGACTACGCGGAACTGCCCTTCGTCGCCGAAGACACGCCCTGCAGCGGGCCGTGGCAGAAACCGAAGGCGAACGGCCTTTCGCACAAGGGACTCGGCACCGACTACGCCGACGGCTCCGCCAAGTTCGACACCACAGGCGATTGGATGCAGGTCAAGTTCACCGGCACCCCCGGCACTCTCTCCTTCGGAATCAAGGGCAACAGCCTGAGTTCCGAGAAGCCCTCCACCTTCCTGGTGCAGGAGTCGGCCACGGGCGAAGAGGATGCTTGGACGACCATCGGCACCTACGTGACGGATGAAGGCCTCACCGGCACCAAGACCGATGTCTCCCTGGAGCTGTCGGCCACTTCCCAGTTCGTCCGCTTCTTCTACGAGACGAAGGGCGCGGGCAACGTCGGCATCTACGACGTGTACATCACCTCCGGCGGCCCGGCGGTGTTCTCCGTCACCCTCGACCCGGCCAAGGACTTCGAAGTCGAGCAGAACGCGGAAGCCTTCGTCACGGCCATTCCGAAGCATGCGGCGGAAGGCGTCGTGGGCTATGCCTGGTGGATTGACGGCACGCCCGTTGACACGGCTGGCGAAGTGCTGGCCCTGGCCACGGCCGAACTCGGCCCCCACAAGGTCATTTGCGAAGCCACCGACGCTGCCGGCGCCAAGGCCGACGCCCACGTCATCTACACCGTCGTCGCCCCCGCGGTGAAGTACGCGGTGAACGTGGCCATCGGCATCCTCAACGGCGGCGTCACGGCCGACAAGGAACAGGCCGAGGAAGGCGAACTCGTCACCCTGACCTCCTCTCCCGACGCGGGCTACAAGCTCGGAACCTTCCTGGTGGACGGCGAAGCCATCGAAGGCAACAGCTTCAACATGCCCGCGCACGACGTGCTGGTTTCCGCCGAGTTCATCGTCAAGCCGGTGGTCGCCGGGTTCACGAAGATCACGAGCCTCGACGAACTGACCGAGGGCGAATACGTCATCACCGGCGCCAAGGCCGGGGAGTCTGAATATGCGATGCTGGCCGAGATCGCCGGCACCAGCACCAAGTACATCCCCCGCCGGGACACGGCGGTGGAAATCGAGGACGATGTGGTCACCGATGCGGAAGACTCCATCATCTGGACGCTGGCCCAGGGCGACAACGGCTGGACGATCTACAACGCGGCCGAAACCGCCGGGTACGTCGGTTATGTGGCCAGCGGCAAGAACTCCGCCGGGTACGAAGCCGAACCGAGCGAGAAGAGCTCCTGGACGATCAGCGTCGCCGAGGGCGGCCTGTTCGCGATCGTGAACGTGGCGGACAGCACCCGCAACCTCCGCTACAACACCAGCAGCGGCCAGGAACGCTTCGCCTGCTACGCCCCCAACACCTCCGGCAGCCTGACCGGCGTGGCCCTCGCCCTCTACAAGGGATCCAGCGGCCCGGCGGTCCCGAGCGTGAGCCTGAGCGCGAGCGCGACGGAAGTCGAAGTCAACGAGCCCGTGACGATCACCGCGACGGCGAAGAACTTCAGCGCCGACGTGGAATGGGCGTGGGAAGGCAACGACGGCGGCAGCGCCGACGGGGCCGTCTACACGGTCAAGACCGCGGTCGCCGGCGAATTCACGATCAAGGCGACGGCGACGGCCGGCGACGAGATTGCCGAGAAGTCCGTGACCATCACGGTCAGCGAACCCGCGCAGAAGTACGCGGTCACGGTCGAGCAGGCCGCCGGCGGCACGATTGCCGTGGACAAGCCGGAAGCGGAAGCCGGCGAAACCGTCACGGTCACCGCGACGGCCGATGATGGCATGCGCCTGGTCGCCATCACGGTCAACGGCAGCCCGATCGAAGGCACCTCGTTCGAGATGCCGGCCGAGCCCGTCACGGTTTCCGCGACGTTCGAGGAGTTCGAAGTGCCTCCGTACTACTTCCAGTTCGAGTCCAACGACCTCCCGACGGGCTATTCCGCCACGGCGGCCGATGTCGCGAACACCGGCTCGACGGCGGCTGAAGTTGCGACCGTGCCCTTCACGCTCCAGCGTGTGGCCCGCGGCAATGCCGATGGCGACAAGAAGGTCGGTGCCGCAGCGATGCGCCTGGCCCCGATCGGCGAGACCAACGCGTTCGCGTACAACAGCGCGGCCTTCTCCGAAGCCATCACCGCCATCAGCTTCCAGTACGGCATCTACGGGACGAGCGACAAGTGCGACTCGTTCACCGTGAGCACGTCGGAAGACGGCGAGGAGTGGACGCTCCTGGCCGACCTGACCGCAACCGCGACCAGCGGACTGCAGACCTTCGAAAGCAGCGACCTGCCGGACAACACCCTGTTCATCCGCTTCGATGCCGCGAACACGGTTGCGGGCAACACCCGCCGCATGGACATCGACGAGATCCAGCTCTGGACCGGCGCGCCTTCCCCGAAGATCGTGTACAGCGGCGAGACGACCATCGCTCTCGGCGGTACGTTCGAGATCATCTTCGGGCTGTTGAACTACGACGGCGACTTCCAGTGGGAGGTGGCGTCCCGCGAGGGCGGCACCATCGTCCCGGAAGGCCGTGACGGTCTGTACACGTGGACGCCCACCGAGGCGACCGACGGGGTGACCATCAAGGTCGTCGCCCGCAGCGGCGAGCTGGACATCGCGACCAAGGAAGTCGTGCTGACGGTCACCGAACCCGGCCCGCAGCCCGGCGAACCCGCCATCGTGTTCGGCGGCGACGACAGCGGCGTGGTCGGCCAGCCCGTGAACTTCACCGTCACGGCGGTCAACCTGAGGGACAACACCGTGTACGGTAACGGCTTCACCGGAGCCGAAGGAAGCAGCCTGTCGGACAATGACATCACCTACGACTTCCCGGACGTGAGTTTCGTTCCAGATGTCGCCGGTGTCTACAAGTTCGACTTCGTCGCGGGCGAACAGGACGAGGAAATTTCCGACTCCATCGAAATCACCGTCACCGCCGGCCCCGGCCCGCAGCCGGGCGGGTTCCAGATCACGGGTCTGGCGAAGACCGGTGACAACCTCGTCCTGACGTTCGCGGGCGAAGGCACCCCCGCGGTGCTCGGCACGGCCTCCCTGGCCTCGCCGCAGGAGTGGACGCCGGTCGAAGGCGCGACCGTCAGCGGCACCACGGCCACGGTCCCGATGGGCGCCCAGAACTACATCCGCCTCCAGTAACCCTCCCGGGTTCCCACAGGCCGGCCCCTTTCCGGGGCCGGCCTTTTTCGTTGCCGGACGGTGAAAGGAGAGCGCGCGGGATGCAAAAGTGTTTCCCTTGAATCGGTAGGGCGGGCAGTCCCCTGCCCGCCGAGCGCACGGGATTCCCGTGGAAGGGTGCGGATGCAACCCCAGGAGGGGATGAAGGAACAAGGGGACGGAAGCGTCCGCGCATCCCTTCTGCAAGCGTCTTCGTGCCATCCACTCGGCGGCGAAGGGACTCGCCGCCCTACCC
>CACXEY010000121.1 GCA_902766695.1 uncultured bacterium
CCGCCCACGGCGGCGTCCGTGCTGCCGACGGACCTGCCGGAAGCGCTGCGGGAGGCGCTGGAGGGAGCGGACTTCACTCCGGCGGAGCTGGGGGACATGGCGGAAGGACTGCCGGAGGTGGCGGTGTTCGATCCGATCAAGGAAAACATCGAAAGCCTGCTGACCGAGGCGAAGGCGGCGGCCCAGTTCTCGGACTATCCGCGCGCGTTCATGCTGCTCAACCAGATCCACCAGATGGCGCCCGGCAACCTGCCCGCGCACATGTACCACGCCCGCCTTCTGGAGGCGCGCGGCGACCTGGAGGCGGCCTTCCGCCGCTGGCACCAGCTGCTGGGGCTGGTCGGCAAGGACGCCCCGGAGCGGGCGGAGATCATGCAGGCGGGGCGGCGCCTCCAGCAACGGCTCCGGATGCAGCGCGAGGTCAGCGGCCACGCGGGGGTGGATCCCGACACGCTGCCGCGGCAGGTCCGCATCGAGGACCCGACGATGCAGAAGATGCCGGCGGACTCGGAGATCGCGGAGATGCGCATCCTGCGCGGGAAGCTGGAAAGCGGGGAGAACGGGCCGGTCCCGGACGCGCCGCTGCGGCTGTACGTGACGTTCTACGACCAGGAGCCGGGCGGGCGGATCGTGCCGACGCGCGCGCTGGTGTCGCCATCGCCGCTGATGCCGGCGGCGTCCGCCGCGAATTCGTCCGGGGCGATCCCGTTCGAGGCGACGTACATCGTGCCGGCGCTCCGCCGGGAGGGCACGCAGGAGCGGATGCCCCACACGAGCATCTACCACGGCTACACCCTGCACCTGTTCGCCGGCGACACGCTCCAGGACGCCTTCGCGCGCCCGCAGCGCCTGCTGGAGCTGCCCATCCACGTGGCGGCGCCCGGCGGCGGCGGCTGACGGGGCAGGGGAGGCCGGGCGCCGTGAAACATCCGCACCACCGCATCGCCGAATACGACTTCCGCTGGCCGCGCACGCCGCTGAACGTCGTGCTGGTCCATCCGGAAATCCCGCCGAACACGGGCAACGTCGCGCGCCTCTGCGCGGCGACCGGCAGCCGGTTGCACCTGGTCGAGCCGCTGGGGTTCCGTCTGGACGACGCGAAACTGCGCCGCGCGGGGCTCGACTACTGGGACGCGATCCGCGTCGAGGTCCACCCGGACTGGGAGGCGTGTCTGGCGGCCATCGCGCCGGCGCCGGGCCGGATGCACCTCTACAGCACCGCCAGCGGACGCCGGTACGACCGGGCCGACTACCGCGAAGGGGACACGCTCGTGTTCGGATGCGAGACGCAGGGGCTCCCGGATGCGATTCTCGACGCCTGGCGGGAGTCGGTGCTGGGGATTCCCATCCTGACGGAGCACGTCCGGTCGCTGAATCTCTCCACGGCCGTCGGCATTGCCGTCTACCACGCGTTGCACGCCATCGACGCGGCGGCGCGCGCGGTGCCCTGAGGACGCGGGCGCGGCTCAGTCGAGGGGGCGGGAGGAGAGGAGGAGCTGGTCGGTGCCGCCGATGAAGCGGGCGTGCTGGAGGGGGCAGTCGGTGGGGATGCGGCCGTCGGACATCAGGCGGTACCAGCTGCGGTCGGGGGCTTCGGGGGCCGACAGGGAGGAGTGCCAGGGGCGGTCGCGGGTTTCGGTCGTGAGGTAGACGAGGGGAATGCGGAAGCGGGTGCGGTCGAGGAGAGCGAAGTCGTCGGTGGTTTTCGGGAGGAGGAGGGACGGGGTGTTGCCGTACCAGGCGGTCGCCCACGGGATGTCGGTGGACAGGGGTTCGCCGGGGTTCAGCCGGTCGCAGGTCCAGGTGATGTAGGCGTGGTAGTACGGGGGATAGGGGAGGCCGGTGCGCGGCGGGACGACGGAGAGGATGAAGGGCCACGCGGAAACGAGCAGGAGGGCCGCGGTGGCGGCACCGACAACGAAGCGGGAAGGCGTGCGGAGGCGGTCGAGGAGGATCAGGAAGAAGGCCCAGCCGTAGGGGAGCGCGAGGGGGACGAAGAGGGCGGCGGCGGTCGCGGCGGCGGAGTCGGCGCCGGGGGATGCCGCGGCGGGACCGAAGACGGCGGCGGCGACGGCGGCGACGGCGGCGGCGAGGAGGATGCCCCAGCGGAGGATGCGGGAGGTGTAGCGGCGGAAGGGGTGGAAGCAGGCGGCGAGGGCGAGGGCGAGGACGGGACCCGCGGCGGCCCATCCGGCGGCGCCGGCGGCGAAGGCGCGGAGGTTGGTGAGGAGCTTGAGCTGAATGGCGTAGAAGGCGGTCGCGGCGTCGGGAAGCGCGGGATCGAGGGCGCGCGGAAGGGTGTCGCCGGGGAAGAGGTAGGTTCCGGCGAGGGCGGCGAGGGGCGCGAGGCCGAAGGGGGAGCCGCAGGTTTCGAGGTTGCGGAGAATCCACGGGAGGATGAACAGGACGGCGAGGAGGAGGTGCAAGGCGGCCTTCGCGACGGGACGGGCACGCTGGCGGGCGCATCCGATGACCAGCAGGAGGGCGGGCTCGACGGCGGCGGTTTCGTAGCGGGAGAGGAAGGCGAGCGCGGCGAAGAGGGAGGAGCAAGCCAGCGGCGGGAGCCATCGGTGGAGGGGGACCGGGATGTCGTCGGGCCAGGGGGCGCCGCAGCGGCGGGGAGCGGCGGCGCAGAGGGCGAAGTGGACGGCGCCGAGCAGGAAGAAGAGGGTGCAGGAGTAGTCGTCGGCGGCGGCGCTACGGCGCCAGACCATGTCGCAGAGGAGGTAGGAGACGGCGGAGAGGGTCCCGGTACGGGCGTCGAAGAGGCGGCGCGCGATCAGCCACACCCACAGGACGGACAGGACGGCGAAAAGATGCGAGCCCGCGATGGGCCAATAGTCGCCGGGATCGACGAGGCCGTTGGCGGTATGCGGCGCGAGGTGTCCGGTCGCGCGGAGGATGCCGGCGAGGACGGTCGGCCAGACGGGGGGATGGAGGAGGTCGGGGTGGGCGTCGGGGCGGAGGGGGGCGTCGGGGGCGGCCTCGGAGAGTTTCCAGAGGGTGAGGGGGCGGATGCAGCGGGTGGTCAGGCCTTCGCCGTTGGCCAG
Organism: uncultured bacterium; assembly: GCA_902766695.1. Lineage (GTDB taxonomy): Bacteria > Verrucomicrobiota > Kiritimatiellia > CAIQIC01 > Lenti-01 > CACXEY01. The sequence continues at coordinate 3,051 of CACXEY010000121.1, forward strand.
GGCGCGGGCGAGCTGGGCTTCTTCCATGGCGCGGGGGGATTTGAGTCCCTGGAAGGTGCCGCGGGCGTGGAGGAGGGCCATCGTCGCGGCGAAGAGGAGGAAGATGAGCCAGTGGATGGCGCGGCGTCCGGCCCCGGAATCGACGAGGCGGGCGAAGCGGCGGGTGGCGGGTTCGAAGACGTCGTTCATGGGCGGGAATCCTTTTCAATCACGCGGAGGCGCGGAGAGGCAGAGGCGCAGAGGGGGGAAGGGAACGAAGCACAAAAGGACAGAAAGGGCATGGAGGGAAAAAGGGAATCGGGGGAGTTTGGCGGAAGGGTTGTCACAATCAGGGCGATCCGGGGGCGGGAGGGTTGCGGAGGCCGTACTCGTTGAGTTTGCGGTGGAGGGTGCGGCGGGAGATGCCCAGGGCGGCGGCGGCGTGGGTGCGGTTGCCGTTGCAGCGGCGGAGGGCGTCTTCGATGTGGCGGCGTTCGGCGGCGCGGAGGTCTTCGGGGGGGGGAGGAGGGGACGGGGGAGCGGGAACGGGGGATACGTTGGGGACGGCGGCGACAGGAGCGACGACGGGCGCGGCGCGCATGGCGCGGGGAAGGCTGTCGGCGTCGATGGAACCGCCGGGACCGAGGACGACGAGGCGCTCCATGACGTTGCGGAGTTCGCGGACGTTGCCGGGCCAGGGGTAGGCGGCCAGGGCGTCCATGGCGGCAGGGGTGAGGGTGGAGGGCGGACGGCCGTGCTCGCGGGCGAGTTCGTCGAGGTAGTGGCGGGCGAGGAGCGCGATGTCGCCTTCGCCGCGCTCGCGGAGGGGCGGAAGGGTGACGTTGATGACGTTGAGGCGGTAATACAGGTCCTCGCGGAAGGTGCCGGCGGCGACCATCGCGGCGAGGTCGCGGTTGGTCGCGGCCACGACGCGGACGTCGACGGTCAGGGTGTCGGTCCCGCCGACGCGCTCGAACTGGCGCTCCTGCAGGACGCGCAGGATCTTGACCTGCACCGCGGGATCGATTTCGCCGACTTCGTCGAGGAAGAGGGTTCCGCCGTCGGCTTTCTCGAAGCGTCCGGCGTGGCGTTCGGTGGCGCCGGTGAAGGCGCCCTTCTCGTGGCCGAAGAGTTCGCTTTCGAGGAGCGTCGGCGCGAGGGCGGCGCAGTGGACGGCCACGAACGGGCCGTCGCGGCGCGGGCTGTTCTGGTGGAGGGCGCGCGCGACGAGTTCCTTGCCGGTGCCGCTTTCGCCCTGGATGAGGACCGTCGCGCGCGTGGGGGCGGCCTGGCGGATGACGTCGAAGACATCCTGCATCGCGGGGGAGTTGCCGAGGATGGTTTCGAAGCCGTACTTGCGGTCGAGCTGCGCCCTGAGACGCGTGTTCTCGCTCTCGCGCTGGCGTTCGCGGAGGGCGCGGCGCAGGACCATGTCGAGGCGGTCGAGGTTGACGGGCTTGGTGAGGAAGTCGTACGCGCCGCGGCGCATCGCCTCGACCGCGGTTTCGATGTTGCCGTAGGCGGTGAGCATGATCACGACGGGCGGGGAATCGAGCGCGAGCAGGCGCGGGAGCAGTTCCATGCCGTCCATGCCGGGCATGCGCAGGTCGGTGAGGACGGCGTCGGCGCGGTGCGCTTCGAGCCACTGGAGGGCGCGCTGGCCGTTCTCGGCGAGGCCGACGTAATAGTCGTCTTCCAGCGCCTGGAGGAGGCCGTCGCGGATGTTCTTTTCGTCGTCGACGACCAGGACCGTCGGCTTGGCCTTGCGGTCGGCGGTCACGGCGCGTCCTCCGGGGCGGCGGGCGGGGCGAGCAGCCGCACGCGCTGGTCGTCGCGCTGGAAGTTCAGCTGGATGCGCGTGCCGCCGGGCTGCGTGTCGACCATGATGGTCCCGCCGTGGTCGCGCAGGATGCGCTGGACGATCATCAGGCCCATGCCGTTGCCGTTGGCCTTCGTGGTCTGGAAGGGTTCGAAAAGGTCGCCCATCCGGTTCGCCGAGATGCCGGGCCCCGTATCCTCGACGGCGATGCCGACGAGCCGGTCCGCGGACGCGAACGACACGCGCAGCACGCCGCCGTCGCCCATCGCCTGGATTGCGTTGTGCATGACGTTGAAGAACGCCTGCCGCACCTGCCCTGCGTCCACCCACGCCGTCGGCAGGTCTTCCGGTTCCTCGAACTCCAGGCGGATGTTGCGGTCGTGGATTTCCGCCGACAGCGACTCCAGCGTTTCGCGCGCCAGCGCCGGGAGCGACTCGCGCGCGAACTGCGGGAGGGTCGGGCGCACGGCCTTGATGAACTGCGAGAGGATGCGGTCCAGACGGTCGATTTCCCCGCGCGCCACGTCCACCAGCTGCTTGAGCGGGGCCGCCTCGTCCGGCGGGAGCTTGCGGAGTTTGCGGTCCATCAGCTGCATGTGGATGGAGAGCGCGTTGAGCGGATTGCCGATTTCGTGCGCGACGCCGGCGGCCAGCATGAGCACCGCGTTCAGCCGCTCCGACTCGACCATCTCCGCCGCGTGGTCGCGCTCGCGCGTCGTGTCGCGGAGGATCATCACCACGCCGTCGGCGGAGGCCTCGGAGAGGGGGGCGAGGTAGACCGACAGGAAGCGGTGTTCGGGGTAGGAGATTTCGATTTCGCGGCTGGCGAGGGTCCAGTCGCCGGCGCGGCCCGCGCGGACGAACTCCTGGCCGTCGAGATTGCGCACGAGCTTGGAAAGCAGGCGCCCGGCGGTTTTCTTCTCGTCGAGGCCGAGCATCCGGCAGACCGCGCGGTTCGCGAAGAGCACGCGCCCGTCCGCGTTCAGCACCAGGATCCCTTCGCGCAGCGCGTGGAAAATCGTCTCCATCAGACCGCGCTCCGCCGACAGCCGCACGAACTGCGCCTGCACGCTGTCGGGGTCCAGCTTGTCGAGCCGGTCCGCCAATTTGTTCCAGAAGGCTTCTTTCATGGTTGTGCCATTTTGGCACAGTCCGCGGCGCGGGGCAACCCTTGCGTGCGGAGGAGGTTCCCATGCGACCATGCGGACGGAAAGCACCGGCGGACGGAACACGGGAAAACATGCGTCCGCGCATTTCCAGCGCGGTCCTCCGGGATAACGGACTCCGGCGGGCAGGGACTGCCCGCCCTACCATTGCATCCGCGCAAAGCGTTTCGCTGCGGCACCGGAATCCCATCGGTCGTGCCCGGCCCCCGTCCGCCGGCCCCGGCTACTTGAAGCAGATGCGCTCGATGAGTTGTTGGAAGTCTTCCGCGCCGCTGAGCAGGTCGATGGCGATGCGGAGGAAATAGACGGGGATGTCGCGGCGGTCGATCTTGGGGAAGCGGACGGCGTCCTTCTCGGTGGTGAGGATGACCTCGGCGCCGCGGTCGCGGCTGTCGTTGATCATGTCGAGGATTTCCTGCTGCGTGTAGCGGTGGTGGTCGCCGAAGCGCTTGCGGTAGACGAGTTCACCGCCCATCCGCTCCAGCGACTCCTCGAAGCCGCGCGGGGCGGCGATGCCGGAGATGGCGGCGACCTTCTTGCCGCGCAGGAAATCGAGGTCCTCGCGCTCGCCGGTGTAGACGTTGGTGAAGTGGCGCGGCGTGTGGCGGCATTCGGCGATTTCCGCCGTGGGGTTGAGTTCGCGGATGCGCGCGCGCAGCTCGGGCGAGCCGTCGCCGGCGGACTTGGTGATGAAGATGAACGACGCGCGGGAGAGGTGGCGGACCGATTCGCGCAGCAGCCCGCGGGGCAGCACGCGGCCGTTGTCGAAGGGGTTCGTGCGGTCCACGAGCACGATGTCCACGCGGTGCTTGAGGCGGAGGTACTGGAAGCCGTCGTCGAGGATGAGCGTGTCGCAGCCGAGCTTCTGGATGGCGTAGCGGCCGGATTTGACGCGGTCCTTGTCCACCAGCACGCAGACGTCGGGGAGGTTGGAGGCGAGCATGTAGGGCTCGTCGCCGCCCATCGCGGAGTCGAGCAGCAGGCGGCGTCCGTCGGAGACGATGCGCGGGGGCTGCTGCTTGGGGGTGTTGAAGGTGACGAGGTTCCAGAGCTTTTCGGAGAGCGGCAGCTCGGCCTTCTTGTAGCCGCGGGAGAGGATGGCGACGCGGCGGCCGTTCTTCTGGAGGGCGCGGGCGAAGACTTCCACCACCGGCGTCTTGCCGGTGCCGCCGACGGTGAGGTTGCCGATGCTGATGACCTGGCAGCCGAGTTCCTCGGAGCGGATGATGCGGTGCTCGAACATCGCGAGGCGCAGGTTGATGATGCCGCTGTAGAGGCGCGAGAGGCCGGAGAGCAGCCAGCGCAGCACGTTGGGGCCCCAGCCGTGCATGCGATTGGCGATGACGGCCAGGAAGTAGGCTTCGAGGCGTTCTGGAGACCGTTTGGACATTATTCGGACCAGTATAGGGCGATGGTGCCGTTTGCCAACTGTTTTGTTCGGCCGGTCGCGTCGCGCGGAGGGCCCCCGCCGAAAAAAGGCTTGCCGCGTGAAACGTTTTACCTTATGGTTTGCGGCCAACGTGGCAATGGCGCAGACGTGGTAACCCTTGCGGGCGGGCGCGCGCCGGACCCACGGGAAAGCAAAAAGGAAATGAACAAGAACACTCGCTTGGCGCTGGCGGCCGTCCTGGCCGTCGCGTTCGGCAACGGAATGGCCTTCGCCGCCGGTTACGGCATCAACGAAGGCAGTGCCCGCGGCAACGCGATGGGCACGGAAGTGACGGCGGACCCGGTCTCGCCGTCGGTCATGTACAACAACGTCGCGGGCCTCACCGAGCTGCCCGGGACGCAGGTGGAAGTCGGCGCGACGTTCATCAAGCCCCGCCAGACCGTCACCACCGACACCCCGCAGGGCAAGTTCCACACCCACGGCAACAGCGAATGGTGGACGCTGCCGACGGTGTACGCGAGCCAGCAGATCAACGACCGCTGGTGGGCGGGCATCGGCCTGTTCACGCGCATCGGCCTCGGCTCCGAGTTCCCCGAGACCTGGCCCGGCCGCTACTCCAATCTCAAGGCGAAGATCACCAGCATGGATGTCAATCCCTCGGTGGCGTTCAAGGTCACCGACACGTTCTCCCTCGGCCTGGGGCTGCGGGTCGAGTACTTCGACTTCACCCTCATGCGCGCGGTGCCGACGGGCACGCCGTTCGCCGATCCGGACGCGAAGGTCAAGATCACGGGCGACAACTACGGCCTGGGCTTCAACGCGGGCGCGTACTGGAAGCCGACCGAGCGGCTGGCTTTCGGCGCGGCCTACGAGAGCGAAATCGTCCACGACGTCAACGGCGACTACAAGGCGACGATGGGCGGGCGCATCCTCCAGGACGCGACGGCGTACGGCGACTTCCCCTCGCCGGCCGTCTTCCGGCTGGGGACGTCGATCGGCCTGACCGAGAAGTGGAAGCTGAACCTGGGCATGAACTACGTGTTCTGGAGCTGCTACGACGAGCTGACGATCCACTTCGACCCGCCGCTCCTCGGCAAGCGCGCCGAGACGACGGGCAAGAAGAACTGGCACGACACGTTCCGCTGGCAGGCGGGCACCGAGTACAAGGTGACCGACCACTGGGCGCTGCGCTTCGGCTACGTCTACGACAAGACGCCGGACCCGGACTACCTGGTCGACTACATGGTCCCGGCCAACAACCGCCACCTGTTCAGTTTCGGCGCGGGCTGGGACAACGGGACGTTCTTCGCGGACGTCGGGTACACGTACGTGATGATCGAGGACCGCACGGTCCACGGGCACATCGCGGACGGCGTCTGGGGCGGCAAGCTCCAGGACGGCGACGCCCACATGGTCGGCGCTTCCGTCGGTTACCGCTTCTGAGCGGAACGCCGCATTCCGGCCATCGCGCCCCCTGCCCCCTTCCCGGGCCGGGGGCGCGTTCCGTTTCGAGCGGTTGATCGTGCCGGCCATGGATCATGACATGGGGGTTGTCCGGAGAAAACCTTGTCTTTTGCACGGTGCGGCCGACCGGCAGGGGCCGACCTCCGGGCGGCCCGTCGCAAGCCATCCTTTCGCACGGCCCGCCCGGAGGTCGGGCCCTGCCGGACGTCACCTACTGCGAAACTTCATGCCGGACCGTGCACTGGAGCCCCCCCCGCCCGTCCGTCACAGCGCCGGTTCGTGGCGGCCGGCGGCGGGGCCGGTGGGGTGGCGCTGGCACTTGGAGGAGGTCAGGGAGGCGATGTCCGATGCCCTCCTGCCGCACCACTTGCACGTGTACACGCTTTTCCCGCCGCCCTCGTAGAGGGCGTGGCGGCCTTTTCCGGGTCCGTCCGGATGCCGCTGGCAGGCGCTGCCCGTCAGACTTCCCGCGTCACGGGCCTTGTGCCCGCAGTATTTGCATTGGACCCACATGGCGTTCTCCTCTCCGTGCACGGGGACGACCGTGCCGATGCCCAAGGCCAGCGCCGCCGCGAGCGCCCGCAGGGGACATGTGAATCGCCGCTTCATGCCGGTCTTCCCTTCGATTCGTTTCCCGGCCGGCCCGTCGGCAGGCCCTTCGGGGAGAGAGTGCCGGGGCCGTCCGACGCCCGGCAGGCCTCCCGGCGGAGCCCCTCCCGCGCCCCGGCCCGCGCGTGTGCCGGAAACACCGTGAAATCCAGTTCTTTCCTCTCTTCCATGCCGCCGAATATACCCCCGACGGCGCCCGATTCAACATGAAAGGGAATGCAGGGATTCCGCCGGACCGGGAGGGGGGCCGGACGGAAGGGCGGCTTTGGATACAACGAGCAAAGGGGGTGCCAGGTGCCCCCCCCGTCTTTTGCCGGGTGCGGGGGCCGGTAGGGGCCGACCTCCGGACGGGCCGTGCGAAAGAATTGCCCATGGCGGGCCGCCCGGAGGTCGGCCCCTTGTTCCTTGAACCTGTGTTAGATTAGGCGTCGTTCTTCCGATAAGTGTCGGAAAG
>CACXEY010000122.1 GCA_902766695.1 uncultured bacterium
CGCGCTTCCGCGCGACCATGTGGGTGGAATGCTTCTGAGAAGCCACAGAAAATCTTAAACCGCTCCAGCGCGTGGTTGCCACGCTTCATCTCGCGGCAAGATGACGCATTTCCGAAGATATTGCCCATCCTTGAACTCTTCTTCCGCGATGGCGCGGCAAGATGCCGCACCTCCGGAAGTTGTGCGGCAGTGCATCCGGAGGTGGGGCTTCCGGCCGCGTGGAGACAAGGAGTCACGGCTCGGGGCGGACGAAGCCGCGGCCGTCGCAGCGGGGACAGGTTTCGGCGGAGCCGTCTTCCGTCTCGATGCGGCCCATGCCGCCGCAGGCGGAGCAGGGGACGTCGAGTTCGTCGAAGGGGCGGATCATGCGGTAGCCGACGCCTTGGCAGATGCCGCAGGGGCGGGCTTTTCCGTCGTCGCCGTAGGCGGCGCCGAGCCCGCCGCAGGCGACGCAGTCGATGCGGCGGTCGGCGCGGTCGAACGCGGTCGCGGCGCTGCCACTGGACGTCGCCTGCTCGGGGGCGAGGCCGCGCTTGCGGAGCATCCAGTCGGCGGCCTTGTCGGCGAAGCCGTTGGAGACGGTGCGGGAGCCGTCGAGGGCGCGCTGCTTCTGCTCTTTCATCCAGCGGTTCTGGAGCCAGATGGCGAAACCAACGGCAATCAGCACGACGATCCACGCGTAGCCCGCGTTGCCGCCGCGCGCCATGCCGCCGCCGCCGCCGATGGACGTGCGCCGGCCGCCGCGCCCGGTCAGCGGGGCAACCGCTCCGCCACGACTACGCGATCCCGTCCGGCGAAGTCTCGCCGAAGCTCCAGCATCCGCATGGTTGTTCGTTCCTGGCATAGCAACTCCCGTACGGCCGGCCCCTGGTCCTCGCCGATTTCCATGACCAGCCGTCCGCCCGATAAAAGCACATCCGCCGCCCCCGCGACAAGCCGCGAGATGACGTCCATCCCGCCCGCCCCGCCGTCGAGCGCGAGGCGCGGCTCCCAGTCGCGGACGTTGCGCGGAAGGCGGTCGCAGTCGGCGCTCGTAACGTAGGGCGGGTTTGCCGTGACGAGCGCCACCGACGCGGGCGCGACGCCCTCGAACAAATCCGCCTTGCGCAGCGCGACCCCGACGCCGAGGGCGGTCGCGTTCTTGCGGGCGAGCGCGAGCGCGTCGGCGGAGATGTCGCTCGCCGCGACGGCGGCCGCGTCCCCGAGCCGCGCCGCCAGCGAGCACGCGATGCAACCGCTCCCCGTGCAGACGTCCAGCACGGGGAGGGGCCGCGGCCAGGTGCCGTACGGCGCCGCGAGGGCCTCGCGCGCGAAGGCTTCGGCGGCCTCCACGACGAGTTCCGTCTCGGGACGCGGAATCAACGCCCACGCATCGCAGAAAAAGCGCATCCCCATGAAATCGGTTTCGCCGATGACATACTGCACCGGCTCCCCCCTCTCCAGCCGCGCCACGCCCGCCGACCAGCTCTCGCCAAACGAGATCGTGCCCGGCAGCCCCGCCCCCGCCGCCTCGTCCCAGCGCAGGTCCACGTCGAGCAGCCCGCACCGCAGCAGGTGGGCCGCCAGCCAGCGCAGCTGGCTCTCCGCCTCGCTCCCCTCCGTGCCCGCCGCGACGAGACGCGCCTTCGCCGTCGCCAGCGCCGCCGGCCACCAGGACGGTTTCCTTTGGGGGCGCGGGCGTCCCGCCCGCGATGCCGGTTTCGGTTGCGGCTTCGGCTTTGGCTTCGCTTTCGGTTTCGATTGCACTCGATTGCGCTCGATTGCAGTCGATTGCAATCGACGCTTCACGGCTCGCCCTGCCCCTGCTGCGCCGTGCGCGCAGCGAGCCGCATCTCGATGTCCTTGGCCTGCAGCGCGTCGATCACCTCGTCCAGATGCCCCTCCATCACCTGGTCCAGCGAGTAGAGCGTCAGGTTGATGCGGTGGTCCGTCAGGCGGTTCTGCGGGAAATTGTACGTCCGCACGCGCTCGCTGCGGTCGCCGGAGCCGATCTGCGACTTGCGCTCGCTGGCGAGCTTGTCGTGGTCCTGCTGGCGGCGCAGGTCGAGCAGGCGGGAGGCGAGCACGCGCATCGCCTTTTCGCGGTTGCGGTTCTGGCTGCGCTCGTCCTGGCAGGCGACCACCAGGCCAGTCGGGAGGTGCGTGATGCGGATGGCGGACTCCGTCTTGTTGACCTTCTGCCCGCCGGGGCCCGACGCGCAGAAGAGGTCGATCCGCAGCTCCTCCGGCTTGATTTCGACCTCGCTGATTTCCTCGACCGCCGGCAGCACCGCGACCGTCGCGGCGGAGGTGTGGATGCGGCCCTGCGCCTCCGTCTCGGGCACGCGCTGGACGCGGTGGCCGCCGGATTCGTAGCGAAGGGTCTTGTAGACGTCGGTGCCCTCGACCGAAAAGACGATTTCCTTGTAGCCGCCGAGCTCCGAGGGGGAGGCGTCGATGACGCCCGTCTTCCAGCCCTTCGAGTCGGCGTAGTGCACGTACATGCGGTAGAGGTCGCCCGCGAAGAGCGCCGCCTCCTCGCCGCCCGTGCCCGCGCGGATTTCCATGATCGTGTTGCGGCTGTCGTCCGGGTCCGGCGGCAGCATCCGCTCCAGCAGGCGGCGCTCCGCGGCGGCCGCGCGCGCCTCCAGCTCCTCCTTCTCCGCACGGGCGATTTCCGCGAGTTCGGGGTCCCCGGCGGCGTCCGCGAGGACCTCCGCGTTCTCGGCGAGAATCGCCTTCACGCGGCGCCACTCCTCGGCGGCCTTGCCCAGCTCGCTGAGGCGCTGGTGCTCGCGCACGAGCTCCTTGAAGACGGCGGGGTTCGACGCGGCGCCCGGGGCGGACATCTCGCGTTCGAGTTCCTCGACGCGGCGGGCGGCCTGTGCGAAATAGGCGGGATCGATTTCCATGGCGGTGTACGCAAACGGGCCGGAGCCTCCCCCGTGGGGAAAGCGCCGGCCCGCGGAGGGATGCGGCTACTTCTTCTTCGCGGCGGCCTTGGCGGCGGCGGCGGCGTAGCGCTTCTTGAAGCGGTCGACGCGGCCTTCGGTGTCGATGAACTTGGCCTGGCCGGTGAAGTAGGGGTGGCAGGCGGCGCAGGTGTTGACGCTCATGTTCTTGACGGTGGAGCGCGTCTTGAGCACGTACCCGCACGCGCAGGTGATCGTGGCTTCCTCGTACTTGGGATGGATGTCTTTCTTCATGGTTTTTCCTTCAGGTTAGATGCGCCGGATTTTGCCGGCAGCAAATCGGCGCGCACCATACGCTTTCCCCCGTCCCCATGCAAGCCCGAAAACCGCCCACTGAAAACCCGCCGCCACCCGCCTTCCACATCCAGGAGTCCCGGCACCCGGAACATCTTTTGAGAACAGGAAAATATTGACATTATCCATCGTTTTTCCATACTCCTCACCACCATGAAAGACATCCTCCGCGACGCCTCCGAGCTCACCCAATCCGTCTTCGACGCCGCCTATTCCCCCTTCCGCGGCGGCAACGGCGCGCTCGGCCTCGCGTTCATGCCCGTCGTCCTCGGCGTGACGGCGACCGCGTTCGTCGGCTTCCTCGCCACCGAGACCGGCGCCGCAATCCTCGGCGAACTCCGCCGTCGCGGCCGCCTCCGCCCCCCGCACCCGGATAGTCCGTCGCTCCGCGGCACGCCGACCGCGAGGGAACTGAAGGCCGATTGCGCGGTTTCGCCCCGCACCCTCCGCGTGCGCCTGCGCCTCGGTTCGCGTCTGGCCGACCTCGAACCGACGCTCGACAGCGACAACCATTACCGCGAATCCCCGACGGGGGCGAAACGCATCCAGTCCCGTGGCCGCGGCCTGCGCGGCTACCTCGCCGACCACCGCATCGCCGCCAGCTACTCCACTCTCATGCGTTACCGCCTCCTCGCCCTCCGTCTCCGCCAGCTCCTCCAGCTCGATCCTCGCCTCCCCCTGGAATGGCTCCTCCCCGGCGAAGCCCCGGACTGCCCCCTCCCCGCCAACCTCCAGGCCCCCTGTTCCGCCGCCCGCCGCCGACTTTCCCTCCTCCTCCGCGAACACCGGAACTTCGACCGCCTGCGCAAGCACGTCGACGCGAAACTGGGCATTCCCGAGCTGTTGACCGTCCGCCGCAATACCCGCCATGCAAGGGAATCCGCCCAATCCCGCCGCCGGCTGGCGAAGCGGAAGCCGATTCCCTGTCCGTCGGTGGTCCTCGGCGACTGCACGATTTCCTCCTCTCCAAGCCGCCTTGATGCAACCATGCGCGCATTCGCCCGCTTCCTCCGGGAGCGCGGTCTCGCCGGGGAACCCGCCGTCCACCGCGACCGCTTCGCCCAATGGCTATCCGGAGCCGCAGCCACTGACCCGGATTCCGGTTTTGCCGGCGTGTCCCCGACGAAAAAAGGCTTGCATGGGGAAACGGGGCGCGTATAGTCCCTCGCCGAGTTCCGCGCGTGCGGAACCGGAAGCGAAGTTCCTCCGGCGGTTCCTCCGCCGGCGGGCAAAAGCGGATTTCCCCGCGAGAAAAATGAAACGGGGACAACCCAAAAAAGAGAGGAAACAACCATGGTCACCATGACGACCCCCAACGTCCGCCAGGACGTCTCCATCCAGGACCTGCTCGAAGCCGGCCTCCATTTCGGCCACCGCACCAAGCGCTGGAACCCCAAGATGCGCAAGTACCTCTTCGGACAGAAGAACGGCATCTACATCATCGACCTCCTCCAGACCCTCGACGGACTCCAGGCCGCCCGCCAGTTCATCTTCGACACCGTCGCCCGCGGCCGCCAGATCCTCTTCGTGGGCACCAAGAAGCAGGCCCAGGGCGCCCTCAAGGCCGTCGCCGCACAATACAAGCAGCCCTACGTCGTCAACCGCTGGCTCGGCGGCACCCTCACCAACAACGAAACCATCCGCAAGTCCATCGCCCGCATGCGCGAAATCGAGCAGATGGAGAAGGACGGCTCGATCAACGCCCTCCCCAAGAAGGAAATCGCCAAGATCCGCCACGAGCAGGACAAGCTCAAGTACAACCTCAGCGGCATCGCCGACATGAAGGGCAACCCCGGCGCCCTCTTCGTCGTCGATATCAACTGCGAGGCCATCGCCGTCGCCGAGGCCAACCGCCTCAACATCCCCGTCGTCGCCCTCGTCGACGCCAACGTCGACCCGACCCCCGTCGACTACCCTATCCCCGCCAACGACGACGCCATCCGCGGCATCAAGCTCATCGCCGACCTCGTCGGCATCACCATCCAGCAGGCCGAGGCCGAGTACGCCAAGGTCGCCGCCGAGGAAGCCCGCCGCCGCGCCGCCGAAGAGGCCGCCGCCGCCGCCAAGGCCAAGGAAGAGCGCGAAGCCCGCGAAAAGGAACGCGCCGCCCGCGCCGAGAAGGCCGCCGCCGAACAGGCCGAGCGCGACGCCAAGGCCGCCGCCGAGAAGGCCGCCGCCGACAAGGCCGCCCGCGACGCCGAAGCCGCCGCCGCCAAGGAAGCCCCCAAGGCCGAATGATCCGGCCCCACCGACACACCCCCAAACGGAAAGGACACACACTGACATGAGCACGATCACCGCATCCATGGTCAAGGAACTGCGCGAAGAAACCGGCGTCGGCATGATGGAGTGCAAGAAGGCGCTCGTCCAGGCCGACGGCGACAAGGCCGAAGCCATCAAGATCCTCCGCGAAGCCGGCATGGCCATCGCCGCCAAAAAGGCCTCCCGCACCGCCAAGCAGGGCATCATCGCCGCCTGCGTGGCCGACGACGCCTCCTCCGGCCGCATGATCGAGATCAACTGCGAGACCGACTTCGTCGCCAAGAACGAAGGCTTCAAGGCGTTCGTCGCCGAGATGCTCGCCGACGCCGAGGGCGTCGCCGACGACGGCCTCGCCGCCGCCGCCAAGGCCAAGGTCGACGCCAAGATCGCCGAGATCGGCGAGAACATCGTCGCCCGCCGCAACATGACCTGGACCGTGCAGGGCACCGGCGCCATCGCCGCCTACGTGCACTTGGGCGGCAAGCTCGGCGTCATGGTCGAAGTCGGCTGCAACGACGCCGCCAGCGTCGCCAAGCCCGAAGTCAAGGCCATGCTCTCCGACCTGACCCTCCACATCACGGCCGTCGCCCCCGTCTGCATCCGGCGCGAAGAAGTCCCCGCCGAGACCATCGCCGCCGAAAGCGACATCTACCGCAAGCAGGTCGAAGGCAAGCCCGCGAACATCATCGACAAGATCGTCGCCGGCAAGCTGGAGAAATTCTACAGCCAGGTCTGCCTGCTGGAACAGGCATTCGTGAAGGACCAGGACAAGACCGTCGCGCAGGTCCTCGCCGAGACCGGCAAGGCCGCCGGCGACGAATTCACCGTCCGCCGCTTCGTCCGCTGGCAGCTCGGCGCCTGAGGCGCTGGCAGAATCAACGCCCCACGGGGGCAGCAAAAACGGGAGCCGCGCGGCTCCCGTTTTTCGTGCCGTTTCCGTGCCGCTACCGGAGGCCGCTCCGCCACCGGGCGTCCCGCTTCCGCGTCAGCGAGTCTCTTCGGCTCTGCGTCTCCACGCGCTCCGCCTTCCGGGCGTCCCGCCACTCCTGCGCCTCCCGCGAAAACTCATCCCGCGCCATCCATTCCACGCCGTCCGCCGACAACCTCAGCACATGATCTCCCCGCCGTGCCCCGGCGCCTGCCGGTATCGCGCGGACTTTGCGCGGGACGTTGGATGCGGGGGAGCGGGTCCGGGAACAGAGGGGGGGCTCAGTCGTTGTTGCCGAGGATGGCGTTGATGTTCAAAGGCTGGTCGAAGTCGTCTTCTGCCTGGTCGCCGCCCTGGACGATCTGGGCCTTGAAATCGACGGGTTCCGTGGTGAGGGCGTCGGTGATTTTGCCGATCAGCTCGTCCGGGTCGATGCTCTCGTCGCCGGAGATGAAGGCGCGTACCTGGTGGGAGAGTTCCGTGTTGCGCGGATCCATCCCCCTGGCTTCCCGCAGCATGGGGACCAGCTTGTTGAGGATGGAATCGGTCAGCTGGGTGCGCAGTTGCGAGCGGGCGTGGGTCTCGAGAACCTCCTGCGTGTACTCGATCCGCTTGTGCTTTTTGGGGAGGAGAAGGAGGATGGCCTCCTTATTCATGGCCATCTTCTCGGGGTTTCTCACGGTGGCGAAGGTGGTCTTGATTTTGTCGATCAGCTGCATCTGCTCCGGATCGAGGGCCTTCTTCCTGGGGGCCTTCGGCTGCGCCGGAGCGGATGTCTGGGGGGCCTTGGGCGCTTCCGGCGCCTGGGGTTCTTCCTGCGTTTCTTCGGGCTCGGTGTCGCCTTCGGGCGCCTGCAGGATGTTCTCCAGATGGCTGACCAGCTGCTGCTTGTTCATCTTGGTGCCGACCGAGAAGATGCTCCCGTCCCCCATCTGGAACCGGGCGATGACCATCCCGTCCCGGTCGCGCTTGAGGGTGATGGGGGCGACGGTCAGGGGTATCGCGCTGTCCGGCTTGGACAGAGCGGAGGAGGGCCGCAGGTCCTTGAGGATTTCGAGGGCGATGGCCTTGGATGTGAGCGAGAAGTTGCTGGCGGATTCTTCGGTCAGCAGGAGGTCCACCAGCTGGTTGACGACGCCGCCCACCTTGGTTTCCATCCCGGCGACGGACACGGCGTTGCGGGCGTCGCGGACGATCTTGCGGTCGTCGAGGGTTTCCTTGCTGACGCCCCGGTAGAAGTCGTCGCTGGTCTTGATCCTCGCGTCCGGGGCGCGCGACTTGTTGAGCTGCCCGGCATATTCGTCGATGATCTCGCGCACTTCCGCCGCGGAAAGGGGTTTGATGTTGCCGGCCGAAAGGGTGTCGAGGATGGTGTCGCCGAGGCCGAGCTTCTTGCGGATTTCCGCGACGGCTTCGTCCGAGAGGCCCTCCTTCCGGAGGGCGTTGCAGAAGGCGTTCTTGAGCGCGAGCGATTCCTCGGGCCGGATCGGGTTGTGGTTGAGGCTGGTGAAGAACTTGTGGTTGTTGATGCGGACGACGCTGGCGCCGTCCTCGCCGAGCTTGAGCTGGCCGATGTTGTACTGGCCTTTGGCGGCCATGTTGAACTGGTCGAGCGAAATATCGAGTTTGTTCAGGTTGATGGGCATCGTCGGTCTCCTAGTGTTTTCGCATTGCCTACACGCAGCGGCGCCGGAGGTTACACCGGCATCATGCCGAATCCGCCGCCGGCCAGATTCCCCTCCCCCTCCCCCGCCCCCGCGGTGGCATCCGCCTCCGCTTCCGCTGCGGCGGCGGGACGGAAATCGGCGATGGCGCGGGCCCAGACGAGCGCGGTTTCGACGAACGGCACCAGCCGCCCCTCCACGTCGTTGGCGATGGCGTCCGGCGCCTCGACCGCCTGGAGGCGGGCGCGTCCGGTGGCGGCGTCGAGCGCGAGGGTGGCGCCGGCGGTGCCGGAGAAGAGGTTGTTGGCCTCGAGCATGGTCTGGAAGAGCCGTTCGCGCCCCTCCGGCGGCGGTTCGCCGAGATCGGCCGACAGCAGCACCACGTTGCGCTCGGGCTCGTCCTGAAAAAGGATGCGCACACGGGGGCCGCCCTCCTCTCCGGACACCTCGAATACCGTCGTGTCCTGCACGACGGCCAGCTCCTTGCCGAACGTCCGCTCGACAACCGCCACGACATCTTTGAAAACCATGGAAAACCTTTCCTTGTCCGGCCCGGATCCCGCCCGCTGTCGGGTCGCGGCGGCTCCACCGGATTTCCCTCCATTGTGGCGCTTCCCCCCTCCCCCCGCAAGCGCAAAACGCCGGCCGCTTCCCACCAGGCTGCCGCGGAACGCCGCGCCCTCGCCCGTCCATGTTTTTCCGCCACGGGCATCCCCGGCGTTTCCCGCGTTTTCCCTCCACATCCCCCTCCATGGAGATTGCCTTTTCCCCGTGCAATTTTCCTCTTCCCCGCCCTCCTCCCTGCGGCTACAATGCCGCCCATGAACAAGACCATCACCGTCACGCTCGAAGACGGGCAGCGCATCCCCTGCCCCGCCGAAACCCTTGTCGGAGACCTCCTGGAGACACCCGACGACCCCGCCACCGGCCTGCCCTACATCGGCGCCCTCGTCAACAACGAGCTCGTCACCTTCGCCTACACCCTGGACATCGATTCCTCGGTCCGCTTCGTGACCATGGCCAGCCCCCACGGCATGCAGATCTACACCCGTTCCCTCTCCTTCCTCCTCGCGAAGGCGGTCAAGGACCTCTTCCCCTCGGCCCGCTTCTCCGTCGAGCACGCCATCGGTCCCGGCCTCTACTGCGAATTCGCGGACGGTCCCGAGCCCGGCCTTTCCGCCGAACGCGCCTCCGCCCTCGAAGCGCACATGCGCAAACTCGTCGCCGCCGCTCTCCCCATCCAACGCCAGCGCATCTCCTACACCGCCGCCTTCGAACACTTCGAGAAGAACGGCCAGGACGACAAGGTCTCGCTCCTCCGCTTCCGCAACCCCCACAAGGTCGTCACCTACTTCTGCGACGGCTTCCGCGACCTCGCCCACGGGCCGATGACCCGCACCACCGCCCCCCTCCGCTACTTTCTCATCATCCCCTACCAGAGCGGCTTCGTCCTCCAGATGCCCTCCCCCGACAGCGCGCCCGACATCCCCCCCTTCCGGCCGCAGCCCGTCCTCTCCGAAACCTTCAAGGAATACAACCGCTGGGGCCGCATCCTGGGCATCAACACCGTCGGCCGCCTCAACGAGATCATCGCCGCCCGCGAAATCCGTGACTTCGTGAAGGTCGCCGAAGCCCTCCACGAGAAGAAGATCGCGGCCATCGCCGACCAGATCGCCTCCCGTCCCGGCACCAAGTGGATTCTCATCGCCGGTCCCTCCTCCTCCGGCAAGACCACCTTCGCCAAGCGCCTCGCCATCCAGCTGCGGGTCAACGGCCTGCGGCCCGTGACTCTCGGCGGCGACGACTACTTCGTCGAGCGCTCCCAGACCCCGCGCACCCCCGAAGGCGACTACGACTTCGAGCACCTGAACGCGATGGACCTGCCCGTCCTCAACCGCGACCTGGCCGACCTCGACGCCGGACGCGAAATCGACCTGCCGACCTTCGACTTCATGGAGGGCAAGCGCGTCTACAAGGGACGCAAGCTGAAGCTGGAAGACGACCAGGTGGTCATCTTCGAAGGCATCCATTCGCTCAACCCCGACCTCACCCCCGGGCTCCCCGCCGAGCGCAAGTTCCACATCTACATCTCCGCGCTGACCCAGCTCAACCTCGATACCAACAACCGCATCCCGACCACCGACAACCGCCTCATCCGGCGCCTCGTCCGCGACTTCCGCTACCGCGGCCACAGCGCCGCCCGCACCCTGGAGATGTGGCCCAACGTCGGACGCGGCGAGCGCCGCTGGATTTTCCCCTTCCAGGAAAAGGCCGACGCCGTCTTCAACTCCGCCCTCGATTACGAACTGGCGATTTTGGCCACCCACGCCCGCCCCCTCCTCTCCCAGATCAAGCCCGACCAGGCCGTCTACGCTGAAGCCCGTCGCATGCTGGAATTCCTCGAACACTTCCTGCCCATCGACGCCTCCGTCCCGCCTCCCACCTCGATCATCCGCGAATTCATCGGCGGCTCCGACTTCGAGTACTGACGACGCCCGCCTGCCGGATGCCCGGCATCCGGGCACAAAAATGGCGGAGAGGGTGGGATTTGAACCCACGGTGCCCTTTTGGAGCACTCACGCTCTCCAGGCGTGCCCGATAGGCCACTCTGGCACCTCTCCGCGTCGCCCGAAGTGTACCGGAGAAGGGACTTGAACCCTTACGCCCAGAGGGCGGCAGATTTTGAGTCTGCTGCGTCTGCCATTCCGCCACTCCGGCGCTTCAAGCGTTTTCCACCCTATGCTTTCCCTCCCGCCCATGCAAGAAAAAAATCCCGCCGGAGAAATGTCTGGGTGTCGGACAGAATCGTGACTTGGGATATAACGACTTGGCAAAGAAGGGGGGGGCTGCAAGCTGGAGAACCGGGAGCTTGTCCAAAATTCGCGCAGGCATCGGAGCAATCGGGGTTTGTTTTTCTCCCCGGCAAACGCAAATGCCTCCCAACCTGAAATGTTGTATCACAAGGGGGTTGTCAGGTGCCCCCCTGTCTTTTGCCTGGTGCGGCTGGCCGATAGGGGCCGACCTCCGGGCGGCACGTCATGGGCCCTCCTGCCGCACGGCCCGCCCGGAGGTCGGGCCGGCGGGATGGCTCGACAAGGAATCGCAAGTTTTTCGCCAGACACCTCCAAAGTCACAATTCCGTCCTGCACACGAAGTGTCTGCAGGCATGCTACGCGCGCTCCGCCGTTGGCGGCGAGCCCTAACACGATGCGGACGGAAGAAAACGAAGGTTTCCCCCCCGGTGAGACCGGAGCATGGCGAATCGAATCTGCGTCCAGGGCGGCGTGTCCCTTGCGGCCCGGTTTTGAGATTACGGAAAACACCAACAAAATCCCCGTCCGCCCCCCATCCTCCCTCCCATGAACGTCGCGGAGGAACGGACGGATTTCAGAGGACGGGATTGGGCGTGTTTTCGGGTTGGCAGGGGGATGGGGAGGGGATAGGATGCAGGGATTGACCAGGAGAAAGCCATGGACGAACTGTTGACCCTTTTGCAGAACAACGCCCGCACCAGCGTGGAAGACCTCGCGCGCGAACTCGGCACCACGCCCGCCGACGTCGCGGAACGCATCGACCGCTACGAGCGCGACGGCGTCATCCGCGGCTACCGGGCCATGATCAGCGACGACCTCACGGCGGACGACCGCGTGACGGCCGTCATCGAGGTCCGCGTCCAGCCCGAGCGCGAGGGCGGCTTCGACCGCATCGCGCGGCGCATCAGCGGCTTCGACGAGGTGGTCAACATGTACCTGATGAGCGGGAAGTACGACCTGCTGCTGTTCGTCTCGGGCAAGAACCTCCGCCAAGTCGCCTCGTTCGTCAGCGAGCGCCTCTCCACGCTCGACGGCGTGCTCTCGACGGGCACCCACTTCATGCTCAAGACCTACAAGGAAGACGGCGTCCTGATGGCCGGCGAGGTCCAGTCCGACGACCGCCTCCAGGTCAGCCCGTAGGCGCGGCGGAGGGACGACCATGGACTCCACGACCTCCCCCTCCCGCGTCGCGCGCCGCGTCCGCGAACTGCCGTTTTCGGGCATCCGCAAGTTCTTCGACATCGTGGCGGGCCGCAAGGACGTCATCTCGCTCGGCGTCGGCGAGCCGGACTTCAACACGCCCTGGCGCATCCGCGAGGCGGCCCTCTGGTCGCTGGAGCGCGGCGCCACGCACTACACCGCCAACCGCGGCGAGCCCGCGCTGCGCCAGGCCGTCTGCCGCTACGTCGCGAAACACTTCGGCGCCCAGTACGACTGGGATCGCGAGGTGCTGGTGACGGTCGGCGTCAGCGAGGCGCTCGACGTCGCGATGCGGACCCTCCTCAACCCCGGCGACGAGGTCCTCTACCACGAGCCGTGCTTCGTCAGCTACCGTCCGACGATCGTGCTGGCGGGCGGGGTGCCGGTGTGCGTCGAGACGCGGCGGGAGGACGACTTTCGCCTGACGCGCCCGATGCTGGAAGCGGCGGTGACGCCGAAGACGCGCGTGCTGCTGCTGAACTTCCCGTGCAATCCGACGGGGGCAGTCCTGTCGCGCGCGGACGTGGAGGACATCGCGGACTTCTGCATCGCGCACGACCTCACGCTCGTGAGCGACGAAATCTACGCCGAACTCACCTACGACCGGCCGCACGTCAGCTTCGTGTCGGTCCCGGGCATGAAGGAGCGCACCGTGTTCCTGCACGGCATGTCGAAGGCGTGGGCCATGACCGGCTTCCGCATCGGCTACGCCTGCGCGCCGGCGGACATCCTCGAAAACATGATGAAGCTCCACCAGTACGCCATCATGAGCGCGCCGACCACCGGTCAGCGGGCGGCCGCCGAGGCGCTGGACCACGGCGACGAAGCGGTCGCGCAGATGGTGGCCGAGTACAACCGCCGCCGCCGCTACCTGATTTCCGCGTTCGCCGAGATGGGCGTCCCCTGCCACACTCCCGCGGGCGCGTTCTACGCCTTCCCCTACGTCGGCGGCTTCGGCCTCTCCTCCGAGGAATTCGCCCTGCGCCTGCTCGAAGAGCACCAGGTCGCGGCGGTGCCCGGCGACGCCTTCGGCCGCTCCGGCGCCGGCTTCCTCCGCTGCGCCTACGCGACCGGGATGGACCAGATCCGCGAATCCATGCGCCGCTTCGCCGACTTCGTCGACACTCTCCGCCAGGAAGGCCGCGGCGCCTGATTTCCCCTCCCCGTCCCCATGTCGAAAGACCGCGACAAGGGAAAGAAGACCAACGCCCTGCGCGAAGTCGAAGCGGCGGGGCTGGAACACCGTTTCATCACGTTCGAGTGTCCCGAAGCCATCCCCGGCACCGAAGTCGCCGCGCGCCTGGGCGAAGACCCCGACCGCGTCTTCAAGACCCTCGTCGCGCAGGGCCGGAGCGGCGAACACTACGTGTTCATGATTCCCGTCGCCTGCGGCCTCGACCTCAAGAAGGCGGCGGCCGCCGTCGGCGAGAAATCCGTCGCCATGATCAGGATGCGCGACCTCTTTCCCCTGACCGGCTACGTCCATGGCGGTTGCTCCCCGATCGGCATGAAGACCCGTTTCCGCACGACCATCGACGAAATCGCCCGCCTGCACGACCGCATCCTCTTCTCCGGCGGCCGCATCGGCTGCCAGCTCGAAATGCGCCCCGACGACCTCGCCGCCCTCGTCGGTCTCGCCTTCGCGGACCTCACCGCCTCCCCGTCCGCCGCCCGCTAGAGCGGTTCAAGAAATAATGTGTCCTCAATTCCTTGGAATTGTCAGGTGAAAACCTTGTCTTTTGCATGGTGGGGCTGGCCGGTAGGGGCCGACCTCCGGGCGGCCCTTCATGAGCAATTCTTTCGCACGGCCCGCCCGGAGGTCGGGCCAGAGACAAGAAATCGCAAGGGTTTCACCTGACAACTGCCTTGTCCCGCCACCTTTTCCACCACGGACACGCAGAAGCGCGTCTGCAGTGGAAATCAGCGGCTTGAGGCTACACTATTTCTTGAGCCGCTCTAGCATACAGTTTCTCTTGCATTTTCGGATAGGAGTTGTCAGGCGAAAATCTTGCGATCTCCCATGTGCAGGAATGGGCAGGACGGGCAGTCGCTGCCCGCCGGAGCCAGTCATGCAAAAGCAGGGTGTTGGAGATGTACGGACGCGTGGTTTTCCTTGGTGCGGCAGGGAATTGTATCCGCGAACCCAAAAACATCCAATTGCACCTTCCAGGTTCCGGCGGCGAGGGGACTCGCCGCCCTACCGGCTTCGCACGAACACAAGGTTTTTACCCGACGACTCCATAGAGGCTTTTTCGGCGTCTTCCGCCGTGAACAGCCAGTCCATCTTGGGCTGCCGGGTGTTGCGGTCTTCGCACCTGGCTTTTGGCAGCCGGTGCATCTTCCCGGTTTTTCCCCCTCCCCATGAATCCGCCCTCATCCATCCCTCTTTCTGCGCCTCGCCCCCTTTTGGATTGCCAAAAACACCCTTCCGCGCCATCCTTTTCCCATGTCCGACACCACCTCCCAAGCCGCCACCTACACCCAAGGCCCCATCGGGCGGACCATGATCCGCACCGGTTTCGCGATGCTGGCCGGATCGCTCGCCATCCACGGCTACCATCTGGCCGACGCCTGGTTCATCGGCCGCCTTCCCGGCGCCGAGCCCCTGGCCGCGATGGGGTACACCCAGCCGCTCGTCATGCTCGTCGGCTGCCTCCTGCGCGGCTTCACGGGCGGACTGATGATCACGACCGCCCACGCCATCGGCGCCGGCGACGCCCCCCGCGCGCGCCGCCTCGTCGCCGCGGGCATCGTCCTCAACATCCTCCTCGGCATCGCCCTCATGCTTCTCGGCATCCGCGCCGGACGCCCCGTCCTGCACCTCTTCGGGGCCACCGGCGAAGCCCTGTCCCTGGCCCTCGGCTACATGGACATCTGGTACGCCGGCATCCTCACCGCCGCCCTTTCCATGATGGGCAACGACCTGCTGATCACGGTCGGCGACGCCCGCATGGCCAGCGCCGCCATGATCCTCGGCATGGCGCTGAACATCCCGCTCGACGCCCTGCTCATCTTCGGCGCGGCGATTCCCGGCACCCCCTGGACCGTCCCCGCGATGGGCATCCGCGGCGCCGCCCTCGCCACCGTCCTCGCGCAGGGCGTGGGCATGGTCTTCGTCCTCTGGCTCCTGCACCGGCGCCACCGGATGCTGGCGTTCCGCGGCCTGACCCTGCGCCCCCTCCTCTCCGCCTGGCGCACGATTTCCCGCTACGCGATTCCGTCCATCCTCGGCATGATGCTGATGCCGGCGGGCCAGGCGGTCCTCACGCGCGTGACGGCGGCGTTCGGCGACATCGCGGTCGCGGCCACCGCCGCCATCGGGCGTCTCGAGGGCATCGCGTTCGTCTTCCCGATGGCGCTGGGCATCTCGCTCTCCCCGATGGTGAGCCAGAACTACGGCGCCCGCCGCTACGACCGCATCCACCAGTGCCGCCGTTTCGCGATGCGCTTCGCCCTGCTGTTCCTCGGGACCATGTCCGTCCTCTACGTCTTCGCGGCCCCCGTCCTCGCGCGCGCCTTTTCGAGCGACCCCGAGGTCGGGCGCCTGATGGTCCTGGGCCTGCGCATCATCCCGTGGGGATTCGCGTTCATCGAGATCCACCGCTACACCGGAATGTTTTTCACCGGTTGCGCGAAACCCGCGGCCGCCGCCTGGTTCAACGCCTTCCGCATCGTGGGGCTGCTGATTCCCTTCTCGCTGCTCGCGCTGGCGTTCCGTTGGCTGCCCGGCCTCTTCCTGGCCCGCGTGGCGGCCGACCTCCTCGCCGGAGCCACCGGCTGGTACCTGACCCACCGCCTCACCCGTTCTCTCGCCTGACGCGCCACAGCCCGTCCCCGGCCGGAGTCCGCAATGAGCGGGCACGGGAGCCGTTTTCCGCGCATCGGAGGTTGACATCCGGGCGGAAAGGGGTAAGATTCGGCAACTTTCAAATTCAGGAGACAACGAATGCCCAACATCAAAAGCGCCGTCAAACGCGTAAAGACCGCCGAGAAGTCGCGCCAGCGCAACTCGCAGACCAAGTCCCGCCTCCGCACCCTGCGGAAGGATCTGCTTGCGTCCGTCGATGCCGGCGAAGCTCCCAAGACCGCCGAAGCCTATGCCGCCTACTGCTCCGCCCTGGACAAGGGCGTCAAGCACGGCATCGTTCCCAAGAACACGGCCGTCCGCAAGAAATCCCGCGCCGGCGCCATGCTCCGCAAGGTCGCCGCGTCCAAGGAATAAGTTCCCGGACGTTTTCCCCAAGCCCGCGCCGGCTCCGTCCCGCGCGGGTTTTTCTTTTCCCCGCCAGCCCCCCTACCCGCCTCCGGCCCGTCCATGAAAATCCAGACCCTCCCCGTCGGCCCAATCGGAACCAACTGTTATCTCGCCATCGACGAAGCCACCCGCCGGACGGTGGTCCTGGACCCCGGCGACGACGCGCCCGTGCTAGTGGCCCACCTGCGCGACGGGGGCCTCCTGCCCGTCGCCATTCTCGTGACGCACGGGCATCCCGACCACATCTCCGCGCTCGCCGACCTTTCGGAGGCGTTTCCGGAGGCGCCGATCTGGTTCCCCGCCGGCGACCTGCCCTGGGCCTTCGGGGAAGCCAATGCCATCGCCGGACTCCTACCCCCGCCGCGCCGTCCCGCCACCTCCCCCACCCCGGCCGCGGACGGACTGCGCCTGGAACTCGCCGGCGCCGAATGGCATTGCATCGCGACCCCGGGCCATACCCCCGGCGGCGTCTGCTGGCATCTGCCCGACGCGGACGCGCTGTTCACGGGCGATACGCTTTTCGCGGGAAGCGTCGGCCGCACCGACCTGCCGGGCGGCGACTGGAGCGCCCTCCTCGATTCCCTCCGGCACCTCGCGGCATTCCCCGGCTCGCCCGCCGTCTACCCCGGCCACGGCCCCGCCAGCACGCTCGACGACGAGCGCCGCCGCAATCCCTATCTCAACCTGTAGGGCGGGTCAAGTCACTCCGCGGACGGCGTGGCTTCTCCGGAAGCGGCGGCGGGGGCGGCGGCGATGGTCTTCATCTGGGGGAAGAGGAGGACGTCGCGGATGCTTTCCTGGCCGGTGAGGATCATGACCAGGCGGTCGATGCCGATGCCCAGGCCGCCCGCCGGGGGCATGCCGTGCTCCAGGGCGCAGAGGAAGTCTTCGTCGAGTTTGGATTCGTCGCCGGCCGCCTGCTCCATCAGGCGGGCGCGCTGGTCGATGGGGTCGTTGAGTTCGGTGTAGCCGGGGCAGAGTTCGCGGCCATTGACGACCAGTTCGTAGACGTCCACCAGCGAGGGGTCGTCTTCGCACCGCTTGGCCAGGGGGACGAGTTCGTACGGCAGGCGCGTGACGAAGGTGGGCTGGACGAGGGTCTTTTCGATGAGTTTGTCGTAGGCTTCGTGGGTGACCTCGGCGTGCGTGGTGCCGTCGGGGAGGTCGAGGCCCTGCCCGCGGCCCCAGGCGCGGACGTCGTCGGCGCTGCGGTCGAACCAGTCGGCGCCGAGGCGCTCCTTGACGAGGTCGCGGTAGGGGACGACGCGCCAGGGCGGGGTGAGGTCGATGGATTCGGCGCCCTCGCTGGCGGGCGGGAGCTTCATGGTGCCGCGGACGGCCTGCGCGGCGCCGCTGACGAGGCCTTCGATGAGTTCCATCATGGTGCGGCAGTCGCCGTAGGCCTGGTAGATTTCGAGGACGGTGAATTCGGGGTTGTGGGAGCGGTCGAGGCCTTCGTTGCGGAAGTCCTTGCCCAGCTCGAAGACTTTGTCGTAGCCGCCGACGAGGAGTTTTTTGAGGTAGAGTTCGGGGGCGATGCGCATGTAGACGTCCTGGCCCAGCGCTTCGTAGCGGGTCACGAAGGGGTTGGCCGTGGCGCCGCCGGCGATGGATTGCAGGATCGGCGTCTCGACTTCGAAGAATCCGCGCTCTTCCAGGTAGCGGCGGCAGAAGGAGAGGGTGCGGCTGCGGGCGTCGAAGACTTTCCGCACGTCGGGATTGGCGATGAGGTCGAGGTAGCGCTGGCGGTAGCGGAGTTCCTGGTCCTGGAGGCCGTGCCACTTGCCGGGCAGCGGCAGGAGGGCCTTGGAGAGGAGTTCCCAGGAGGCGACGCGCAGGGTGGGTTCGCCGGTCTTGGTGGAGAAATATGTGCCTTCGACGCCGACGAAGTCGCCGAGGTCGGTGTGCTTGAAGGCTTTGTAGGAGTCTTCGCCCACGGCGTCGCGCTGGACGTAGATCTGGAAGCGGTCGGTGCCGTCCTGCAGGTGCGCGAAGAGGCTCTTGCCCATGAGGCGGATCGCCACCAGGCGGCCGGCGGCGCGCACGGTCTTGCCTTCTTCGTAGCCGGCGCGGATGTCGGCGAGGCTGCCGCTGCGCTCGAACGCGCGGCCGTAGGGTCGCTGGCCCGCGGCTTTCAGGGCTTCGAGGTGGGCAAGGCGCTGGTTGCGGAATTCGGTTTCAAGGCCGGTGAGTTCCATGGGGGGTCTCCTGTGATTTCACGACAATTATGACAACTTTGAAAAACAATTCCGACAATTCCTTCGAACAATTGTCAGAAATTGTCGGAATTGTCTGAATGGTTTCCCGTCAGATGTCCAGGTTGCGCACGTTGAGGGCGTTTTCCTCGATGAAGGCGCGGCGGGGTTCGACGTCGTCGCCCATCAGGACGGTGAAGATCTGGTCGGCCTTGACAGCGTCGGCCATCGTGACGCGGACGAGGATGCGCTTGGTGGGCTCCAAGGTGGTCTCCCAGAGCTGCTCGGGGTTCATTTCGCCCAAGCCTTTGTAGCGCTGGATGCTGATGCCGCGGCGGCCGACGTCGCGCACCAGCGCGAGGAGGTCGCCGAGGGACTGGATGGACTGGCGCTGGCCGTCGACGTCGGCGTCGTAGATCGGCGAGCCGCCCGCCACCAGCTGCGCGGGCTCGAAGCCCAGCTCCCGCAGCGCCGCGAACTGCTTGAGCAGCCCCGGCGCAACGTGCAGGTCGCCCCACTTGAAGTTGTTCGCGTCGAGTTCCGCGGCGGGATCGACGGCCTTGAAGCGGGCGGCGGTCTCTTCGCGGATGCGGCGGAGTTCGTCCTCGTCCATGGCGGTGCGGATTTCCTGGTCCTCGATCTTGCCGCCGGGCGGCAGGATGCGCACGCGGAAGAGCGGGAGCCGCCCCGCCGCCGCGTCGTAGCGGGCCATGTAGTCGGCGAAGGGGATGCCCTTGCGCTGCAGGGAGTCGCCCGCGCGTTCGACTTCCTCGAGGATTTCGAGGAGGGCGCCGAGCTTGTCGTGCGGGAGGGCTTCCTCGTCGGTGCCGGCCTTGAGGAGGCGGACATCCTCGATGCCCATCTCGATGAGAGTGCGCGAGAGGTGGGCGTCGTTCTCGATGTAGAGGGATTTCTTCTTGCGCGTGATCTTGTAGAGGGGCGGCTGGGCGATGTAGACGTAGCCCGCGTCGATCAGCTGCGGCATCTGGCGGTAGAAGAACGTCAGCAGCAGCGTGCGGATGTGCGAGCCGTCCACGTCGGCATCGGTCATGATGATGATCTTGTGGTAGCGGGCCTTGGAGACGTCGAACTCGTCGTGGCCGAAGCCCGCGCCGATGGCCGTGATCATCGTGCGGATTTCCTGGTTGTTGAGCATGCGGTCCATGCGGGCCTTCTCGACGTTCAGGATCTTGCCGCGCAGCGGGAGGATCGCCTGGAACTTGCGGTCGCGGCCCTGCTTGGCCGAGCCGCCGGCCGAGTCGCCTTCCACGATGAACAGCTCGCACAGCGCCGGGTCGCGCGAGGAGCAGTCCGCCAGCTTGCCGGGGAGGTTGCCGCTGTCGAGCGCGCCCTTGCGGCGGGTCAGGTCGCGGGCCTTGCGGGCCGCCTCGCGGGCGCGGGCGGCGAGGACGCCCTTCTCGACGATCTTGCGGGCGACGGCCGGGTTCTCCTCGAAGAACGTCCCCAGCGAGTCGTTGACGATCGACGCCACGATGCCCTCGACCTCGCTGTTGCCGAGCTTGGTCTTGGTCTGGCCCTCGAACTGCGGGTCGGGGACCTTGACGCTGATGACGGCGGTGAGGCCTTCGCGGATGTCCTCGCCGCCCATCGCGGCGTCGCTGTCCTTGAAGAGCTTGTTGGCCTTGCCGTAGGCGTTGACGACGCGGGTGAGCGCGCTGCGGAAGCCCGAGAGGTGGGTGCCGCCTTCGACGGTGTGGATGTTGTTCGCGTACGTCAGCACGTTCTCCGCGTAGCCGTCGTTGTACTGGAGCGCGACCTCCGCGACCACGCCGTCCTGCTCCTTCTCGAAGAAGATCGGTTCCGGATGCAGCACGACCTTGTTCGTGTTGAGGAACCCGACGAACTCGCGGATGCCGCCCTCGTAGTGGTACTCCTCCTCGCGGTACGACCCGTCCGCCTGCTCCTGGCGGAAGACGATCTTGACGCCCTTGTTCAGGAACGCCAGCTCGCGGAGCCGCGCCGAGAGGATGTCCCACGAATATTCCGTCGTGGAGAAAATCTCCGCGTCCGGGTACCAGCGGACCTTCGTCCCGCGGTCCGTGCAGGTCCCGATGACCTCCAGCGGCGACGTCGTCACGCCGCGCTCGAAGCGGATGCGGTGGATCTTGCCGTCGCGGCGGACCTCGACCTCCATCCATTCGCTGAGCGCGTTGACGCAGCTGACGCCGACGCCATGCAGGCCGCCGGAAACCTTGTAGCTGCCGTGGTCGAACTTGCCGCCCGCGTGGAGGACGGTGAGCGCGACCTCGACGGCCGGCTTGTGGAGCTTGGGATGCATGTCCACGGGAATCCCGCGCCCGTCGTCGGTGACGGAGATCGACCCGTCGGCGGCGATTTCCACGACGATCCGGGTGCAGTACCCGGCGAGGGCCTCGTCGATGGAGTTGTCGACGACCTCGTAGACGCAGTGGTGCAACCCGCGCTGGAAGGTGTCGCCGATGTACATGGCCGGCCGCTTGCGGACCGCCTCCAGCCCTTCCAGGACCTGGATTTTCGACCCGTCGTAGTTGCCGTCCGCCGCGGCCTGCGCGGCCCCGTCCGTCCCGAGATTCTCGTCGCTCATCGTGTGTGTTCCTTGCTAGAAATAAAACTGGTGAATGATACCCCCCTCCCCCTTCCCTCGCAAGCACAAATCGCACGCGCGCGCACGTGCGCGAAGACGTCACGAGGCCCCTTCCCCCACCCCGTCCACGCCCGCGCCACGCCATTCGACGGCCCGGCCCCGAAGCCGGTCGAGCTTCGGGGAACGTTCGGAGGAGCCCAGAAGGCGGATGAATTCGTGTTTGGCGCTTTCCAGCCGGTCCG
>CACXEY010000123.1 GCA_902766695.1 uncultured bacterium
CGGGGACACGGTTCGGGGGCGAGCAGCGCGTCCCCGACAGCCCCCACCGCCCCCCCAAGCCTTCCACTAAATTCCCCGAAGAACCAACTTTTTTCCAATGGTTGGAAAATCCGGCCCGGTTTTTCCAATGATTGGAAAAATCTTTCTCCGATTTCCAATGATTGGAAAAAGTTTCCGATGGAGATGTCAGGCAAAGAACGTGTGGTTTCGTTCGTGCGAAGCCGTGGTAGGGCGGCGAGTCCCCTCGCCGCCGGAAACCGGGACATGCAAGCGAATGTCATGGGAGGTGCGGATGCAAGTCGGCAAGAATCTGTGGGAAAATGCGTCCGCACATTTCCGGCCACTCCCTTTGGCATGACGGGCTCCGGCGGGCAGGGACTACCCGCCCTACCCATCCTGGCACATGGGAAATCGCAAGGTTTTCGCCTGACAACTCCAATGGTTGGAAAACTCGCCTCGCCGCCCCTCCCCCACCCCACCGCCGCGCCCGCGCGGAATTGCCGCCGCGGGGCGCTTTGCGGGCTTGCCAGAAGGGGCGGCATCGCTTATCCTGCAAGGGATTTTATACAAAGGAATCGACATGTCCCAAAATCGCAAAGTCGCAGTGACCGGCCTCGGCATCCTCAGTCCCGTGGGCAACACCGTCGCGGAGTTCTGGCAGGCCCTGCTCGCCGGCAAGTCCGGCATCGGGCCCATCACGCGCTTCGACACCACCTCCTTCGCCACCAAGTTCGCCGGCGAAATCAAGAACCTGGACATGGACGCCTTCATCCCCAAGAAGGAACAGCGCCACATGGACCCCTTCTGCCAGTACGGCATCGTCGCCGCCCGCGAGGCCGTCGCCGATTCCGGCATCAAGGAATCCGGCCTCCCGCCCGAGCGCATCGGCGTCATCGTCGGCAGCGGCGTCGGCGGACTCCCCGTCATGCAGGCGCAGTGGTCCAACTACATGACGCGCGGCGTCAGCCGCTTCTCGCCCTTCATGATCCCGCAGATGATTTCCAACATCCTGCCCGGCTTCATCGCCATCGAGAACGGCTTCAAGGGCCCCAACTTCTCCGTCGTCAGCGCCTGCGCCACCGCCACCCACTCCATCGGCGTCGCCTTCGACGCGATCCGCTCCGGCCGCGCCGACGCGATGGTCACCGGCGGCGCCGAGGGCGCCGTCTGCGAACTCGGCATCGGCGGATTCAACTCCATGAAGGCGCTTTCCACGCGCAACGACGACCCGCAGGGCGCGAGCCGCCCCTTCGACCGCGACCGCGACGGCTTCGTCCTCTCCGAGGGCGCCGGCATTCTCGTCCTCGAGGAGATGGAGCACGCGAAGGCCCGCGGCGCCCGCATCTACTGCGAGCTCGCCGGCTTCGGCGCCACCGATGACGCCTACCACATCACCGCCCCCGACGCCACCTCCGTCGGCCCCGCCAACGGCATGAAGCTCGCGCTCGAGGACGCGGAACTCTCCCCCGCCGACATCGACTACATCAACGCCCACGGCACCTCCACGCACCTCAACGACGCCGGAGAAACCCGCGCCATCAAGATGGCCCTCGGCGAAGCCGACGCCCGCCGCGTCGCCATTTCCTCCACCAAGTCCATGACCGGCCACATGCTGGGTGCGACCGGCGGCGCCGAATCCATCGTCTGCGCGCTCGTCCTGACCCACTCCGTCATCCCTCCGACCATCAACTACCACACCCCCGACCCCGAGTGCGACCTCGACTACGTCCCCAACACCGCCCGCGAGGCCCGCGTCCGCGCCTGCATCTCCAACAACCTCGGCTTCGGCGGGCACAACGCCACCCTCTGCTTCAAGGCCGTCTGACGGCCCCACCCCGGCCCGCCAAGCCTAGATATCTAGGTTTCTAGAAATCTAGGTTTCCCCGGCCCCAACCCAAGAAAGGCATTTCCCAACCATGGCAACCACCCCCTCCTCCACCAACCCCGGCACCGTTCTCATCACCGGCGGCAGCGGCTTTCTCGGCATCAACCTTGTCCGCAAACTCCTCTCCAAGGGCGTGACCGACCTGCGCTCGCTCGACCTGGTCCCCTTCGACTACCCCGAAAAGGACCGCATCGACGCGACCGTCGGCGACATCCGCGACACCGACGCCGTCGCCAAGTGCATGGGCGGCGTCCGCTGGGTCATCCACACCGCCGCGGCCCTCCCCCTCTACTCCAAGGAAGACATCTTCACCACCGACGTCATCGGAACCCGGAACCTCCTCGAAGCCGCCCAGAAGGCCGGCGTCGAGCGCTTCGTCATGATCTCCTCCACCGCCGTGTACGGCATCCCCGACCACCATCCCCTCCTCGAAACCGACGAAATGATCGGCGTCGGCCCCTACGGCCACGCCAAGATCGACGCCGAAGCCGAATGCCTCAAGGCCCGCGAAAAAGGCCTTTGCGTCCCCATCATCCGCCCCAAATCCTTCATCGGCCCCGAACGCCTCGGCGTCTTCGCCATGTTCTACGACTGGGCGCGCACCGGCCACGGCTTCCCCATGATCGGCAACGGAAAGAACCGCTACCAGCTGCTCGACGTCGAAGACCTCTGCGACGCCATCTGGCTGTGCCTGACCCTCGACCGCGACACCGTCAACGACGTCTTCAACATCGGCGCCAAGGAATACACCACGATGGGCGAAGACTACCAGGCCGTCCTCGACGAAGCCGGCTACGGCAAGCGCATCCACGGCTTCCCGGCGGCCCCCATGATCTGGACCCTGCGCTTCCTCGAACTCCTCCACCTCTCGCCCCTCTACAAGTGGATCTACGAGACCGCCTCCAAGGACTCCTTCGTCTCCATCGAGAAGGCCGAAAAGCAGCTCGGCTTCGCCCCCCGCTACTCCAACAAGGACGCCCTCCTCCGCAACTACCACTGGTACCTCGCCAACCTGGATTCCTTCAAGGACGCCACCGGCGTCTCCCACCGCGTCCCCTGGAAGCAGGGCATCCTCTCCCTCGCCAAGAAATTCTTCTGACCCCCCGATGCCCTCCGCCCCCGCCCGCCGCGAATTCCGCTGCCCCGCCTGCGGGCGCGACACCTGGCTCCTGAGGAAGCCCCGCTACGACGGCTTCGTCCGCACCGGCGACGCCCTCCTCTGCGCCCTCTGCAAACACGAATTCGCCGACGAATCCGAAATCCCCTTCAAGGACAGCGCCGCCCCCCGCGTATTCACCGAAGCCGACCGCCCGCGCCCCGTCCGCGTCTTCGACGAATCCGAAAAGAACCGCATGTGCCGCCACTGTCGCGAATACGTCGTCAACCCCTTCATCCAGCGCTGCGGCCTCCACCACTGCGAAGTCGAAGCCACCGACACCTGCCCCGCCTTCGCCCCCAGGCCGCCCCCGGCTCCCTCCCCCTTCTAGCCCCATGCCCCCTCCTCCCACTGGGGGCGCGGGCGGCCCGCCCGCGGTTCCCTCCCATCAACCCACCTCTCACTCGTCACTCGTCACTCGTCACTCGTCACTCCCTCCCCCCTCCCGCTTGCCCCCCTGGTTCCGCCGCCCCCTCCCCCCCGCCGCCGGCGCCGCCGAAGTCCGCCGCGCCCTCTCCGCGTGCCCCGGACACCGGCTCCACACCGTCTGCGAGGGCGCCAAATGCCCCAACCGCGCCGAATGCTGGCACGACCGCGCCGCCGCCTTCCTCATCCTCGGCGACCACTGCACCCGCGACTGCCGCTTCTGCGCCATCCCCCACGCCACCGCCCCCCTTCCGCCGCCCGACCCCGCCGAACCCGCCGCCCTGGCCGACGCCGCGGCGGCGCTGGGCCTCCGCCACATCGTCGTCACCTCCGTGACCCGCGACGACCTTCCCGACGGCGGCGCCGCCCACTTCGCCGCGACCCTCCGCGCCCTCCACGAAAGACTCCCCTCCGCCACCACCGAAGTCCTCATCCCCGACTTCCGCGGCGACCTCGACGCACTCCAGACCGTCCTCGACGCCCACCCCGACATCCTCAACCACAACCTCGAAACCACCGCCCGCCTCCATCCCGCCGTCCGCCCCCAGGCCTCCTACACCCGCTCCCTGGCCGTCCTCCGCGCCGCCGCCGGCCGCGGCGCCCGCACCAAATCCGGCCTCATGCTGGGCCTCGGCGAAACCGACGACGAAATCCTCGCGACCCTCCGCGACCTCCGCTCCGCCGGCGTCACCCACCTCACCCTCGGCCAATACCTCGCCCCGACCCCGTCCCACCACCCTGTCGCCCGCTACCTCCCCCCCGCCGACTTCGACCGCTGGCGCGACACCGCCCTCTCCCTCGGCTTTTCCCGCGTCGTCTCCTCCCCCCTCGCCCGCTCCTCCTACCACGCCGGCGAGCATCTGGCCGGACCGGGAACCCCATTGGGATAGGAGTTGTCTGCGAAAACCTTGCGATTTCTTGTCGGGCGCTCCCACCGGGCCCGACCTCCGGGCGGGCCGTGCGAAAGGATGGCTTGTGACGGGCCGCCCGGAGGTCGGCCCCGGGCAGCCTCGCCAGGCAAAAGACAATGCAAGAATCAAGGGGAGGTCAGGATCCGCCCCCCTCCGAGAGGGAGGTGGCGCGGCCATGAATGGGATGTCCATGCATGGAAGAAGGAAAACGGCAGGGGCCGCGACGGGGGGAGTAC
>CACXEY010000124.1 GCA_902766695.1 uncultured bacterium
CGGGGACACGGTTCGGGGGCGAGCAGCGCGTCCCCGACAGCCCCCACCGCCCCCCCAAGCCTTCCACTAAATTCCCCGAAGAACCAAAAGTTTTCCAATCATTGGAAAACCCGCCCCGCCGCCGCCGGGGCGCCGGATGCAAAAACTTTTCCCGGCCCTCCACTTTCCGGTTGCGGCGCGCCCCCTTCCCATTGTATAGAGAGGGAATGCGAATCCGCCGGGAACCTGTCGCGGCGGGTCCAACCAGTGCAACCCCAGAAAGGCGTAAAAGTATCATGAAGGACATCCCCGTCGCGGACGTTAGAAATTTCGCGCTCGTCGGCCACACCGGCAGCGGCAAGACCACCCTGCTCGATTCCCTCCTCTTCAAGCTCGGCGTCAACGACCGCCTCGGCTCCTCCGCCGACGGCACCAGCTTCGCCGACTGGACCGACGAGGAAAAGGCCCGCAAGATCTCCGTCTGGGCCAAGCCCTTCGACGCCGTATGGCGCCCCAAAGGACGCAAGCCCCTCCGCCTCGTCATGCTCGACACCCCCGGCTACGCCGACTTCCACGGCCAGGTCGTCGCCGCCACCACCGTCGCCGACGCCGCCGTCATGACCATCGACGCCACCAGCGGCATCCAGGTCGGCACCGTCCGCGCCTGGAAGCGCTGCGAAGCCATCCAGATGCCCCGCGCCATCGTCATCACCGGCATGGACAAGGAAAACGCCGACTTCGACGGCACCGTCGCCGCCCTCCAGGAAGTCTGGGGCCCCCGCTGCGAAGTCATCACCTACCCCGCCGCCGACGGCAAGTCCGTCGTGGACGTCCTCTCCTCCCAGGACGGGAAGTCCGAGGAAATCCGCTCCCGCCTCACCGACGCCGCCGCCGAATCCTCCGACGAGCTCATCGAGAAGGTCCTCAACGGCGACGCCCTCACCGCCGACGAGCTCTCCAGCGGCCTGCGCGCCTCGGTCCTCCAGGAGAAGTTCATCCCGATCTTCACCGTCATGGCCAAGCAGTCCATCGGCCTCGACGAGTTCCTCCTCGGCCTCGCCCGCCTGATGCCCTCCCCGCTCGACCGCCCCGGCAAGGACGCCGACGGCAACCCCATCAACCCGGCCGCCGACGCGCCGTTCGTCGCGCAGGTCTTCCGGTCGGTCAACGACCCCTTCGTCGGGCAGCTCACGATGGCCCGCGTGTGGGGCGGCACCGTCAAGGAAAAGTCCGAAGTCTTCAACGCCCAGAAGGGCGCCAAGGAAAACACCGGCACCCTCTACTTCTCCAACGGCAAGCGCCAGGACACCGTCCCCGAGGCCTCCGCCGGCGACATCATCGCCCTCGCCAAGCTCAAGAACACCGACCTCAACGACACCCTCTGCTCCCCCGGCACCTCCGTCAAGACCGCGCCGATGGTCTTCCCGCAGCCCGTCGTCTTCTTCGCCGTCACCCCCAAGAACCAGGGCGACGAAGACAAGCTCGGCCAGGGCCTCCAGCGCGTCGCGGCCGACGACCCGACCATCGAGGTCAAGCGCAACGACGAAACCCACGAACTGATCATCGCCGGCATCGGCGACGTCCAGATCGACACCGCCATGGAGCGCATGAAGGCCCGCTCCAAGGTCGAAGTCAACCTCTCCGTCCCCAAGGTCGCCTACAAGGAAACCGTCACCGCCAAGGGCGAAGGCCACTACAAGCACAAGAAACAGTCCGGCGGCCGCGGCCAGTACGGCGAAGTGTACCTCCGCATCGAGCCCAAGCCCGAAGGCGCCGAGAACTGGTTCGTCGACGGCATCGTCGGCACCTGCATCCCGCGCAACTTCCTGCCGGCCATCGAAAAGGGCCTCGTCGACGGCATGCTCAAGGGCGCCGTCGCCGGCTACCCCGTCGTCGACACCATGATCACCGTCTACGACGGCTCCTACCACGAAGTCGACTCCTCCGAAATCGCCTTCAAGATCGCCGCGCGCGCCGCCTTCAAGGACGGCATGCAGAAGGCCAAGCCCGTCCTGCTCGAGCCCATCATGACCGTCCGCGTCACCATCCCGGGCGACTTCATGGGCGACTGCACCGGCGACCTCAACCACAAGCGCGGCCGCATCCTGGGCATGGAGAGCGAAGACGGCATGCAGGTCATCGTCGCCGAAGTCCCGCAGGCCGAAATCTTCAAGTACTCCTCCGAACTCCGGTCCATGACCGGCGGACGCGGCTCCTTCGAGATGGAATTCGCCCGCTACGACGTCGTCCCCTCCAACGTCGCCCAGAAGATCATCGCCGAAGCCGCCAAGAACAAGGCCGAAGAAGAAGACGAATGACCCGCCTCCTTCCCCCCTGACCCCCAATCCCCAAGAGAAAGGACCCCCCAATGAGTGGACACAGCAAATGGGCAACCATCAAGCACAAGAAGGCCGCCACCGACGCCAAGCGCGGCAAGATCTTCTCCAAGCTCGCCAAGGAACTGACCATCTCCGCGCGCTCCGGCGGCGGCGATCCCGGCGCCAACATCACCCTGCGCACCATCCTCGGCAAATGCAAGGCCGTCAACATGCCGGCCGACAACATCGACCGCGCCATCAAGAAAGGCACCGGCGAACTCGGCGGCGGCGCCCTCGAAGAAATCCTCTTCGAAGCCTACGCCAACGGCGGCGTCGGCCTGATCATCACCTGCCTCTCCGACAACCGCAACCGCTCCGTCGCCGAAGTCCGCCACCTCCTCCAGCGGCACAACGCCACCCTGGCCGGTTCCAACCAGGTCATGCGGAACTTCGAGCGCCGCGGGCAGATCCTCGTCAACGCCGAAGGCGTCGACGAAGACGCCCTCACCGAACTCGTCCTCGAAGCCGGCGCCGACGACATGACCCGCGAAGGCGACGAATTCGAAATCCTGACCGCCCCGAACGTCTACAACGAAGTCTCCGAAAAGATCACCCAGGCCGGCTACACCCCCACCGAAGAATCCGGCGTGAACATGGTCCCGACCGTGTGGGTGCCTATCAACGACCCCAACCAGGCGGCTTCCCTCCTCAAGCTCGTCGACGCCCTCGACGAACTCGAAGACGTCCAGAACGTCTACATGAACGGCGACATCTCCGACGACGCCATGCCCGCCGAATAACCGGCATCCCCGTCCCACCGGCCCGGCCCACCCGCCGGGCCGTTTTTTTTCGGTTCTTCGGGGATTTTAGTGGATCGTGACGATGGGGTGCGACGATGGGGGCCGTATTCAGGACATGGGGTGCGCGCAAGCATTCGCCCCCCTCCGAGAGGGGGGGGCCGCCCGGTTGAAGGATTGCCAATGGGATTGGGCCTTCGGAGCGAATGGAAAAGGCGGCGGGGGAGTACTGCGGGAGGCTGTCGATGCAGGCGTCCACTTGTTTCATCGGCAAAATTCTTGATTCGTTCGTTTCCGGTGAGGAGTCGCACTTGTCGCGACGGCCCAGCGCAGTACTCCCCCCGTCGCGGCCCCTGCCGTTTTCCTTCTTCCAAACATGTACATTCCCTTCATGGCCGCGCCCCCCCTCTCGGAGGGGGGCGGGTCCTGGCACCCTCCTTGCTCCTTGCATTCGCGGAATTCGGGAGACGGTTCCACTAGAGCGGTTTAAGATTTTCTGTGGCTTCTCAGAAGTATTCCACCCACATGGTCGCGCGGAAGCGCGACCCTCCCGTGCGCTCTCCACGGGGAGGGACGCGCTTCTGCGCGTCCGCGAAAGAAA
>CACXEY010000125.1 GCA_902766695.1 uncultured bacterium
CCCCCACCCCCCTCATCGCCCCCTCCGTCCCCGAAACCGCCGAGCCCCCCGCCACCGCCGGCGAAATTCCCCTCCCGCCCCCCAAGGAGCTCAAGCTCATCCCCCTCGCCGGACAAGGGCGCATCACCGAAATCGAAGGTCGCCTCCGCGCCGCCCCCCTCATCAACGAAGCCCCCGCCCGCTACCGCCTCGTCCGCTGGCAGAACAACCGCTGGCAGATCCTCTGCCACGTCTACGGCGACGCCGGAAAACTCCGCACCCTCAAGGACAAGCAAGTCCGCATCCGCGGCCGCGAATACTGGATCCAGAAAGCCGCCGCCCCCGTCCTCGTCCCCGACCGCATCCGCGAAATCCCCGAAACCCCTCCCCTGGATGACTGACCCATGAAGAAAGGAAAACCCATGCCCTCCTCCTCCCCCTCCTCCTCCAAGCACCGCGGACTCGGCCGCGGCCTCGACGACCTCATCAAAGGCGGCATCCAGAAGAAGCCCGCCGCCGCCGCCCCTTCCAAGCCCGCTCCCTCGCCCGCCAAAGGCGCCGCCAAGCCCGCGCCCGCCGCATCCAAGCCCGCCCCGGCCGCCGCCCCCGCCCCGGCCCCCGACGCCGCCGACGCCGTACGCGAACTCGACATTTCCAAGATCTCCCCCAACCCCTGGCAGCCCCGCCGCGAATTCGATCCCGCGGCCCTCCAGGAACTCGCCGATTCCATCAAGGCCCAGGGCCTTCTCCAGCCCGTGCTCGTCCGCGCCGCCAAGTCCGGCACCTACGAACTCGTCGCCGGCGAGCGCCGCCTCCGCGCCGCCAAGCAGGCCGGACTCAAGAAAATACCGGCCCTCGTCCGCCCCGCCACTGACCTCGAAATGCGCGAGATGGCGCTCGTCGAGAACCTCCAGCGCTCCGACCTCAACCCCATCGAAGAAGCCCTCGCCTACCGCGCCCTCGCCGACCAGGCCGGCCTCACCCAGGAACAGATCGCCCAGCGCGTCGGCAAGGCCCGCGCCTCCGTCACCAACTCCCTGCGCCTGCTCGACCTCTCCGACACCATCCGCAAGGCCATCGCCTCCGGAACCCTCTCCGTCGGCCACGCCAAAGTCCTCCTCGGCGCCGATCCCGAACTCCGCGACCTTCTCGCCGCCCGTACCGTCGCCCAGGGCCTCTCCGTGCGCGCCCTCGAAAAACTCGTCTCCGGCATGGACGCCGCCGCCAAGCGCGTGCGCCGCCCCACCTCCCGTCCCGCCGCCGCCGAAGACGCCAAGGCCCTCCAGCAGCTCAAATTCCTCTCCGACCGCATGCAGCAGGAACTCGGCACCAAGGTCTCCCTCGAACCCGCCCGCGCCCTCGCCGACGGCAAACGCGAAATGGGCAAGATCATCATCGAATGGTTCGACAACGAAGACCTCTCCCGCCTCCTCGAAACCCTCAACCTCGGCGACCTCCTCTAACCCCCTTCCCGTGCCCCGGCACTCCCCTTTCCCCGCCCTTCCGCCACCTGCTGCATTCCCCTGCCTTGCACTCTTTTCCATGACCCGCCCGCAGGGCGCACCGCCCACTTGTCACTTGTCACTTTTCACTTGTCACTCCTGATGTCCCTCCTCTCCCACCTCACCCCCGCCGAACGCGCCCTCGAAGCCGACGCCGCCCGCCTCTCCCGCCTCGACCACGCCGAATTCCTCCTCCGCCTCGGCTCCCTCTTCCTCCTCTCCTGGATCGCGTGGAAATCCGGCCTCTCCCGCGCCCTCGCCGACGGCCTCCGCGGCTGGTTCTCCGGCACCCGCGCCTGGCCCATGACCCACATCTGCCTCGTCGCCTTCTGCGTCTTCGCCTACGAAATCGCCCTCTTCCCCCTCGCCCTCCTCCGCGAAATCCTCGACCCGGCCGACCCCGACCCCGCTCCCGACGCCCCGCCTCCCAACTGGGCCGCCGACTGGGTCAAATACAGCCTCCTCGACACCCTTTTCGCGACCGCCATCGCCACCGCCCTCTACGCCCTCATGTGGTTCTTCCCCGCCCGCTGGTGGCTCGCCGCGACCGCCATCTACGCCGTCTTCGTCGTCGGCCTCTCCGTATGGGGCCCTTCCCTGCTCCTCCCGCGCGTCACCCCGCCGCGCCCCCTCGACGACCCCGGCCTCCTCGCCTCCCTCCAGGCCATCGGCCGCGACGCCGGACTCGACATCGCCGCCTGCGCCCTCTGGACGCCTCCCGAAGGCGCCCACGACCGCATGGTCCTCGCCGGCACCGGACGCCGCCGCACGCTGCTCATCGACGCCGCCCTCGCCGACGACCCCGGCGTCCGCCCCGCCGACCTCCTCTTCCGGGCCGCGCGGCTCGTCGCCGGCCACCGCCACGGACTCGACCTGCTCGTCCATGCCGCCGAAGTCGCCGCGGCCGCCGCCGTGTTCTTCGCCATGGACCGCTGGATGGCGGCCTTCTCCGGCCAGCGCGGAATCCCCGACTTCTTCCAGCCCGAAGTCTTCCCCGTCTGGATCAGCATCCTCTTCGGCTTCGCCTCCGCGGCCGGCCTTGCGATGAACGCCCTCTACCGCCGCGCCGTCCGCATCCGGGACGCCTTCGCCCGCTCCCGCGTCCCCGACCCCGACGCCCTCCTCCGCCTCCTCCTCTCCGACTTCCGCGCCGATCCCTTCCCCGCCACCCTCTCCTGGTGGCAGCTCCCCCTCTCCAACACCCCCTCCCCCTCCTCCCGCCTCCGCCGCACCCCCTGACGCCCCTCCGCCGCCCCCTCCCCGCCCCGTCCGCGGATGCATTTGAGAATACGGAAAATAATGATGTTTTCCCCTCTTTTCCCCCCATCCTTCCCCCCATGAAAAATCCGCCCCGCCGCCCTCCCGTTGACGCCCCGCCCCGCCCCATGGCATACTGCCGCAAAACGGGTGCCGGCGACCGGCATCCGCAACCCGGAAAGGAAACGCTCATGATGAAGCAGGCGGCGGCATGGATGGCGGCACTGGCGGCGGCGGCGTTGGCGACGGCGGCCCGCGGCGGCGACGTGGCCCTCACGGTCTACAACGGCGGTTTTGCCTGCGTCCGCGAGGCCCGCGAACTGGAGCTCATGGAAGGCGAAAACGCCCTCCGCCTCACCGACATGTCGGGGCAGCTCGAACCCGACTCCGTCGTCCTGCGCGAGACCGGTACGCCCCCCTTCGGCCTGGACATCCTCGAACAGCGCTATGTCAACGATCCCCTCACCCAGGAACGGATGCTCCGCGAGATGGAGGGCCGCGAGGTCCGCTTCCGCGTCACCGACAAGGACGGCACCCACGAAGAAACCGGCACCCTCGTCCGCAGCGGCTGGAACCCCTCCGGGCGCTACGTCGGCGGCAACGGCATCGGCCCCATCGTCAAGATGCCCGACGGCGTCCGTTTCTCCCTTCCCGGCCAGCCCGTCTTCGACGGCGTGGACCCGGCGGCGTTCCTCAAGCCCTCGCTGGAGTGGGTCCTCCGCTCCGGCCGCGCGGGCAAGGCCCCGGTGGAAGTCTCCTACCTGACCGGCGGCCTCTCCTGGGAAGCCACCTACAACCTCGTCGCGCCCGAGGACGGCGGCGACGAATTCGCCCTCTCCGGCTGGGTCTCCATCCGCAACGACAGCGGCAAGGACTACCCCGACGCCGACCTCAAGCTCATCGCCGGCGACGTCCACAAGGTCATGCCTCCCCCCAACGAGGAGTTCGTGGCATTCGGTGGGGGCTACGACTCGCCCCAGTTGGCAAAGGCCATGCCCCAGGAGCGCGCCTTCGACGAATTTCACCTCTACACCCTCCCCCGCCGCACCACCCTCAAGACCGGCGAACTCAAGCAGATCGAGTTCCTCCGCGCCGACGGCGTGAAAGGCGTCCGCCAATACGTCTACGAGCCCCTCCGCGGCTGGCACTGCCGGCACGGCGACACCGGCCGCACCTCCGGCCTCAACGACGAAAAGAAAGTCGGCGTCTTCATCGAACTTCGCAACAGCGAAACCAACTCCCTCGGCGTCCCGCTCCCCGCGGGCAAGATGCGCCTCTACCGGCAGGACACGGCGGACGGCCGCCCCGAATTCACGGGCGAAGACGCCATCGACCACACGCCCAAGGACGAATCCATCCGCCTGGCGGCCGGCTACGCCTTCGACCTCGCGGCCGAGCGCACCCAGACGGCCTTCGACCTCCGCTCCGCCGCGCACGAACTCACCGAAAGCTACGAAATCAAGGTCCGCAACCACAAGACCGCCCCCGTCGAAGTCCGCCTCGCCGAGCACCTCTGGCGCTGGTCGAACTGGGAAATCACCGCGGAAACCGCCCCCCACGAGAAGCCCGCCTCCGACCGCGCCGAATGGCTACTCTCCGTCCCCGCCGACGGCGAAGCCGTCCTCGCCTACACCGTCCGCTACACCTGGGACTGAGCCCCTTTCGGGAAACAAAAACCAACGTGCGGAACAAACCTTTTCCAAAAAGGGGCCAGGTAAAGGCATTCGCCTGGCAACTCCGTTGGACACCCGCACTCCCGCCCCCGCCCGGCCCGGTCAGGCGCCGGTTCCCTTTTTGGGGAATGCGGTCTTGAAGTAGTGGAGGAGATCCATCCACGGGACCAAATAGACCGGATACAAAAGCCGGTCGTTCTGTTCCATGTCCGATTTGAGAACGACCGACGCGATGAATCCCAGCAGGAGGAGGTTCGCGAAAAACAGGAGATGGTCGCGCCTCCACAACGAGACGGCCAAGCCCGTGAAGCCCAACCAAAACGGCACGAGCAAGACGCCTTTGGGCGCACCGATGCCCAGGAACAGCTTTTGCAGTTCGTATTTGCGGTACGCCGGTTGATGCTTGGCCTCCCCGATGAAACTCCGCAAGGCGTCCAGCGGGTACAACCGTCCCTTTGCGTATTGCCTTCTCAAGTTCTGGCAATA
The DNA here is from genome assembly GCA_902766695.1 of uncultured bacterium. Lineage (GTDB taxonomy): Bacteria > Verrucomicrobiota > Kiritimatiellia > CAIQIC01 > Lenti-01 > CACXEY01. Next base: position 4,898 of record CACXEY010000125.1, read on the forward strand.
ACGCACGTTGGCGCTTTCGAACAGGAATTCCGGACAGATTGCATACAGGTCCGCCGTGTCCTCGGTTTTCGGGATGACCGCCCATTGCACGGCAAACGCCCCGGCGTACGGGTCCCGGCTTTTCCGCATTTCGTCGGCGAGGACTTCTTTCACGGGCGAATCCTTGCAGGTTTCCCACGCGGACGACGAAACGATGTCCAGCAAATCGTTCTGCATCGGAACGGTACTGAGGCCGAACATCCCGCACCGGGCCTGCATCAATGAACAATATACAAGCACGATGCCGGCGGACAGGCCGTAGGACAGGACGACGGCCGTGATGCGGCGCCTGTCTTCCGCCCCGGAAACGATGCGGAACGACCACGCCAGGAACAGGGCGATCGCCATGACCAGGAACGCCGGCTTGAGCAGGATGGCAAACGCCATCAGAAGATTGACGGCCCAGACAAGTCCCTTGGATGGCGCGAGCGAATGGCGCCAGTACAGGAACAGGGCGAGAACGGTGACGCAGAACGTGAAACACTCCGGATTGATGGCCTTGGCCCAGAAATAGCCCTGCAAGGCAAGATAGCCGCACGCGACCAGGACGGGAATCTCGTGCCCGAACCGGTCCCGGAGCATCCGGGCGGCCAGCAGGATGGAACCCAGCAGGAAAGCGAACTGGGTCGCGACCACCAATTTCGGCAACCACAAGTCGCCGAAACTCCTCATGGCGTTGAGGAACAGGCAATACACGGGCGGACGGACGGACGAAATGCGACCGGCGAAGAGATTGACGGGATAGAAATAGCTGACGGTGTCGGAATCGAAGTAGCAATTCGGCGCGACCCTGCTCAAGGCAACCCACTCCAACAAGCAGCATGCCGCAACCGCGATGTAAAACCGCCGCCCTTTGAACAGGGCCTCCATCGTTTTGCGAATCACCGGCATTTTCTTCTCCTTTCTATTTCCCGCCCTCCGGCATGTGCACGTCCACCTGCGGGTACGGGATCGAAATCCGGTTCGCCCGGAAGGTTTCCAGTATCGCGTGGCGCAACTCCCCGCCCACGATGTCCAGCGTCGTCTTGCCGATGTCCACCCAGTAGAGGATCTTGAACTCCAGCGCGCTGTCCCCGAAGTTCTGGAACAGCACCCGGTTCGCCCGCCCCTCCTCGTGCACCACCGACGGATGGTTCTCCACCAGCTCCGTCAGCAGCCTCTCCACCAGCCGCGAATCCGAATCGTACGACACCCCCACCGTCAGCGAACCGCGCAGCATCCCCGAATTCGTCGTGCGTGTCACGATCGTCGACGACAGCAGGTTGCTGTTCGGCACCTCCAAATGCACCCCGTCGAACGTCAAAATCTCCGTCGACCGGAACCCCACCACCTGCACCGTCCCCGCCCGCCCGTCGCTCTCCACGACGTCCCCCTTGCCCAGCGGGCGCGTCAGCTTGAGGATCACGCCGCTGATGATGTTGCTGCACAGGTTCTGCGCGCCGAAGCCGAAGCCCAGCGCGATCGCGCTGCCCAGGAACATGAACGTCTTGAGCGGGATCCCCGCGATCTGCAGCGCCCCCAGCACGAACAGCAGGAAGAACGCGATGTACAGCGCCCGCGGCACCCGCGTCTGCATTTCCGGCGCCGAGCGCACCGCCTTCGGCAGGCGCCGCACGAACCAGTATGCGAGGACGCGGCTGATCCACCGTCCCGCCAGCAGCAGGCCCAGCGCCCAGAGCAGGCCGCCGGCGGTGATGTTCCGCCCGCCCATCTTCCAGAGCGGGATGTCGATGAACCGCTTGTACGGGATGTCCATGATGGCCAGCGCCGCCAGCCCCGCCAGCACGAGCGAGACGAGGTAGATTCCCCTCACCACCCGCCTGGGCACCTCCGGGTCTTCCCGCACCGATTCCGGCAGCCGCCGCACGATCCAGTGCGCGAGCCACCGGATGCCCCACAGCACGGCCAGCAGCAGCAGCGCGCACCAGACCACCTCGCCGGTGGTGATGTCCAGGCGCCCCCGCTTCCAGATCACGTTCTCCGCGATCCCGTGCCACCACGCCGCAACCGTCGTCCACAAATCTGCCAAGCTTTTCATGCCCCGACCATACCCGATTCCCCGCCCCTTGCAAAGCCCCTCCCGCGGAAAGGGATTGGCTTTCCCGCCCCGCTCGTGTAAGTTGGCGACCGCATGAAAGCACTCCGACAGAAGCGCATCCCCGCCGCAAGGAACAAGGGCGGCCGCCCCGCGAAGTTCGACGAGCCGAGCCGACCCATCACCGTCACGCTCCCCGAGCGCATCCTGGAGCGGCTGGCCGGAATCGACACCGACCGCGCGAAGGCCATCGTCAAGGCGGTCGACACGGTCCTCGACGGCAACGGCGCCGGCCACGGCACCGTCGGCGAACTGCCCATCGGCGGCGGCGAGTCGCTGCTGGCGGTCGCCGACAACCGCTTCCTGCGGCGCATCCCGTGGCTCACCCTGATCGAGGTCGCGCCGGGCCGCCACCTCCTGTCGCTGAAGGAAGGCGCGACGCTCGAGAAGCTGGAAGTGACGCTCCAGGACATCCTGGACTCCCCCGGCAACGCGACGCCCGCGGAACTGGACCTCCTGGGCCGCCTCTGCGCGAGCCTGCGCGCGCCGCGCCGCAACCGGGCGGTACGTCCGGAATCGATCCTGATCGTCCGCAACGGTCCGGGCAAGTAGCGGACGGGGGCGGCGGGCCATGATTTTCGCCTCACCCTTCTTCCTGACGGTCTTCCTCCCCGCCGTCCTCCTCACCGCGTGGGGCCTGGGCCGGCTGTGCCGCCGCCGCGGGGGAGCGGACTCGTGGGGGCCCGTCAACCTCCTCCTCCTCCTGGCGAGCCTCCTCTTCTACTTCTGGGGCGAAGGCTGGGGCGTCCTCTGGCTCCTCGCGAGCATCGCGTTCAACGCCGTCTGCGCACGGCTGGCGGCCCCGCAACCCGGACGCACCGACCGCGCCCGCCGGGCCGCCGTGGCCGCCGCGGTCACGGGCAACCTCGCGTTCCTCGGCTGGTTCAAGTACGCCGCCTTCGCCGTCCGCAGCCTCGACCTGATTCCCGGCGTGCACATTCCGGTCCCCGAGGTGGCGCTGCCCCTCGGCATCAGCTTCTACACCTTCCAGGCGCTCGGCTACGTCATCGACGTCTACCGCGGCACCGTCCCGCCCGCCGCGCGCGCCACCGACTTCGCCTGCTACGTCGCCCTCTTCCCGCAGCTCGTCGCGGGCCCGATCGTCCGCTACGCCGACGTCGCCGCGCGCCTGCTCCGCCGCGAAACCACGCTCGACCGCGTCTCCTCCGGCTTCAAGCGCTTCCTCTGCGGCCTCGCGAAGAAGGTGCTCGTCGCGAACGTCGCCGCCGAAGCCGCCGACGCGGTGTGGCGCGTCCTCGAAGGCGGCAGCGCCGTCCCGCCGTCCCTCGCGTGGGGCGGCCTCCTCGCCTACTCCCTGCAGATCTACTACGACTTCAGCGGCTACTCCGACATGGCGATCGGCATGGGCCGGATGCTCGGCTTCGACTTCAAGGAAAACTTCCTGCACCCCTACGCCGCGACGTCCGTCCGCGACTTCTGGCGCCGCTGGCACATCTCGCTCTCCACGTGGTTCCGCGACTACCTCTACATCCCGCTGGGCGGCAGCCGCCGCGGACTCCCCCGCACGCTGCTCAACAGCCTGGTCGTCTTCGCCCTCTGCGGCCTCTGGCACGGCGCGAGCGCGATGTTCGTCCTCTGGGGCCTCTGGCACGGCCTCTTCCTGGTCCTCGAACGCCTCGCCGGAATTTTCCAACCATTGGAAAAAAGTTTTCCAACCATTGGAAAAAATCCGGCAGATTTTCCAACCATTGGAAAAAAAGTTTCCAATCATTGGAAAACTTTCCTGGGCCGCGTCTACGCCCTTTCCGCCGTGGCCGCCGGCTGGGTCTTCTTCCGCTCCGAGACCATGGACGTCGCCGGCCGCATGTTCCGCTCCCTGGTCGGCTGCGGCACCGCCGCCCGCGAAGCCCGGTCCCTCTGGATGGCCTTCCCGCCGAAGGTCCTCCTCGCGCTGGCCATCGGCACCGCCTGCGCCGCCCCCCTCGCCCCGGCCCTGCGCAAAAGCCTGCGCCGCCTCCTCGCCCGCGCCCCCGCGGCCGCCGAAGCCGCCGAATGGCTCTGGTGCACCCTCCTCGGCCTGGCCGCGATGCTCTTCCTCGCGGGCGGCTCCTACAACCCCTTCATCTACTTCCGGTTCTAGAACGAATTGGACAATCGCATGGGCATGTTGGACATTCCGGAAATCGCTCCCCCCTTCCGCATGGCACGGGCTTGTGCGGACGCGCGGAAGCGCGTCCCTCCCCGCGGCGAGCCCGGGAGGGTCGCGCTTCCGCGCGACCATGCCGATGGCAAACGACTGGAAAGCCGCCCCACACCGTGAACC
>CACXEY010000126.1 GCA_902766695.1 uncultured bacterium
ATCCCGATTCTCCCTTCACGCTTTCCCGGACTCGACAAGATTGGCATCGTCCCCGACGGCATCTTCTCCCGCTCCTGTGAGTCCTGGTTCCCGAAAGCCTCCATCAACCTCTCCTGCGAAAAACCCGCCCGCGAAGCCCTTCTCCACATATCCAGTGGCTTTCCTTGGATGCCCTCTGCCTTGCCCCACCCACGTAATTGACTGTACTCCATGCATCCACCTTCTTCCCAACACGTTCCTCTTCCTCTCCGCCCCCTCCTCGTTTTCCTCTTCCTCCTGGCCGTCCTCGCACTCTTCGTCGCGAACGCCGTTCTCCTCGACCGGGCCTCCCTTGCGCTCGTCCGCTCCGCCATCCCTCCCGACACCCTTGCGGGGATTGACGAACCGCGGTTCTTCACATCCCCCGACTCCTATGCTTGGCTCTCCCACACCCGCGACATGCTCATGGCAGGAGACTGGCGTATCCGCCACACCCGCATGGACAACGCCCCCTACGGCCACCCCATGCACTGGTCCCATCTGCTGATCTGGGAACTCGCGGCCCACACGCGCCTGCTCCAGGCGCTGTCGCCATCCGCCCTCCCCATCTCACGGGCCATCGAGATGGCCGGCCGCTCCGCCATGCCGGTCTTCACCCTCCTCTTTCTGCTGCCCGCCTACTGGATCCTGGTCCGCAAAACCGGCTTCCTCCCCGCCGCCGCCTTCCTTGCGACCACGGTATCCGTCCCTTTCCTGACCGAATCCCAGTCCGTTTTCGCTCCCGACCACCATCTGCTCCAGCAAGCTTTCCTGGCTTCGACCCTTGCCTGTCTGTCCTTCGCCGGATGGGGGCGCGTCGCGGTTGGCGAGGCGGACGTCCCGGCGCGTCGATTCTGGATCCGCCCTCTTGCTTCTCCCTCGCTCTCCTCCGCCCGGCGCTGGTTTCTCCTCGCCGGGGCATTCCATGCCTGCCTCCTTTGGGTTGGGGGCAGCGTATGGCTTGTCGTGCATGTCGTCTTGTGCTTGTCGGCCCTCGCCGCCCTTGCCCCTCCCGTGCCCGGTTCCCGGGCCGAGCCCCGGCTTTGGCTCTTCTTCCTCGCTTCCGCCCTACCTCTTTCCGTCGCCTTCTATCTCCTCGAATACGCGCCCCGTTTCCCCGGCATGCGCCTGGAAGTCAACCATCCCCTGCACTGGCTCTTCCTCACCGGAAACATGCTCTTGCTCTCCCGCATTGCCTCCTTCCGGGAGCTCGGGTCCATCCGGTTTTGGCGCGCTGTCATTCTCCCCCTGCTCCTGGTCCTCCCCTTGCCTCTCGCCCTCCTGTTCGGCCCCGCCTCCTGGCATGCACTGCATGATCCGCTTCTCCGGCGCCTCCATGCCGGATTCATCGACGAGTTCCGTCCGCTGCTTCCCCGACTCGCCGCCGATCCCGCATTTCTTCCGGCAACCTTCCGTTTCTTCCTGCTGCCGATCGTTCTGGCCCCCATGCTGGCTTTCCGCCGCAAGGCCTCCCCCGCGGCCGCCGCCCTGCGCCCCCTTTCCGTGGCGTCCCTCCTCCTGGCGGCGCTTTTCGCCGGCCAGCTCCGCTGGGGACTCCTCTTTGCCGCCACCCTTCCTTTTTTGGCGGTGGTGTTTTCGACGGCCCTTGACTCCTCCGCCCGACCGGTCATCCGTAGGCTGGCCTTCGTCTTTCTGGCCGCCCTCTTCTGCGATGCCGCCCTCTCTGCCGCACGCCAGGCCGCATTCCTGCGCGACTGGTCCTCTCCGGACCGCTGTCCGGCCCACTGGCTGCGCGAAGACACCCTCAAGCGGGCGGCGCTGCGCATGGCCCTCGCGTTCCGCGGCGACGATTCCGCCGCCATCGCCGGGCTGCCCCACGACGCACCGGCCATCTACTACTTTTCCGGCATTCCTTCCCTCGCCTCCTTCTACTGGGAGAACGCCGACGGCTGGCACGCCGAATCCGCCCTCTTTTCCGACACCTCCCCCGACGCCGCCGAAGCCCGGGCCGTGGCCGAAGGCCGCTCCCTCTCCTGCCTGCTGGTTCCCGATACGCCGACGGACCTTCCGCTCCTCCATGCCGCCCTCGCGGAACATCCCGCCCTGCCCCGCGAAGCCCTGTACGCGCGGATGGCCTTGTCGGCCCGGGACGGCGCCTCCCTGCCCGCTTGGCTCGCTCCGGATTCGGAACTTTCCGCCGCCCTCTCCTCCACCAACTACTACCACCCCGCCCCCGGAACCCGCATCCGCAACGCCCTGCCCGTCCGGGCATTCCGCCCTGTTCCGCAGTCACCATGAAACCCACGACACCCGCCTCCAGCATCTCCGCCGCGCCCGCCGCATCTTCCGCGTCCAGGGCGTGGCTGGTTCCCCTTTTGGCCTTTCTTCTGGCTTTTGCCGTATTCGCCCCCGCCATCACCTGCGGGCTGGTCAATCTCGATGACGGCCCCTACATCACCGACAATCCGCTTGTCATGGCCGACTCCCCATGGACGGCCCTGCCCGCCTGTTTCACCACCTTCCAGCAGGCCATGTACGCCCCGCTTCTCTGGTGCTCGTACGCCCTTGACGCCGTCCTGTTCCGCGCGACTCCCGCCTCCCCCTGGGGGTTCCACCTGACGAATGTCCTGCTCCACGCCGCCAACGCCGCCCTGTTCGCCCTCGTCCTCTCCCGGTTCTGCAAGAACCGCTTCCTTGTGTTCGTGGCCGCCGCCGCATGGGCCATCCATCCCCTGCGTGTCGAATCCGTCGCATGGGTCACCGAGCGAAAGGACGTCCTGTCCGCCTTTTTCGCCCTGCTGGCGACCCTGGCGTGGCTGCGCTGCCGATGCCCGGCACGCCCGGCCGCATGGCCCCCCTTCTTTGCCCTTGCGCTCCTCCTCCACGCGGCCGCGTTGCTCGCCAAGGTATCCGTCGCCCCCCTTCCCGCCGTCTGGCTCTTGCTCGAAGTCTGGCCTCTCCGCCGCATCGACCTGTCCTCCCTCCGCGAGGCCGTCCGCACCGCCGCCCTCCGGGCCGTCGCCCTGATTCCCTTCTTCGTCCTTTCCCTGGCCGCCGCGGCATTGGCGTCCGCCGCCCACGGCGACATGGGAGCCATCCGCGCCGTACCCCTTTCCTCCCGCATGGCCTCCGTCCCCGTCCACGCCGCATTCTACCTCCTCAAGACCGTCCTGCCCCTCCGCCTCTCGCCCCTCTACCCCGACCTCGCCCTCACCATCCCCCGCCTCCTCGGTGCCCTGGGCCTCCTTGGCGCCCTCGCCGCAGCGGCTTACCGCCTCCGCCGCACCGTCCCCGCAATGGCCCTCGGCCTGCTCGTCTTCGCCGTCTTCCTGTTTCCCGCCTCCGGAATCGTCCGCTTCGGCATCCAATCCATCGCCGACCGCTTCACCTACCTCCCCGCCCTCGGCTTCTCCATCGCCCTTCTCGGCCTCCTGGACGCCCACCGCCCCCGCGCCCCCAAACCATTGTGCATTCTGCATTCTGCATTGTGCATTCTCCTCGCCGCCTTGGCGGTCCTGACCCTCCGGCTCGTCCCCGTCTGGAACGACGCCGTCACCTTCAACGACCGCGTACTCCGCTTCAACCCGACCCAACCCCACGCCCTCGTCTCCAAGGCCGACCGCCTCCTGGAAGACGGCGACCCCGAAGCGGCCCTGCCCTTTGCCGCCGAAGCCTGCGCCCAGCGCGATTTCACCCTCCAGGCCCCGCTCGTCCTGGCCCTCGTCCTCCAGGAACTCGACCGCCCCGCCGAAGCCCTCCGCGCCCTCGAAACCACCCCGCGCCAGGCCACGCCGCCCCGCCAGCTTTTCCTTCTCGACTGGGAACTCGCGCGCGTCCGCTTCGCCCTCGGGCAATACGACGCCGCGCTTGCCGACGCCACCCGCGCGCTCGCCGCCCTCCCCCCCGAAATGGCCGGCCAGCGTCCTTTCCTCCACCTCCTCGCCATGGCCGCCGCCCACCATGCCAGACGCCCCGACGAAGCCCTCTCCCACGCCCGCGCCTTCCCGGCCTACGCCCGGAAGGCCTCCGTTGCCGACGACGACCTCCTCCCCTTCCACCTCTTCGAGTGGACCATCCAGCACCGTACCGCCCACGCCGCCTTCTTCCGAGCCCTGCTTGCCGAAGCCCTCGACTCCGACCCCGGGCTCGCCAACAACCTCCTCTGGGGATTCGCCACCGCCCGCCGTTCGCCCATTCCCCCCGCCGAAACCCTCGACGCCGCCCGACGGCTCGTCCGCGGCGATGCCGCCGGGAATCCGGGCTACCTCGACACCCTTGCCGCCGCCCAGGCCCGCGCCGGGAACTACGCCGACGCCCAAGCCACCGCCCGCCGGGCCCTCGACGCCCTCCGGGACCTCCCCGCCTCCCCCGACATCGACCGCTTTGCCGGCAAGCTCCGCCGCCGCCTCGACCTCTACCGCACCGGCACCCCCTACACCGAGAACGCCTTCTCCCGCTGGATGGCCAACGCCTGGGGCGAGGGCCTTCTCACCTCCACCAAGGTATCCATCGATGAATGAGCGCCATCCCACCCTCCTTCCCGCCCTCGCCGCCCTGGCGCTTTTCGTGGCCACCGCCGCGCTCTTCTGGCCCGCCGTCTCCTATTCGCTCGTCAACTTCGACGACCCCGTGTTCATCACCCGCAACCCCATCGTCGCCGACGGCTTCTCCTGGCGCTCCGTTCCCCGCGCCTTCACCGCCCTCCACGGCGACAAATTGATGTACAACCCCGTGCTCTGGCTCTCCTACCTGGCCGACACCGCCCTCTTCCATGCCACCCCGGCCCATCCCTGGGGATTCCACCTGACCAACGTCCTCCTCCACGCCGCCAACGCCGTCCTCCTCTACTTCATCCTCCTCGCCGCCATCCGCCGCCCCGGCCTCGCCCTCTTCGCCGCCGCCTTCTGGGCCTTCCATCCCCTCCGCGTCGAATCCGTCGCCTGGGTCACCGAGCGCAAGGACCCCCTCTCCACCTTCTTCGCCCTCGCCTCCATCCTCCTCTACCTCAAAGCCTGGGGGCGCGGGCGGCCCGCCCGCGACAGTGCCCCGGGAGCGCAGCCCCCCCCGTCCTCTTTTCACTTTTCACTTTTCACTTTTCACTGCAACAAAGGCTACCAGTGCCTTGCACTGGCAGCCTTTGTTGCCGGCCTCCTCTCCAAGCCCATGCTCGTCACCCTCCCCTTCCTCTTCCTCCTCCTCGACTACTGGCCCCTCCGCCGCTTCGCGCTCCGCGACGCCCCCCGGGCTCTCCCCCGGCTGGCCCTCGGAAAATGGCCGTACTTCCTCCTCTCCCTGGCCTTCGCCCTCCTCACCCGCGCGCTCCAGACCGACGCCGTCACCCCCTTCTCTCTGCTCCAACGCCTCTACTGGCTCCCCTCCAACTACTTCTTCTACCTCGCCAAGACCGTCTGGCCCGTCGCTTTGATTCCCATGAACCCCGGCCTGCCCGTCACGCCCGCCTTCATCGCGGGAGTGTCCGTGCTCCTGCTCGGGCTGGCCGTCCTCGCCGTATCCCTCCTCCGGCGTTGCCCCGGATTCGCCGTCGGCCTCGCCGCCTTTGCCGGACTCCTCTTCCCCGTCTCCGGCATCGTCTTCATCGGCCACCACCCCGTCGCCGACCGCTACACCTACCTCCCCGCCATCGGCCTCTCCCTCGCCCTCCTCGCCCTCCTGGACATCCTCCTGCCCGGGCGCGGCCGCCACGCCCGGGCCGCCTGTTCGGTCGCAAAGCCCCCGACCTCTTGCCAAACTCAATTGTGCATTGTGCATTGTGCATTGTGCATTCTCCCCGCCGCCCTGGCGGCGGTGACCGCCCGCATCCTCCCCACCTGGAAGGACACCCCCGCCCTCTACGCCCGCATCGCGGCCTTCGCCCCGGACCACTTCGCCGTCCTCGACCATCGCTTCCACCAAGCCTTCTTTGCCCGGGGCGACGTCGCCGAAGCCGCCGCACTCGCCGACCGCATGGTTGCCCTCCGCCCCGACAGCGCCCAGTCCGACTACGCCAAGGTCCTGACCCTCTCCCAGACCCGCACCTCGCGGGAGGCCCTCGACTTCCATGCCGCCCACCTCCCTCCCCTGCCCGCCCTCCGCCAGCACCACTCCCTCCCGCTCCTCCTCGCCGTCCTGGCCGCCGACGCCGGCGACACCGGGGCCGCCGCGGACCACCTGCGCCTGGCCCGCGACGCCTCCCCCGGCGATGCCGCATCCGACGCGGCCATCGACAACATCGGCCGCTGGCTCGACGCCGTTTCCGGCCGCGCCCCATTCCCCCCCGAAGACCTCCTCCGGCCCGCCACGGCCGTCTGGGATCTCGGCGCCTGCGCCCAGGCCCTTCCCACCCTGCTCGGCATCGCCCGCGCCGCCCCGTCCAACCCCGCCCTCCTCAACAACGTCGCCTGGCTCCTCGCCACCACCGCCGGCTCCCCCGCCCCCCCCCGCG
>CACXEY010000127.1 GCA_902766695.1 uncultured bacterium
ACGGCCTCGGCGGTACAGGTGGTGGTCGTGGTCCCGAGCCGCACGGCGGACTGCGACGGGGACGGCCTGACGGACTGGGAGGAAACGATGCAGCAAGGGACGGATCCCTTCGATGCGGACACGGACGGGGACGGGTATTTCGATGGCTGGGAAGTCCAGCACGGCTGGAATCCCAACGTCGGGCCACCCGCGAGTTGCCATCCGACGCATTGGTGAGGGGGGGCATGAAGAAACGCATTCCATTTCTGCTGTTTGCCGGTGCGGTGGCGCTGGGTATCGGGGCGGTGCTTTTGGGGGTGCACGGGAGGGAAAACGGCGGAAGTCCGGATACGGAAACCGATGTCGCGGTAGAGGACGCCGGGACGCATTCCGGAGTCTCGGCGGCGCTTCTTCCGTCCGCGGACTGGGATGGACCATCCTCGACCGCCCGGGCCGTCGTGTTGCGGGCGGACGGCCGCCGCCTGGAGTTGTCCGCCGAGGATCACGAGTTCGCGCCGCTGGAGGTCGCCGCGAACGAAGCGCTGGAGCTTCGGGTGGAACTCCGGGACGGCGACGCGGCATCCCCGGTACTGCTGGAAGCGGACAACGGGGGAATCCTGGATGGCCGTCCGGGGGCCGTCGCGCGGATGCCCGATGCCGGCGGCGGCGTGGCATTCCGCTACGTGGTCGGCGGCAACACGGGAAAATACACGGTTTGCCTCTCCCAAGGGCGGAGGCAGGAGATGATGGAAATCTGGGTGCGCCCCGCGGGAGATGAATCATGAAACGGTGGATTGGCTGGCTGGCGGTCGGAGTCCTGGCGCTCGACTTGGTGGCGGAAAGCGTCCGGGCGTCCACGCCCGGATGCGGCAACGATCCTGCACCTCCGTGCGAGGAGCCGCCGAACTCCCCGCCCGGCGGCGGCGGCTCGTCCGATGCTCCGCCCGGCCCGCCGCCGGACCCCGTCTGCCCGGACGGCGACTCGGAAGGCACCAGCTCCATCAAGCCCTACCGCGCCAACAAGCGCCGCCGTGTGACGGACTTGCAGACGCAGGGCGCGGAGCCCATCCTGTTCACGCGCATCTACAACAGCCGGACGACCGACTTCACCACGAACGCGCTGGATTTCGGCTGGAAGCAGACCTGGCAGCACAACTGGAACTACGAAGTGCGCGAGATGACCACCTCGACCTTCGGCGAAAAGGACATCCGGGTCCGCTACCCCAACGGCGACGACTACAAGTTCGTCCTCCAGGAAAGCAACGGCACCGTCCGCGCGGCGGCCCCGTTCCTGGGCGACCGCCTCGTCACGTGGACCGGCGCCGTCCGCGGCTGCACGCTGGTGATGCCGGACGGATGGGAATGCGACTTCCGCCGCGCCGCCGCGCCGCGCTACGAACTGGCCGAAGTGCGCGACGGCCTGGGCTCGGTCTGGACCGTCTCCCACGACGCCGCCGGACGCGTCTCCCGCATCGAAAACAACTTCGGCCGCTGGCTGGAGATCTCGCGGACGAACATCGCCGGAACGATCTGCATCGACCGTGTCGAAGACAGCGACGGGCGCGTCGTGGGCTACGGCTATGCGCCCTGGTCCTACGAACAAATCACCGACGTGCCTGGCGGCGGCGCCGTGACCACCCTGGTCTCGGACGTGGTGCTCGCCTCCGTCACCTATCCCGACGGCACGCAGGCCGCCTACACCTACGCGGGCGCGGAGAGCCTGACGCAGGGCCGTCCCCTGCTGGCCACGGCGGACGACCCCATGCATCCCGGACCCGGCGCCCGCGTGAAGTACGCCTACAACTACGACTTCCGCCTCAACTTCGGCTCCGGTCCCTACCTCGTGACGGGCGTTGTCCTGGAGGAGCGCAGCCTCGACACCGACGAACTGGTCGTGTCCTTCCCGGAAGGCTCCGGCGACGAGCCCCGCGTGGTGCGCGGCGACGGCACCGAAGTCGGCTACTTCTACACCAACGGCCTGCTGGTCGCGAAAACCGACGGCGAAGGTCGCACCACCCGCTACCTCCGCGACCAGAACGGCGAAGGCTACGTCACGGGCATCGTCGACGCACAAAGCAACACCGTCACATTCCTGCGCGACGGAGTCGGCCGCCTCCTCTCCGTCAGCAACGCGGTAGGGGCCGTCACCGCCTTCACCTACGACTCCGCCGGCCGCCTGGCCACCCAAACCGGCCCGCGCGGCGGCGTGACCGCCTACCAGCGCGACGCCTCCGGCCGCCTCGTCCGCCTCGACCACCCCGACGGCTCCTGGGAAGCCTGGACCTACAACGCCGCCGGCCAGTACCTCTCGCACCGCCGCCCCAACGGCGGCACCGTCTCCAACGAATACTATGCCGCGGATGACCCCGGCGGCTTCCCCGGCGACCTCAAGAGCGTCACCGATTCGCTGGGAAACGTCACCCTCTACGCCTGGTCGAACGCCCCCGCCGGAGGCCGCACCCTGGCCGTGACCGACCCCGCCGGGGCCGTCACCGTCCTCGCCTGGGACTGGCGCGGGAACCTCCTCTCCGTCGAACATCCCGACGGCGCCGTCCGCACCTTCCGCTACGACGCCTACGGCAACCGTACCAACATCGTCGACGAACTCGGCAACGCCACCGCCATCGCCTACGACGCCTTCAACCGCCCCGTCGCCCTGACCGACCCCTTCGGGCGGACCACCACGCTCGAATACGGCCTTGCCCCCGGCTGCGGCGGATGCGGCCACTTCGCCTCCACCCTTTCCCGCGCCACCGACCCCGGCGGGCGCACCGTCGAATGGGCCTACGACCGCTCCGGCTTCCGCACCAACGAAACCGTCGCCCCCGGTACCCCCTTCGCCGCCGCCACCACCTGGACCGCGGACGGCGCCGGACGCCTCGCCACCCAGACCGACGCCAACGGCAACCGCCACGTCTGGGTCCGCGACGCCGCCGGACGCGTCATCGCCGAAACCAACGCCCTCGGCGGCACCACCACCTACGAATACGACCTTTCCGGCAACCTCGTCCGCCGCGTCGATCCCGCCGGAACCGAGACCTTCGCCGAATACGACTCCATGGACCGCCCCGTCGCCGTTGGCAGCGGAACCCTCCGGTTCGAATACGCCTACGCCCCCGGCGGCGCCTGCACCTCCGCCGTCAAGCGCGTCGATGGTGCCATCGTCGAGTCCGCTGCCTTCGCCTACGACCTGGACGGCCGCCTCCTCTCCAAGACCGATTCCGCCGGCCACACCCTCGCCTGGGAATACGACGCCCGCGGCCGGCGCTCCCGCTTCGCCGTCCCCGGCGTCTTCGACCTCGCCTACGCCTACGACGCCCGCGGCAACCTCGTCTCCATCACCAATGCCTGCCGCGAGGCCCCGGCCTTCGCCTTCGGCTACGACGCCGCGGGCCGCCCTCTCAGCGAACAGCGCCCCAACGGCACCACCGTCGCCTACGACTGGGACGAAGCCGGACAGCTCCTCTCCATCGCCCACCGCTCCCCCGGCGCCGACGACCCCTTCGCCGCCTTCGCCTACTCCTACGACGCCTCCGGCAACCGCATCGCCCAGACCACCCCCGAAGGCACCTCCGCCTTCACCTACGACCCGCGCGGCTGGCTCGCCTCCGCCGCCTATCCCGACGGCTCCTCCGAAACCTTCTCCTACGACCCCGGCGGCAACCGCACCTCCCTCGTCGCCGTCGCCGCTGGCGGTGCTTCCACAAACACCACCGTTTACACCTACGGCTCCGGCAACCGCCTCCTCTCCGACACCTCCGAAAGCACCACCAACACCTACGCCTACACCCCCGCCGGACAGCTCGCCACCCAGACCATCGACGGCCTCGCCCGCACCTTCGCCTACGACTTCCTCGGTCGCATGACCACCCTCGTCGACACCAACGGCGCCGTCTTCACCTACACCTTCGACGCCGAAGGCAACCGCTCCTCCCAAGCCCTCAATGACTGCCTCGAAACCCGCTTCGTCCACGACGGCCCCAATGTCGTCCTCGAACTCGACTCCACCAACCAGCTCCTTGCCTCCTACATCAACGCCCCCGGCATCGACCGCCCCCTCGAACGCACCTTCTACCTCGGCGGCACCCCCCGCCAAATCCGCACCTTCCACGCCGACGCCCTCGGCTCCATCGCCGCCCTCACCGACGCCACCGGCCTCCCCGTCCAAACCTACGCCTACGCCGCCTTCGGCGCCCTCCGCTCCCAATCCGGCCCCGACCCCAACCGCGTCACCTACACGGGACGGGGCCTCCTCGGCGACTCCCAAGGCTGGATGTACTACCGCTTCCGCGTCTATGCCCCCCGCCTCGGTCGCTTTACCTCCGAAGATCCTCTGGGGTTTGTGGATGGAGATAATATTTGGACATATGTCCTGAATAATCCTGTTTTATCCTTTGATGTGTTCGGATTGAAAGATGCACTTGCAACTCAATTTGATGCTCTTTGTACGGCTGCGGCGGCTGGAGAATTGAGTTTTATTATTCCATATGCTCCTGTGGCCCATCATATTCCACCCACTCCAACACTAATTGATCTTTTGACTGATTTTGAGTGGGAACACTCGTTTCCACATCCTGACATATTGGATTTTGTCACCCCCGTTCCATCTAAAGCTCCGCTATGGGTGTCGATTTTAAAAACAGCCTCTCTCGCTCAGTCAGCTTACATGGGCATTCTTTCAAAACTATATGACAAAGGTGGGTTTAAACGTAGAATCCCGTCATATGCTGAATATTGTCCGTTGGGACCTGATTTTCGGAAACGTATTCCCCCACGAAAATAGTAAAATATGAAAAAAAATCAGAGAAAATATTACAATTCGATATGACGCTGGAATCATCCATTACAAACAACAATGGAAACAAAACGCGGTTTTTTATCTTTTGGCCGCTTTTATACTGGTTGCTAGGCGGAGGGTTGACTGTTGTCGGCTGGTGGTTGGGGCCATGGAAACATATAGTTGCGCGAGTCTGGCTTTACCCCTTCTTTTTTGGTGTACTCGGTCTGACAAGTATGCCGGTATTGGTGTTGGGGCGCGACTCAGTGTGGTTAGGTTATTTATGCGGATTGTACTGGAAACGCATTCGACGACAAAACATCATGGCGGTGATTGATTTCTATCCACGTTCAGGCTCCCCTTGGTTTTACCAAGGTTCACTTTTTATAAGGAGTTCTGACGACGGACTGTACGAGTTGCCTACGACGACAGATCGTTGGAAACGGCGCCTTGCGGAATGTTTGCACGAGCGTTACGGTGTAAAAATTGATTCGCAACCCATGTTGCCCTACCACCAACTTAAATAGTCGATTATGAAAAACCGTTTGTTGAGAAATTAAGGGGGGGAATTAAGGGCAGGGTCTTTTCATTTGGAGGCGGATTTGCGAGGGGACGTGCGGCGGGTGATGCGACGGCATGTGGTTGAGCCACGGAAATTAAGGGGACAGACCCCTTAAAAGAATCTTCGTTCCCGTAAAAACTTTTTGAAAAAGGTGACAGACCCGAAATTTGGTCCTCCACACTGACACATGAACCGTAAAGCTCCCATGACCGACTCCATCGGCACCACCACCTACGACGCCCTCGGCAACCTCGTCGTCGAGGACGGCCCCTTCGCCAACGACACCCTCTACTACGACTACACCCCCGACCGCCAGCTCGCCGCCATCACCTCCTCCTTCGATTAAGGGGACAGACCCCTTAAAAGAATCTTCGTTCCCGTAAAAA
>CACXEY010000128.1 GCA_902766695.1 uncultured bacterium
ACTTCGGCAACCTCTACCAGCTCAAGCGCAACCGCGAGGACGGCGTCAACGAACAGCACGAACTCATGCGCGTCATCCTCGGCGCCGCCTTCCGCGACAAGAAGTTCATCCTCGGCGCCTTCGAAAAACTCATGTCCGCCGAAGGCAAGACCCGCCTCGCCGACGAGAAGACCCGCGCCAAGGCCGAGGCCATCCTCGACTCCCTCCTCGACCCCTCCCGCGGCAAATTCTCCTTCAACATCGTCTACCGCCTCCAGGCCTGCATCGTCGAACTCCAGAAACTCGGACTCGAACTCCCGCCCCAGATCAACTGCTTCATCCAGTCCCTCGTCCGCCTCTCCAACAACGTCACCGAAATCAA
Organism: uncultured bacterium; assembly: GCA_902766695.1. Classification (GTDB taxonomy): domain Bacteria; phylum Verrucomicrobiota; class Kiritimatiellia; order CAIQIC01; family Lenti-01; genus CACXEY01. The sequence goes on from CACXEY010000128.1 coordinate 362, forward strand.
CACCATCGTCAACCAGGCCGACGCCCTCTCCGAGGTCATCACCAACCTCGACCGGCAGCCCCCGGCCGACCGCGACGAACTCGACTACGCCGGCCGCGCCTTCGACGCCTACGCCTCCCCGGCCGGCCGCGCCCCCGTCCTCACCCGCACGGACGACGACACGCACACCGTCAGCATCGTCCCCGAGGGCGAGGAAGAGCAGCCCACCGACGTCCTGCGCCCCGGCTACCTCGCCCTCGTCTATTCGCCCGAATTCGGCGGCATGAACAAATACGTCACCAACGTCTTCGAGCCGGGCGGCGAATACTCCGACAAGGTGGTCGCCCGCCTCAACGGCGTCCAGGACCCCGCCGCCGAGGCCGAAAAACTCGTGGGCACCCTCGTCCACCACGCCGACGGCGAACACAACCCGTTCAACCAGATCCACGCCGGAAAGATCCAAACCGCCCTCGCCCAGTTCCGCACCGCCCTCCAGAACGCCGGCGACAACGCCGAAGCCAAGACCGCCGCCATCCGCGCCTTCGCCGACGTCTTCGCCGATGCCGAGCGCGGCGTGCTCCAGAACATCGGCAACTCCTTCCAGGTCAACCCCCCGCCCGTGGACCCGCCGAACGCCTTCGCCAGCGCCATCACCGACATCCTCTTCAACAACTTCGCGGCCCTCAAGGACGCCCTCGGGTACCTCGACGGCCTCGCGATGTACAGCGACGCCAAGGACGTCGTCGCCAACGAACTCCACAAACCCGCCGGCAGCCCCAACCGCATCATCGCCGCCATCAAGGAAGACGCCCAGCAGGCCGGCGGCGACAAGGACTACGCCATCGACATCGGCGTCTGAGCCCGCCCATGACCTTCACGACCCTCCTCGAACTCCTCTCCGAACGCCTAGGCGCCCCCCTCGAAGACGCGGGGGGCGCCACCGCCGTCGAAATCGACGGCAGCACCGTCATCCTCCAGGACGCCGGCGACCTCCTGCTGTTGCGCGCCGAGATCGGCACCCTGCCCGACGAAGGCCGCGAAGCCCTCCTCACGGCCATCCTCGAAGCCAACCACCTCTACTCCGGCACCGGCGGCGGCACCCTGGCCCTGGAACCGGGCGTCCCCCGCCTGATCCTCCAGAAATACACCTGGCTCGACCGCCTCGACCCCGACACCGTCCCCGACCTCCTCGCCCGCTTCGCCGCCACCGCCGACACCTGGCGCCGCCTCCTCACCGACTACCCCCCTCCCACCCCCGACGACGCCCCCTCCTCCCCCGACTTCCTCCCCGTCTGACCCCGCCCACGTCCCTTTTTCCGCCCCATCCCCGTTGTGCCGGGCGGCCCCCGTGCCGCCCTCCCTCCCAAAAAGGGGCCAGCCCCGGGTCGCCCCCTTTGTCTTCACAGACGTTTCCCAACCACAAGGTCGCGCGGAAGCGCGACCCTCCCGTTGCGCTCTCCACGGGGAGGGACGCGCTTCCGCGCGTCCGCAGTGAAAATGGCTGGTAGCATTCGGGCCAGCCCCCGGCAGCTCACCGGCAGCTCTCGCGTTGTCTCTTCCCCCTCCCGCTTTCCATCCGTAAAAGCGCGGCAAGATGCCGCACCTCCGGAAGTTGCGCAGAACCTTCTGAACAACCATCGCGCCACTTCCGGAGGTGTGGCTTCCAGCCGCGCCCGGTTGGATGGGAAGCGGGAGAAAAGCAACTGCCCTGCCGGGACGCGTGCGGCCCGCCTGCGAGGCTGCCGGGGCGCGCAAAAGAGGAAAAGGCCAATGTTTTCCCGCAACAAACAGAAAACAAAAGGGGAGAGCATGGGAGGGATGTCGTCAATGGAAACCATTCCGGAGTCTGGAAAATCCGGCGGAGCAAGGAATGCGAAAGAATGGAGAGGGAACGGATAGTGGAAAGCCCGCCCCCAATGCCATGGAGAGGCGGTGCCCCAGGGGGGAGAGCCGGGGCCGCAGGTGGACCTCTTGCCGGGCGGGAGGTTCGTCACCAGAAGGATTTGTCCGCGGAACACGCAAAAGAAGTGCCATCCGGACAAAAAAAAGGTCCGTGCCAGGCTTGGGGGGGGCACCTGGCACGGAGGAAACAGGCAGGTGCCCTGGGGGGGGGGGAGGAGGGCTCGTTCCTGCCTGCTTGTTGCGTGTTTAGCAACAAGATGTTCAAAATCGATTGCTTTCGCAAAGAGCCGTCGTTTCCTAGGAAACGGTGGGCACTATACTCCGTTCCCCGCGGGTGTCAAGAGGAAATCGGAAAAAATTTTCGCGGCCGGAATCGGCCGGGATCGCGGGGGCGCTTTGGGATTGAACGGGGGAGGGGAAACGGGTAGGCTCCCGGGACCATGAGAAACCTAGAACACGGAAAAACTCCCCATGCCGGCCAACCCGCGGAACGGGCGTCGGCGCCACGGGGGGCGGAAGGCGGCCGGCCATGAGCCGCGCCGTGTATGCCGGCACGTTCGATCCCATCACGCTCGGCCACCTCGACGTGGCGACGCGGGCGGCGAAGCGGTTCGACCACGTGACGCTGGCGGTGTCGGCGGAGTCGCGCAAGAACCTCCTGTTCAGCACCGAGGAGCGTCTGGAACTGGCGCGGCGGAGTCTGGCGCACCTGCCGAACGTGGACGTCCAGCCGTTCACGGGCTTGCTCGTGGAGTGGGCGCGGGAACACGGGGAGGGAACGCTGATCCGGGGATTGCGGGCGTTCAGCGATTTCGAATACGAGTTCCAGATGGCGTTGACGAACCGCAAGCTGGCGCCGGACGTGGAGACGCTGTTCCTGATGCCCAGCGAGGAATACAGCACGGTCAGCTCGACGCTCGTGCGGGAAATCGCGTCGCTGCACGGTCCGCTGGAACGGTTCGTGCCGCCGTGCGTCGCGGAAGCGCTCCGCGCGAAACATGCCTGAGGCGCCGCTCGCCGTCGTGAGCGCCTGCCTGCTGGGGCGCGATTGCCGCTACGACGGGCGGAACAAACGGATGCCGGACTTGGAGGGGGCGTTGCGGGCCGCCGGCTACGAAATTCGGTCCGTCTGCCCGGAAACCGATTCCGGACTGGGGTGCCCGCGCCCGCCGATGGATCTGCATCCCGTCCCGCCGCCCGACGGTCCCCTGCGCGCCCTGCGGGCCGACGGCACCGACTGCACGCCCGTCCTGGAGCGCTGGATCGGGGAGACGGTCGTGTCGCTCCGAGAACGCCCCCCGGCGTTGTGCGTGCTCAAGAGCAAGAGCCCCAGCTGCGGGGTGCGGCCTCCCCGGCCCGGGCTGTTCGCCGCCGCCCTGGCCGAGGCCTTTCCGGAGACCCCCATCCTCGACGAAAACGATCCGCTTCCCTGATCGCCGGTGCGGGGGGGGGGGCGGCAGGGGGAAAATGGAGTTGTCAGGCGAAGAACCCGTGTTTCCGTTCGTGCGGATGCGCGTCGGCAGGGGGGAGAGTCCTTTCGCCGCCGGCCACTGGACGGTGCAATCGGATGCCATCGGTTGTGCGGAGGCAATCCGGCCCGAACCACGGAAACGCATGTGTCCACGCATTGCCGGCTCTTTCTGCCAGCATGAGTGTCTCCGGCGGGCAGGGACGGCCCGCCCTGCCAGGCGCTTCGCCCGGGAGAGGATGGAAATGCAATTGCGGAAACCGCTTCCGGGCCCATGCCGGGAACACTTTTGAAATTACGAAAAACATTGACTTTCTTTGCGTTTGGACATCAAGTCCCCGCCATGAAAAACAACCGGGTCCCGTACCGGTCCGCAGGCCCCTGCGGACGCATGAAAGCGAGGCTCTGCCGGCGGAGATCGCAATGGGAGGAGTGTCGTTCCGCGTGCCGAAAAAGGGCTGGATGGGGGCGGGGTGGGGGAGTATAAGGGGGGAGTGAATGTGAATCATAGACCACAGGAGGATTGCATGAGCGGGTTCAGGATGTTGGTGGTTGGCGCGGTCGCGGCCGGGTTGCTGGCGGTGGCGGCAGGGACGGCACGGGCGGATTACGCCAGGGGGTATTTCAACAACTGGGGGACCGATTGCGAGCTGGCGTTCAATCCCGGGAACTACTACGAGGCGACCATCCAGGCGTCGAACCCCGGGGACGCGGCGGGGATGAAGCTCAACAACGGCAACAAATGGTGGGGCAAGGGCACGAGCGCGACCGTCAACGAAATCATCGGCGAGGCCCGCGCGGACGGCAGCGCCAATCTGGACATGGATGTGGTCAAGGATGCGTGGTACACGTTCCACGTGACCGGGCACGGCGGCTGGGACAACCGACAGTATCTGGTGATGAAGACGCACTACAAGCCGGCCATCATCCAGAGCGTGACCAACAACCACGCGACGGCGTACGAGGGCGACGTGGAGGTCACGGTCCGCTGCGCCCTTTCCGCGGACATGCCGAGCATCAGCGACGAAGAGGTTTTTTATCTGGTGTACACGGCGGACGGCTGGGTGACGCAGACGCGGCAGGTGATGACCAAGAGCGGCGTGTACGCGCGCGGGACGATTCCGGGGCAGGCGGCGGGGACGACGGTCAAGTATTACGTCTTCAGCAGCGCGATGCCGGCGAGCCTGTTCACGGCCAACACGCTGGCTTCGGCGGATCAGTACGGCAATGACGTCGACATCGACCAGCTCGGCTTCTGCATGCTTTCGGCGGACAACAACGGCGGGCAGGGGTATTCCTACACGACGGTGTCGGAGGACATCGAATACGTGGCGGGGAACGCGTGGCACTGCCCGACGAACGCGGAGCCGTGGGCTTCGGCGACGATGCGCAATCCGGCGGAGGTGGCGGACGGGGACTTCGTTTTCCTGCGCCTGGGCGGGTATCCGGCGTCCGGGGCGGACGCCATCACGTCGGCCCAGCTGAAGTACAAGGTGGATTCGGGC
>CACXEY010000129.1 GCA_902766695.1 uncultured bacterium
CAAGGCCGCCGCACCCGCCCCCAAGGCCCCCCCGCGGCCCGCCGCCCCCATCTACATGAACGCCCTTCCCCAGCGCGAACGCGAAGCCCTCCGCCTGCGGCTCTTCGCCCTCTGGGAGAAAGGCGTCCCCGCCGAGAAGGCTTCCGCCGAGCTCCACATCCGGATCATCACCGTCCGCAAGAACTACGCCCGCTTCGAACAGGAAGGCGCATCCGGCGCCTACGAAAAGCCGCACGGCTTCGCCCTGATCTCCAAGTCCGAACCGGATCGCGAGGCCGAAGACGCCCTCGTCGCCGCCATTGCCGCCGGAGCCCCCGGCGACAGCGCGCCCGGCCACGCCGTATGGTCCGCGCCGGCCGTCATCGACTTCTACCGCACGCGCTTCGGCAAGCCCCTCTCCCGCACCGCCGCCGTGAACCTCCTCCGGCGCCTCGGCTTCCTGAACGGCTCGCCCGTGCCCTCGGACCGCATCAAGCTCTTCCGGGACTGGGAGAAGGAGAACCTCCCGGAAATCCGCGCGATGGCCCGCAACCTCCATGCCCTCGTCGCGTGGGTCGACGAAACGCTGGTCACCCCCATGTCCTCCAGCGCCCTCCGGCACAACCGCGACGCCACCCTGCCCGCCGACCTCGCCCCCCGCTACAAGACCCTTTCCGCGATGTTCCTGACCGGCGAACTGTTCTTCCGGCGGCTCGACGGCGACCTGACGCCCGGGTTCCTCGGGGAGTTCCTGGAAGGACTCCGGGCGGAGCAGGGGAACCGCCCCTTCGTGTTCCTCATGGAAGACCGCCGGCGGCTCTGGAACGACGAGATGACCGCCTGGCGCAAGGAACAGCGCGACGCCGGCAAGCTCTGGATCCGCTGCTACCCGCGCCTCCACCGTCCCTCCCTCGTCAAGACGCCCCGTCCCCCCCGCGCCTCCCTGGAAGACATCCTCGACGTCCTCCACTGACGCGGGCCGCGTACCCTCAGGGAAGCCCGGCGGCGCGGAGGAGCGCTTCGGCGCGGGCGATGTCGGCCGGGGTGTCGACGCCGACGCCGGAGGCGGGCGCGTCGAGGACCTTCATGCGGCAGCCGAGCTGGAGGGCGCGGAGCTGTTCGAGTTTTTCGAGGCGTTCGAGCGGGGAGGGCGGCGTGGCGACCAGCCGTTCCAGGAAGGCCCGGCGGTAGGCGTAGAGGCCGACGTGGCGCAGGTGGACGCCCGGCTCCGGCGGGAAGTCCGGCGCCGCCCCGCGCACGTACGGAATCACGGAACGGGAGAAGTAGAGGGCCGCCCCGTCGTCCGCGCGCACGACCTTCACGACGTCGGGACTGTGCAGTTCCGACGCGTCCGCCACCGGGCTCGCCGCGGTCGCCATGTCCCAGGAGGGATCGTCCGCCAGCGCCGCCGCCACGGCGTCCACCGCCGCCGGATCGAGCAACGGCTCGTCGCCCTGGATGTTGACGACGATTCCCGCGTCGCGCCCGCGCAAGGCCCATGCCACGCGGTCGGTACCGGACGGCAGGTCGGAGGGGGTCATGACGGGCTCCGCACCGGCGGCGCGGGCGGCTTCGGCGATGCGCTCGTCGTCGGTGGCGACCCATACGGCGTCGAGGCGGCGCGCCAGGCGCACGCGGTCGATGACGCGGGCGAGGAGCGGGCGCCCCGCGATGGGCGCGAGGCTCTTTCCGGGAAAACGGGTGGACCCCCAGCGGGAGGGGATGACGCCTACGATGCGTTCGGTCATGGTTGGCTCCTTTCCATGCCCCTACCATAGCCCCGTCCTCGCCGGAAGGCAATCCCGGCGGATGGGTGTGTTTGCCCGGGCCGGCGGACCGGCCGCAACTTTTCCTCCCGAGCGCGCGCACGGGCAACGCGTACGCCGTCCCCGACCTCACCCGTCCAGCTTCTCGCGGACCGTGTTGCGGGAGATGCCGAGGACGCGGGCCGTTTCGGTCGCGTTCTTCCCGTGGCGTTCCCATACGCCGCGGACGTGGGTGCGGACGATTTCGTCCAGCGGTACGTCTTGGCCGATCACGGGGGCGTCCGTCTTGGTTGCCGCGGTGACGCCGGAGCGTGCGCGTTCTTCTTCCAGCAGTTCGGGGATCGTCCGGTCGGGGAAGAGCGCCGCCCGTTCCAGGACGTTGCCCAGTTCGCGGACGTTGCCGGGCCAGGGCCACGCGGCCAGCGCGTCCAGGTCGGCTGCGGAGAGGGACTTGCGGCCCGGGGCCATGGCCCGCCACATCTCCCGCGCGATGGGGCGCAGGTCCTCCGGCCTTTCCCGGAGGGGCGGCACCCGCAGCTCGGCCACGGCCAGCCGCCAATACAGGTCTTCCCGGAAGCTTCCTTCCCGCACCCGCGCCGCCAGGTCGCGGTTCGTGGCGGCGACGACGCGCACGTCCACCGCGATTTCCCGCGCGCTGCCGACGGGCTGGATGCGTCCCTCCTGCAGCACGCGCAGGAGCACGCCCTGGAGGTCCGGCGGCAGTTCGGCGATTTCGTCCAGGAACAACGTCCCGCCGTCCGCCTCCCGGAAGAGCCCGGGACTGTCCGACGCCGCTCCGGTGAAGGCCCCCCGCACGTGGCCGAACAGGCGGCTTTCGAGCAAATCGCGCGCCACGGTCGCGCAGTTGAACGCCAGGAACGGCCCCTTCCGCTCCGACTGCACGTGGAGCTGCTGCGCGACGGTTTCCTTGCCGACGCCGCTTTCGCCGGTGACCAGCACCCGCATCGCGCCGCTGCGCGCGACGCGCCCGATGTCCTTGCGCAGCCGCCGCATGGCCGGACTTTCCGCCACCAGCCGCCGGTATCCGAACGACCGGTACGACGCGACCAGCCGCCGCGCCGCCGCATCCCACGCCTCCGGCCCCCGGCCCGCCGCGAGGTCCCGCGCGAGGCTTTCCAGCGGTTCGAGTCCGCGCGTGTTGGCGAAGCTCCACTCCGCCGCGGCCATCCGTTCCCGCCAGGCCGCCGCCGCGCCGCCGCCCTCCCCGTCGTGCAGGGCTAGCAGATCCGCGGCCTCCGCGCCGGCGGTGCGGGCGGCCACCCGTACGAGGTCCTCGTCCTCCCCGCCGACGCGCGCGTCGAAGAGCCGCCGGACGTCGTCCGGGAGCCCGGCCGGGACGCCGATGCCGTACGCGCTCAGCCATTCGATTCCGGCGCCGGCCTTTTTCGCCGCCCGCAGCGCCTTCCGCAAGCGCTCCGGCTCGGCCGACAGCCCCACGCCGAGCAGCAGGACGCGGCGCCACTCCCGCCCGTCCATCCGCCCCTCCAGCACGTCCGGCAGCATCTGCCGGCTCGCGAACGCCAGCTCCGCCCCCGGATGCCGTCGCAGCACCGCCGCCGCCGCCACCAGGTATTCCTCCAGGGCTCCGAGCCCCGACACGACCAAGATCCGTCCGTTCTTTTCCATGCCCCTCCCTCTACCCGCCCCATTCCGCGCCGTCAAGCCCCATGTGCCCAGTATTTGACCTTCCGCTCAATTCTTGGGCGAAATCCCGGCAAGCCTCCGTCCCCGCCCCGAACGGCACTTCGGATTCTCCACCCCCTCCTGTCGGAGCGCGGGCGGCCCGCCTTGAAGGGTTGAAAGGTTGAAAAGTTGAAAAGTTGAAAGGTTGAAAGGTTGAGGGAATTTGTTGAACGGTCATCCTTCAACTTTTCAACCATCGCGGCGCCTCCGTGCCGTCCGCGAGCGGGCGCCCCGCAAACTCGTCACTCGTCTCTGCGCGCCCTCAGGGCGCGCCTCCGCATCTTTTCACTTGCCACCCATCTCGATTCTTTACAAAACCAAAATCCGACTTTGACATTGTAAACTTTTCCGGGCAACATGATTCCCGAAGAAGGAGAAAGCCGATGATCGAGCGGACCATGCTTGCACGCCTCCTCGAGGCCACGAAGAAATTTCCGGTGGCGACCCTTTTCGGTCCCCGCCAGTCGGGCAAGACGACGCTGGCCAAGGCGGCCTTCCCCCAATGGCGCTATGTCAACCTGGAACAATCCCGGGCCCGCAGGCTGGCGCAAACCGACCCGGAACTCTTTTTCAGGGAGTTCCCGCGACCGCTCGTCATCGACGAAGTCCAGCGCGTTCCGGAGCTCCTTTCGGAAATCCAGGTGCTGGTGGACGAGACGGGCGACCCCGGACAGTTCGTCCTGACCGGCTCCCACCAACCGCTCCTGCAAGGCCAGATCGCCCAATCGCTCGCCGGACGCACCGCCCTGCTCGACCTCTACCCGCTTTCGCTCGCCGAACTGGCCACCGTGCCGGGCGGACCGGAGCGGGCCCGTGACGAAGCCATCTGGGCGGGGGGGCTTCCGCGCATCTTCGACCGCAAACTCGATCCGTCGGAAGTCTGCGAAGGCTGGTTCCGGACCTACGTCGAGCGCGACGTGCGGCAAATCCTCAACATCTCGAACCTGGGGGCGTTCGAGACGTTCGTCCGCCTGCTGGCCGGCCGCGTCGGGCAGGTCGCGAACCTCCAATCGCTGGCCGGCGATGTCGGCGTCAGCGCCCCGACCCTCAAATCATGGCTTTCCGTGCTGGAGGCGAGCTTCGTCGTCTTCACCCTCCGCCCCTATTGGAACAATTACGGCAAGCGGCTTGTCAAATCCCCGAAAATCTACTTCGCCGACACCGGCCTCGCCTGCTGGCTTCTCGGCATTTCGAACCCCTCCCAGGCCGGCCGCGACCCGTTGCTCGGCGGGCTCTTCGAAAACCTCGTCGTGCTCGAAGCGCTCAAGTGGAAGGCCAACACCCGTTCCCCCGCGCAGTTCTGGTTCTTCCGCGACAACGGCACCATGGAAATCGACCTTCTCATGGACTGCAACCGCCGCCTGCACCTCTTCGAAATCAAGGCGGGCATGACCCCCGACGTATCCTTCGGCCGCCACATGGCCGTCTTCCGCAAGCGCGTTCCGGAAGCCGCAACTTCCACCGTCGTCTACGCCGGCGACGCCTGGCCCCTCCCTCCCGACGGCCGCTTCGTGCCGTTCGCCCGCGTTGCGGACCGCCTGTCCGAACTCGCCGCCCAATCGTAAGACAACCCTCGCGGCGGCCTCCGTGCCGCCCGCGAGCGGGCGCACCGCAAACTCGTCACTCGTCTCTATACCGCCCAAAAACTGACCACACCGCCCAAAAACTTCCCGCCCGCCTCCCACCCGCCCCTCCCGCATCCCTGCCGATTTCTCCCACGTTTCCTCCCCCATCCCCCCGTAAATCCTTCCCATCCTGCAATCCTGTCGAAAAATTCCCGACATTGGCACGCCTCCTGCTACATGCCTGGCGGAAACCCTCCACGACAACCAACCAACCGAAAGGACACCCCCATGACGACCCAACTCCACCCCATCCACCCCGCCTACCAGTTCGAGGCCTTCAACGCCTTGCGCTACCTCGGCAACTTCCTCCGCGACCGCCGCACCCCCGTACGCTGCGGCGCCAGCCTCTTCCGCTCCCTGGGCCTCGTGGCGACCGGACGCGACATCAAGGAAAACTTCGCCGCCCTCGCCGGGACCATCGGCCCCTACACCTTCACGTGGGACGGCGACACCCTCGACTGCTCCCGCACGTCCCTCCTGGGCCGCTGCCACCATGCGGGGGGGACCTTCGCGGTGGACTTCGGCGACACCCCCTGCGAGAACATCGAAGACATCTGGAACTGCCCCCTCCGCGAAGTCCGCGACAGCGTCCGCGCGGCCGTCGCCCGCCTTGCGGCGGCGGTGGAGGACCTCGAACCCTCCGCCGAGGGCGGCATCCGCAGCCGATTCGACGCCCTCGTCCGCCGCTACGGCCTGACGCCCCGCGAACGCGACATCCTGCTCGTGGCCCTCTGCACCGAGCACGGCCTGCTCGAATACGACCTGGGCAGCAACCCGCCCAAGGGCGATCTCATCCGTGTCGAAGAACTCGCGGCCTACCTCGCCTGCCCCATCGACGAAATCCAGCCCCTGGTGCAGGAAGATTCCCGCCTGCGCGCCCACGACCTCCTCGACTGCCGCCTGGGCATCCCCACCGACACCCTGACCCACCTCGAAGGCCTCTCCCGGGTGTGAACCCCACCCGGGTTTTGGCCGATCTGCTGGCTCACCGGCAAACGGCGGATTTTCCAATGATTGGAAAAAAACTTTCCAATGGTTGGAAAACTCCGCCCGATTTTTCCAATGATTGGAAAAATCTTTCGCCCGTTTTCCAACGATTGGAAAAAATTTTCCGCCCCGGTTCTGGAAACAAAAAAGACAAAAAAGACAACAAAACAAGCGGAGGACAAAACAGGTCAGACAATTCCGACAATTCCCGACAATTGTTTTGGAGACAACTTGGACAACCCGGGACAACCCGTTCAAGGTGCGCCGCCCAACCGGGCGGCGTCCATGAAAATCACCCTCAGCATGACGGCCTTGAAAACTTTTCCCCCTTGATTCAACTCCCTTTTCATATATTCTCGAAACAAGAGGTGTAGAATGAATCTATACGAAAATGCCGCGACACAAGCCATTGCCACCTTCTTTCACCGCGAGCCTTTGTGGAAGAAAGAAATACTCTTCAATTTCCTTTTGGAACCTTTCGGGTTGAAATTGGAAAACATCAAAGATGTCGTCACACAAAACAGTTTGCAGGGCACCATTCCTGATTTCACGATAAAGACCTCCGATCGGGATATTCATTTTGAAGTGAAAATCAATGATGCGACACTGACACCGTCCGAAAGGGAGGAGGCCACAAGAGATGCATTCCTTGTGCGCGCGAACTACGCGCATCTTTCAGAGCTTCCCAAGAAAACCAAGGTTCTTTATTGGGAAGATTTGTTCAGACGCATCGACAAGCAAGGGGCAACAAAAGAATTTGCCCGTCTTGTTTTGGTTCGTGAATACATGCGCGATGGGGAACACACACTTTTGTTTACACCACACGAGGTAGCTATGATTTATTCACCAGATACGATTGCGGCGATTTACACGATGTCGGAAAAGGTTTTGGAACTGTGTGATCAATTCTTGGGCTCATTGGATTCCAATGCGTATACAAGAGGGGCTCAGCAACAAAATCAATGGGGAATCGGTTGTTATTTCAATGGAATTCACGGGAAGAAGCGGGAATTCTTTGTCGGAATTAGTCCGATGGTCCCAGAGGAATACAGTTTTTCCGTGGCTTTGAAACTGGATAGAAGTTGCAAAGACAAACTTGAAGACTGCTACACCGATGAGGAATGGGCATACTTCCCGCTGGACAGGGAAATCCTCGCCCGAAACACCTCTGAAGAGGAGTTGAAAAAGCAATTCAACGAAGAGGCAAAAAGGGTCTTGGACGGGATTGAAAGCACATTGTCCCAGCGAAAGCCTTGAAACCACTGCCCTCGCATTGCCCCTTCTTGCCTTCTCGCTAATCCTGTCTATCCTGTAAATCCTGTCCCAAACTCCTCCTCTCCCAAACCGCTCAAAAACTGACCAGTGCCGCCCAAAAACTTCCCGCCCGCATCCCTCCCGCCCTCATCTTCTACCACCTGTTCCTCCCCCGTTTCCGCCCCCATTCCCCCGTAAATCCTGCCCATCCTGCAATCCTGTCGAAAAACTTTCCGCCGTTGGCACGCCTCCTGCTTCTCCGTTGTCGGAACCAAACGACAACACAGGAGACACCCCATGCCCAAAGCCTTGCCCCTCGGATTCAGGATGACCACCGGCAACACCTGGCTGCTGCGCCAGGCGCTGCGCCTCTTCCGCAACGCCATGCGCTACTGGAAAAACGACGTGGAAGACGACGACTTCTTCGCCCTCTTCCGCGATCCCGTCCTCACAAGCGTCCGGGAAGCGAAAACCATGCTCAGACGGCATTTCACCCTCGACGAACTCGCCGTCTGCCGGGATGTGGAAGTCGTGCGTGCCAAGGGCAAAGGTGGCGACCGCATCACCGATGTCACTATCTCGGGAACCCTTTCCAAGGTCATCCGGGAACTCTGGAACCGCGGCAAGAAAGAGCGTTCCCGCTGCCTCCGCATGCTGGAGGAATGGTGCGATGCCATCGCGCGGAACAAATTCCGCCACCGGAAGCACAAGGACCCGATGGAAACCCGCATGGACGAAATCTGCCACCTGTTCCAATTCGACGAAACGGCCCGCGGCATCTTCCTCTTCGCCGTCCTGCGCGACCAGAGCCTCTTCTACCACCCCCACTGCTACAGCCGCAACCGGCGCCAGTGCCAGATGACCATCGCCATGGCCATCGACCGCCCCTTCCGCGCGGTGGAACGGGCGCTCACGGGGGACTCCCCCCTGCTCCGCTACGACGCCGTGGATGGCGACGGCGACCTCTCCTCCCGTGTCTACCGCGACTACCTCTTCGGCGGCACCCGCAAGATGCTGGAGGACAAATTCTACGGCCAAGTCCCCACCGCCGACGCCCTTCCCCCCTCCTACTACGGCAAACTCGAAGAAGACCACGGTCCCCTCCTGCGCGACATGATCAGCGCCTCCTCCTCCGGCGGCCGCGGCGTGAACATCCTCTTCCATGGCGCCCCGGGCTCCGGCAAGACCAGCTATGCCAAGACCCTCGCCCACGAACTCGGCCTCTCCCTCTACGAAATCCGCCAGAACGACGCCGACCGCGGCGACTGCGACTCCCCCCAGAGCCGCATGGCGGGCCTGCGCCTCTGCAACGAGCGCCTCCCCCGCGCGGGGAGCCTCGTCCTCGTGGACGAAGCCGACCAGCTCCTCCGCACCGGACGCCCCTTCTTCTTCCCCGCCTTCGGCGCCCCCTCCGCCTCCGGCTCCGAAAAAGGCGTCATCAACTCCATCCTCGACGACACCGTCGTCCCGACCATCTGGATATCCAACGCCCCCGCCTCCGAGATGGACGAATCCGTCCGCCGCCGCTTCGACTACTCCGTCCGCTTCGGCCCTCCCGGCGCCCGTCAGCGCCGCGCCATCTGGCGCAACTGCGTCGAAAAACTGCGCATGGGCCGCCTGGTGCCGCCGGAGATGGCCGACCGCCTTGCCGCCCGCTACCGCACCAGTGCCGGCGGCATCTCCATGGTCCTCGGCAACGCCAAGCGCATGCGCCCCCGTCCCGACGAAGTCGAAACCCTCGTCGCCCGCCTCATGGCCCCCCATTGCGAACTGATGGGTGGCACCGCCGCGGAGGGCCGGTTCACCCCCACGCGCGACTACACCCTCGACGGCCTGTCCATCCAAGGCCCCGTCCCGCCCGCGCGCATCCTCGAAGCCCTCCGCCGCCACCGCGACGACCCGCCCCCGTCCACCGAGCCCGATCCCTTCCACGCGACCCTGCTCCTCTGGGGCCCGCCCGGGACCGGCAAGACCGAGTACGTCAAGCACCTCGGCCGGGCCCTTGGCTGTCCCGTGAACGTCCGCATGGGCGGCGACCTCCTCTCCATGTGGGTGGGGGGCACCGAACACAACATCAAGGCCGCCTTCGAAGAAGCCGAAGCCGACGGCGCCATCCTCTTCCTCGACGAAATCGACGGCCTGGTGCAGGACCGCGCCGGCGCCGCCCGCAGCTGGGAAGTCACGCAGGTCAACGAACTCCTCCACCGCATGGAAGACTACCGCGGCATTCTTGTCGGCGCCACCAACACCCTCGACCGCCTCGATCCGGCCATCCTGCGGCGCTTCACCTACAAACTCGGCTTCGACCACCTCGACACCCGTGGCAAGCGCCTGTTTTTCGAGCGCATCTTCCGCTCCCCCCTGACCCCGGACGAAGCCGCCCGACTCGACGCCATCCCCGCCCTGGCCCCCGGCGACTACCGCACCGTCCGCCAGTCCCTCGCCCCCCTCGGCCCCGACGTCACCAACGCCATGCGGCTCGACGCACTCGCCCGCGAAAGCTCACTCAAGAAAGGCCCCTCCCGCCCCATCGGCTTCTGACCCCGCCCGGCTTTTGGCCAATCCGCTGGCCCATCTGCAAACGGCGGATTTTCCAACGATTGGAAAATTTTTTCGCCACTTTTCCAATGATTGGTAAAAATTTTCAGAGCCCCTGTCTCCCTCCCTCCCGCCCCCAAAAAGGAAGACTCCATGAAACCCCACCCCCTGTCCCCCCTGCAAACCGCATACAGCACCCTCCATCCCCACAGCGACTGGCGCCCCCTGTCCTGGAAGGCCTTGAGCTCCGACGACTGGAGCAAACTGCTTCCCGACCACCCCGAATTCGCCCCGCATTGCCCCTGGCACCGTTTGGATGGCGACGCCTGGTTCTGGATCCTGAAGGAGCAACCCCAATTCGCGGCGAGGGGCCCATGGTCCCGCTTGAAGCCATATTACTGGCCTTTGCTCCTGCTCAGCCATCCGGAGTTTGCCGACCGCTGCCCATGGCCGGAACTGCCCCCCTCGGACTGGGCACTCCTGCTGGCCGACCATCCCCAGTTCGCCGACAAATGCGACTGGTCCAAAATGCGCGCCGAAGGCAAACGCCCCATCAGCGATCTTTGGGTGCATCTGTTCAAGGCCCAGCCGCAATTCCTGGACCGCATCGACCTGGATTCGCTGGACATCGACAGTTGCGTACTGCTGCTGGCCCACCTCCCCGAAGCGGCCGCGCGCTTCACGCGCTGGGACGAAATCACGCCCGAAGCCTGGTTGCAGGAAATCTTGCCCCACCAACCCCAATTCGCCGACAAATGCGACTGGACCAAACTCGCCCCGCAGGATTGCTTCACCCTTTTTGACACCCCCCACGCCCCCTCCCTCGCCGCCTACTGCCCCGAAAACATCCTCGCCTACTGGCGCCAGCGCGGCTTCGCCCTCAAGGGACGCACCTGAATCGGCGTTTTGGACAGGATTTACAAGATTTGCAGGATTCTTTTGGAGAGCCGATGGGGGCGCCTGTCCGGATTCCAATCATTCCGGAGTGCGGGCAATCGGGGAAAAAAAGGGAGCGGCTTTCCGCTGGTTTTCCAATCCTGTCAATCTTGCAAATCCTGTCCAAAAAATTTTACAACCCCGCCCCTCCCCGCTACACTTGCCGCAAATTCCCAAAGGAGCCCCATCCCGTGACCATCGACGAACTGACCCATGCCGTCATCGGCGCCGCCATGACGGTCCACACCCGCCTCGGCCCCGGCTTCCTCGAAGAAGTCTACCGGAACGCCCTCCTCCTGGAACTCGCCAAACAAAACCTCCCCGCCCAAAAAGAAGTCCCCCTCGACGTCCGTTACGACGGCGTCTGCGTCGGGCATTACCAGGCCGACATCATCGTCGACCGCCGCCTCATCCTCGAACTCAAGGCCGTCAGCGACCTCCACCCCCGCCACGAAGCCCAACTCGTCAACTACCTCGCCGCCACCGGCATCGACGACGGCCTCCTCCTCAACTTCGGTACCCCCTCCCTCCAATTCAAACGCAAATACCGGCTCTACAAGAAAACCAAATGAATTTTTTGACAGGATTTACAAGATTCACAAGATTTTCTGTCCCCCCATCCCCCCAAGAAAAATCCTGCAAATCTTGTAAATCCTGTCCAAAAACACCCCCCTCCAAGCCCATGATCCGCATCATCCACTCCGACATCACCACCCTTCCCGTCGATGCCATCGTCAACGCCGCGAACGAGCGGATGCTCGGCGGCGGGGGAGTGGACGGGGCCATCCACCGCGCCGCGGGACGGGAACTCTTCGAGGCGTGCCTGGCGGTCCCCGAAGTCCGTCCCGGCGTGCGCTGTCCCACCGGCGAAGCCCGCATCACGTCCGGCTACCGCCTTCCCGCCCGCTGGGTCATCCACACCGTCGGCCCCGTCTGGCGCGGCGGCACCCACGGCGAACCCGAAAAGCTCGCCGCCTGCTACCGCAACTCCCTCGCCCTCGCCGCCGAACACGCCTGCCGCTCCGTCGCCTTCCCCTGCATCTCCACCGGCGTCTACGGCTACCCCCTCGAACCCGCCGCCCGCATCGCCATCCGCGAAGTCCGGGACTTCCTCTCCCGCCCACCCGCGCAAGCCAACGGCGAAAGGGAGATGGAAGTGGTCTTCTGCTGCTTCTCAGAGAGAGATGCGGCATTGTACGGTCATCTTATGGAGATAGCGAAATCCCGATAGAAAGGATAAATCATGTATTACAACATTAGACTCGACAAAATTCTTCCTGATGGACGTGTCGACATGGGTGAAAGCATTGAATGGGATTATCCCGTTCTTGCAGATGCGTTATCAATGCTTTGCCGGAAATTTGCTGGAGAAGCTGCCAGTTGGTACATTGAATCTCTTCCAGTCCCAACATCGAATCTTATGAGTCTGGAAGGTATATTGCGCAATGCATTGGAGTCGATGCATCAGTGTCTTGTAATGACCTTTCGCGAAGGTGTCTCTGCCTCAGAAAGATATGATCGCTATGCATTTTTTGTGATTATGCGAGATGAATTGATTCGGCCTCCAACATCCCTTTTACTCGAGGAAGCCAAAACAACAGCGACAACTACCAAAGGAAACAAGGACGAATTTCTCAATCTCTATGATGACCCGGTTCCCCTAAACATCATTGCATCAGACCCTCCCATTTGCATCTGCGATAGCAGGTATTTTTATGGACTAGCAGTTGTGTTGAAAAACGGAACTCATCTTGTAGTGTTTGGCGGAGAAAAGCAAAAACAAGAATGCATACAAGAACTCATACAGCTGGGCGAGCAAGGCATCGATAAGGAGATGATTAATTCGCATTTTTCGCGGATTGGAAAAGAATTTGGTTTGCAAGGGTATAAGACTCGTCTGGCCTCCGGCGAAATTCTACAGTTAACGATAGCCAAGACATTTGAAACAAGAGCGTTTGTCAAGGCAATGGATGCAGCAGAGTGCTTCTCAAGTGGTTCGATTGAAGATAAAGAAGAGGTGCCTGTGGATGCCCCGCTTGATTCTTTAGGGCAGTCGATAAAAGACATTCTTCAGTCGTTTGAAACTGATATGACCATGTACGCAGAGGATTTTATCAATTCAGCAGACTCTTGCAGGTACGAAGACGAACAACTGGCGGCAAAACTGTATGCAAATGGTTATCGAGCTGAAGGTCGTACACAGCAGAAAGGTCAAGCACTGATAAAACTTGCTCGTTTGTATATGGATTCGGATTGGCCGAAGTTCCCTTCCCGAGAATGGGATGTGATGAAAGCAGTAGATCTTCTCACGGGTGCGCTTGCCCTGGGGTGCGTCCAAGAGGCAAGGGAGGCACTTGATGCAATGCGGAAACAGATATTTGAAGAGTATAAGAACGAACCTGATGTTGACTACTTCATCGGCCATTACCAA
Source organism: uncultured bacterium (assembly GCA_902766695.1). GTDB lineage: Bacteria > Verrucomicrobiota > Kiritimatiellia > CAIQIC01 > Lenti-01 > CACXEY01. Next base: position 13,221 of record CACXEY010000129.1, read on the forward strand.
GCGGATGCCCTTTGCCTGGCAGCATTTTGTCTAGGGGTTGGTGTTGGCTGGAAGACAGACGTGGTGGCCTCTGAAAAACTATTTTCATCCGCGCTGGCGCAAGGGTATTCACGGGCATCGCGGTATTTGAGGGAGATTCAGAGAGGGCGAATTGGCATTATTCCGGACTGAAGGCACGTTGAATATCTTACAATGAGCAGGTTGAAAATCTGATTGAATACTTTCCATTGATGAAAAGGGGATTGAAATGAACGATTGGTATCAGGAGCAATGGAGAAAGGTTATCTCCGAAGCTTTTGACGAGAGATTTAAAAGGATATCTGATTTGACATGGCTTCCATGGGTTGGAAAAGATTTTCTTCAATATCGTGTTCTTATTATTGCTGAGTCTCATTATACAAACACAGATGACCCAGCTCTTGTTGAGGAGAAAAAGCGCGAGTATATGGTCGATCCATTTTCTACGCGTGAGGTAATGGCGGAGTATCCACTTTATGGCTATGATGCGGGGTGGAAAAACCATGGGGCGAGGGGGAATAATCCAACTTTTGACAATCTCACGAAAATTCTATGTGGGAGTCCGCTCCTCGGGCCAACAGATAAAGAGTTGCGTTTTTCTCTTTGGTCAAGAATTGCTTTCATGAATTTTATCCAGCGCCCTATGTGGTATAGCAAGACACACGGCAAGGAACGTCCAACGGGGGAAGATAGAGCTATCGGTTGGAGAGCAACACTAGGCGTAATATCTATACTTGCTCCAGAAATCTGCATATTCGCTGGATTGGAGGCGGCGGTGTGGTTCAACTGGTTCATGAAAGAAAATGGGATCAATGCAACGCCGCTGGTGTTTCACAATAAAATTGGGCGATGTTGCCCTAGAAGTTCTGTCGTTTGTATTGAGAACACGCCAATACAGTTTAGATTTATGCGGCACCCTTGTAGCTTCTTCTCTTGGGAACAATGGAAAGCTTTTGTTTTCGATGGTAATGAAGCCCTCCAAACAAAACTATCGTTTTTTGAAAAACCGTGAAATAAGAATGAATTCCATGGAGTGCCATTGCAGAAGTGTAGGGGACAGGAGAATGTTTGAGTAGATTTCGACTTCTTCAAAGTGTCCAAGAGGGGGCATGAGCATATCGATGAAACTTATTTTTCTACAGGATATTGGAGATCTACAGGATTGGAATCCTGTTCGAAGCTTCGCCCATCACCGACCGCACAAAACTGACCAATCTGCCCAATATCTTTCCACCACCTATCCTCCCACTCTCCATCAACATCCCTCAAACGCCTTGTTTTCGCCTTTTTCCGCCGTTGGCACGGAACGTGCTAGCTAGTGGGTGAAGCAACAAAGGAGACAATCATGAAAAAGCAAAGTGACAAGGTCGGGCCTGGAAGCATCCTCGAGGATTTCGAGCTCGTCTCATACGACAAGGACTCGGGACGCATACTGAGCCACAAGACGTTTGACGACGGTTCCGAGTGGCTGGAGCCCGTTGCAATCTCCATCCCCGATCTGTTCTATCTTTTCCGTACGGAAGGCGTTGATCCGACGGAACTGACCGACGAAACCAGCTTTGAATTCCACAAGGCGAAGATTGAAATCGGCGATATGACCACAACAAACTATGCCGAGGACGATGATCTTTTCACCGATTCCTATTACTATGATTGCCGTGCGGTGAGGAAGTGACCCGGGCAGACCAAGGAGGAAACCATGACAAAAGAAACCCAATGGCAAACGAACGACACCCTTTCTTTTCCCATCGGCACGGCGGCGGACGGGCGGAACATCACCGCCGACTTCCTGCATGTTCCACACTTGCTGGTGGCCGGAGTGGCCGGCACCGGCAAGTCGGTGTTCCTCCATGCGCTGGTTTGTTCGCTCGTCCGGGACCATTCGCCGGAGGAGGTTCGTTTTGTCCTCGTGGATCCGAAACAGGTCGAGTTCGGCGCCTACGAGGCTTTGCCGCATCTGATCGGGCCGATCGTCAAGGATACGGCACAGGCCGAGGCCGCGTACCGCTGGGCGGTCCTGGAAACGGAACGGCGGAGCAAGGTCATTGCCGATGCGGGCTGTTCCGACATTGACGAGTTCAACGCAAGGAAACCCAGCATGAACTTGCCCCGCGTCGTGATTGTCTGTGATGAGTACGTCGATCTGCTGCTCGAAAGAGGGGAAACGATTCAGCCAACCATCTTGCGTCTCGCGGCGGAGGGCGGTGCGGCGGGCATTCACCTTGTCATGGCCACGTCCCGGCCTTGCGGGTCCGGCAACTTCAGCGACGTGATTCTGGACGCCATCCCGGGACACATGGTGTTCAATCTGATCATGGGCGGGGATTGGAGGCGGATGTTGGGCGAGGTTGTGTGCGAGGCACGTGACATGGTCAAGCGTCGTGGCGATGGCATTTGGCAGGACCCGGCCGGAGAACGGCTTTTCGTTCACGGGCCGTATTTCCCCACCAGCGATGTCGAAAGGATCGTCGCCGAGGCCGCGGAAAAATATCCCGGAACAAGCGAGGAAGGTCCGTGGAAGGGAATCAAGAGCACGGCCCCCGCTTTTGAGGCGGGCCGGCCTGGTTCGATGGAAGACATCGAAGCGCTGTATGCGCAGGCGAAACAGGCCGTGCGGGAAAGCGGACTGGCGGCGGCACACCTGTTGCAGCGCCGTCTGGGCGTCTCCCACAGCGATGCGCTTTGGCTGCTGGCCCTGCTCGAAGCCCGCCGCGTCATCGGCCCGGAGCGGGGCAAGGCCCCCCGCGATATCCTGCGGGAGGAAGAGCCGATGTGAACGGAAAGAGGACCCCATGAAGAAGTCCCCGCCGTTGCCCATCCGCTTCATCCGGCTCGATCTCGTCGAAGCGCTCGGGGAGCTGGAAGAACTGTGAGGTCTGGTGGGGTCTGGCCCCTTTTCTATGAACCATGAAATGAGGATTGCATGATGACCTCTTATCAAAATTTAAAAGACGCGTTTCTTTCCTTCTTCCAGAAGAAACTCAAAAACGATGCGGAATCCCCTTTGCAATACCATGAAGGCGAGAATTGGATTCATGTACCAGTTGCAAGTGCGGGAATGGACTCCATCCACTATGAATTGATCAAACGGGGAGTCGAGTATTTCATCGAGTTGCATGTTGAAGTCCCTTCCAGAAACGTTCCCCAATGGCAAAAACTTCGGGCTGCGTTGGACGGCGATCAAAGACACTTCTTCCACTTCACATACTACAGTTCGAACTATTGGAGATGCAGGAATCCGGTTGTCGTGGTTGAAGACATCAGTAAAGATCTTGCCCGTTTGTGCGACATCGTCGAACCCGTTTTTGCCACCAAGTCAGAAGGGAATGTTGAGCTTCAGGAATCAACCCCTCCGACAGAGGAAGCACTTCCATTCCAGCGAAATCTGGAGGAAGTGGCCGCGATGCTGGACGCCGGCACATTGCATTTGCCTGCCGTCCAACGGGGGAAAGTGTGGAATGCCGCACGCATCGCGACACTTTGGGATTCGATTTTCCGCGGTTTTTCGATTGGCGCTTTCTGTGTCCAGCAAATGAAAAACGGAAGAGGCTATGACTTGCTGGACGGACAGCAGCGCTCCAATGCGATTTCCCTGGCTTACGACTCGTTTCCGCCCGAGCCGGGACGGGAGAGGACTTCCGTGCTTTGGATTGACATCGGCCCCAAGCAGGACGCCCTTGCAAGCCAGCAACGGAAATTCGTGTTCCACGCAACCACTCCATCGCAACCGTGGGGGTATGGGGATTCGTCGGACGAGACGAAAAACGCCCTTCTTTCTTCTGCACAAAAGCGTGCCGCCATCGGAATGCTGGATGCCTGTTCTCCTCCTTTGCAATGGCACGATGGGACTGAAAAGCCGTACCCTGGCGAGTTGTTCCCGTACAATTCGGGATGTGCCGTTCCATTCCCCTTGCTTCGGGAGTTTTTGGAAGGCAGAGGCGATTTTGTTCCGGAGAACGCACCTTCTTTCTCCGGTTTTCTCGAATGGTGTGCCCAAAAGCGACAGGCCGCCCGCGGGACGGAAAACAGTGGCCGCTGGTGGAATTGGCTGGATGTTCTCCAGTCAAGGAAAGACGGAGTGGATCCTTGGTTGTGGGATGAGATCATCTTTGCGGAGAATGCCGATCGGAGGCTTGGACGCATTGCCCAACTGAAAGAATACTGCATCGCGTTTCTTGATGCCGGAAGCGTGACCGATGACGAAATCGCCGTCTATTTCACCAGAATCGGGCGTGGTGGAGTGCGGC
>CACXEY010000130.1 GCA_902766695.1 uncultured bacterium
GCCTCCCTCTCTCTGCGCCTCTGCGTGGGATTTCCCCCCTCCCCGCCCTTCCCCCCCGCCCGCCCGCCCCCTACCCCCTCACCCCGTCCTCACAACAAATCCTCGTCCTGCACCACGTCCGGGATCGCGAAATCCCCCGTCCCCGCGTTCCCGCGCCGCACGCCCCGCTTGAACAGCAACGCCCGCACCATCGACGGCACCGGCAGCGTCGTCACGATCGACAGCACGATCACCGCATTGAAGAACCGCTCGTCGAGAATCCCGAGCCCCTTCCCGATGGCGGCCGCCGTCAACGTCGCCGACAGCTGCGGCACCGTCATCAACCCCGCCGCCAGCCCCGCGCGCCGCCCGAACCCGCACGCCCGCAGCGCCGCGTAGCCCGACACCAGCTTCGTCCCCACCAGCACCGCGATCGTCAGCACGATGATCTCCACCGACCCCGGACGCGCGAACACCCGGAAGTCCGTCTTCATCCCGATCGACACGAACAGGAACGGAATCAGGAACCCGTACCCGATGCTCTCGAACCGCTTGAACAGCCGCATGTCCTGCTGCCGCACCACCCGCGACAGCCCCAACCCCGCGATGAACGAGCCCACGATGAAATTGATCCCCACCAACTCCCCCGCCAGCGCCGCGAACAAGATGATCAGCAGCATCAGCGTCACCATCACGTCCTCCCCCGGTCCCACCCGCCGCACCGCCGCCCTTCCGATCCGCCGCACCCCCAGCACCGCCACCACCACGTACAGCGCCGCCGCCGCCGCGAACACCGCCATGTAATGCCCGCCCAGCACGTCCGCGTGGCGTTCCAGGATCGACAGCGACCGCCCGCCCACCGCCGCCCCCACCTGCCCTTGCAGCTGCACCGCCACCGCCAGCAGCAGGATCGACGCCACGTCCGTCACCACCGTCGCCACCAGCACCGACACCCCGAACCGCGTCCGCGTCAGCCCCAGCTCCCGCATCACCGGGAACACGATCCCCACCGAATGCGACGCGAACAGCGACGCGTACAGCACCTGCCCCGCCACCGCCTCCGGGAAATAATGCCGGTACAGGAAGAACCCGCCCGCCGCCGGCACGAAGAACGTCAGCACGCTCAGCCACAGCACCGGCTTCCGGCACGTCCCCACCAGCTTGAAGTCCGCCTCCATCCCCGCCAGCGCCATCAAAAACATCAGCCCCAGCGCCCCGAGCTTGTCGATGAACAGCGTGAACGCCCGCGCCGTCTCCGCCGCCCCCGCCGTGGACCCCACCAGGAAATCGATCGCCCGCGCCAGCCGCGGAATCAGGTCCAGCCCGATTCCCGTATCCCCGACCAGCATCCCCACCACGAGCAGCGAAATGACCGACGGCACCCCCGCCCGCTTCATCGCCAGCGGGAACACCGCCATCACCGCCGTGAGTCCGAGAAACAATACCAGGAACGTGACGTCGCTCATGCCTTCACTTTACCACCCTTTCCCTCCCGCCGGAAGCCCCTTCTCGCCCCGCGTGGAGGGAAACGACCTCCCTCCCCCCGACACCACGGGGTCGCATTCTTTCAAACCCCGGACTTGCCGCCGCCGCCCCCCCCGTGCATACTCTCCCGCATGAAGGCCATCCACCAGCTCGTCGCCGGCTACGCCCAGGGCGACGCCATCAGCAACGAAGTCCGCATGCTCCGGGGCATCTTCCGCTCGTGGGGTTACGAGTCCGACGTCTTCTGCGAACTCCGCCGCATCCTCCCCGAACTGCGCGGCGACGCCCGAGACCTCTCCACCGCCCGCGAGGCGATCGGCCCCGACGACGTGGTCCTGTTGCACCTCTCCATCGGCTCCGACGCCAACGACCTCTTCCCGACCCTCCCCGGACGCAAGGCCATCCTCTACCACAACATCACCCCCCCGGAGTTCTTCCGCGGCGTCCAGGAATCCGTCTCCGCCCTCCTCGCGCGCGGCCTGCGCCAGGCCAAGGCCCTCGCCGGCAGCGCGTCCGTCGTGATGGCCGACAGCGCCTTCAACGCGCGCGAAATCGAGGCGATGGGCCATCCCCGCGCCGGCGTCCTCCCGCTGGTGCTGGACTTCAAGGCCCTGCGCTCCACCCCCGACCGGCGCGTCCTCCGCCAGTACCGCGACGGCCTGGTCAACGTCCTCTTCGTCGGCCGCTGCGCCCCCAACAAGAAGATCGAAGACCTCCTCAACGCCTTCTACTACTTCCAGCGCTACGTCCAGCCCGCCTCCCGCTTCATCCACGTCGGCTCCTTCGCCGGCCTCGAACAGTACCACGCCCTCCTCCTCGCCCGCGCCCGCGAACTCCAGCTCCAGCACGTCGACCTCGTCGGCACCGTCAGCCAGGCCGAACTCAACGCCTTCTACGACGTCTCCCGCCTCTTTCTCTGCCTGAGCGACCACGAAGGCTTCTGCATCCCGCTGATCGAGGCCATGACGCACCGCCTCCCGGTCCTCGCCTACGCCGCCGGCGCCGTCCCCGAGACCCTCGACGGCGCGGGCGTCCTCTTCCGCGAGAAGCGTTTCGACCTCATCGCCGAGACCATGGGCCGCGTCGCCGAAGACGCCACCCTGCGCGACGCCATCATCCGCGGCCAGGACGACCGCCTCGCACGCTACGAAGCCCAGGACCTCCCCGGGGCCCTCCGCCGCCAGCTCGCCCCCCTCCTCTGAATCGCCCCCCCTCGTCTTTCGCCGCCGCGAGGGACGCTTGACGCCTGGCGGACGGGGGCGTATTTTCCGCGCACCATGAAACTTCTCATCATCAATCCCGGCTCCACTTCCACGAAAGTGAGCCTCTACGAGGACGAAACGCCGCTTTTCACTGAAAGCCTTTTCCACGACGCGCCCGAACTGCTGCGCTTTCCCCATGTCAACGACCAGGTTCCCTTCCGCTACGGCGTCATTCTCGACATGCTCGCGCGGCACGGCGTCGCGCCGGAGTCGATCGACGTCTTCGTCGGCCGCGGCGGCAGCGCCCACACGCAACCGGGCGGGGTCACGGCGGTGGACGGGCGGCTGTACGACGACACGGTCGCGGCGGTCGGCGGCAGCGAGCACCCCGCGAAGCTCGGCGTGATGCTCACGTGGACCTTCGCGCAGGAATTCGGGAAGCCCGCCTACACGCTCAACCCGACCAACGTGGACGAGTACGCGGACGTGGCGCGGCTGACCGGCATCAAGGGCGTGTACCGCGTCTCCCACTCGCACGTGCTCAACCAGAAGGCCGTCGCGGCGCGGCACGCGGAGTCGATGGGCAAGCGGTACGAGGAGTGCAATTTCATCGTGGCCCACATCGACGGCGGCATCACGGTCGCCGCCCACGAGCGCGGCCGCATGGTGGACGGCAACATGGGGGCCGACGGGGAGGGTGCCTACACGCCGACCCGCATCGGCAGCGTGCCGGTGCTGGCGCTGCTGGACTGGATCGACACGCACTCGACGCGCGAAGCCCGGCTCATGTGCTCGCGGGCGGGCGGATTCGTCAGCTTCTTCGGGACGTCGGACTCGGACGAAATCCACCGGCGCGTGGAGGCCGGCGACCCGGCGGCCTCGCTGGCGTGGAGGACGATGATCTACCAGATCTGCAAGCAGGTCGGCGAGATGTCGGCGGTGCTGCGCGGCAAGGTGGACGCCATCCTGCTGACGGGCGGGCTCGTGCGGTTCGCGGACATCGTGGACGGCATCCGGGAGCGCTGCGGGTGGATCGCGCCGGTCGCGGTCTATCCCGGGGAGCTGGAGCAGGAGGCGCTCGCCCACTCGGTGTTGCGCGCGCTGCACGGGGAGGAACCGGTGCTGCGCTACAGCGGGAAGCCGGTGTGGGCGGGGTTCGGCGACATCGGGCTGTGAACGACGAAATGACGAAACGACGAGACGACGAAACGACGAGAAGGAGAAAAGGGCATGAGCTTCATCAAGGACATCAAGGCGAAGGCAAAGGCGGAACCGAAGCGCATCGTGCTGCCGGAAGGCGCCGAGCCGCGCACCGTGCGTGCGGCGGCGGCCATCCGCGACCAGGGAATCGCCATCCCCATCCTGCTGGGCGCCGCTGACGCCATACGCGCCGCGGCGGAGGCGCAGGGCGTCGATCTGGCGGGCGTCGCGACGCTCGCCCCGGCGGCGAACCCCAAGGCGGCGGAATACGCCGCGGCGCTGCACGAACTGCGCAAGGCCAAGGGGCTGACCCTCGAAGAGGCCGCGAAGCTGGTCGCCGACCCGATGTACTGCGGCGTCATGATGGTCAAGCTCGGCGACGCCGACGGGCTCGTCTCCGGTGCCGTCCACACCACCGGCGACATGCTCCGTCCGGCGCTGCAGATCATCAAGACCGCGCCCGGCACCAAGATCGTCTCCTCCAGCTTCCTGATGGAAATGGCGACGCCCGCGTTCGGCCGCGACCTGCTCGTCTACTCCGACTGCGTCGTCAATCCGTGCCCCACCGCCGAAGAACTCGCGCACATCGCGGTGTCCGCGGCCAAGACCGCGCGCACGCTGTGCGGCATCGGGTCGCCGAAGGTCGCCCTCCTTTCCTTCTCCACCAAGGGCAGCGCCAAGCACCCGCTCGTGGACAAGGTGCAGGAGGCCGCCCGCATCGCGCGCGGACTGGCGCCCGACCTCGACCTCGACGGCGAGATGCAATACGACGCCGCGCTGGTGCCCGCCATCGGCGCCAGCAAGGCGCCCGGCAGCACGGTCGCGGGCCATGCGAATGTGTTCGTGTTCCCGGATTTGCAGGCCGGGAACATCGCGTACAAGATCACCGAACGCCTCGGCGGCGCCCGCGCCTACGCCGTCCTCCAGGGGCTCGCGCGGCCGTGCAACGACCTCTCGCGCGGGTGCTCGGCGGACGACATCGTGGCGACCGTCGCGCTCACCGCCGTCCAGGCGCAGGCCGTCGCCTGACGTCCGGTGCGCGGAGGACCGCCCGCATGGCTCCGGCCCCGGTCATCCGGGACTTCGGCGGCATACCTGTCGAGTTCCGGCGCAAGCGCGTGCGCTACCTGCGCATGACCGTCCATCCCGACGGGGCCGTCCGCGTATCCGTCCCCTGGCACGTCCCCGACGCCGAAGCCGTCGCCTTCGTCGCCGCCCGCGTGGACTGGATGCGCCGGCGCGTGGACGCCATCCGCCGCGCTCCGCGCCCGGCCGTTCCCCATTTCGAGACCGGCGAAACCGTCCGGGTTTTCGGGGAATCCGTCCCTCTCCGCGTCATCGAAACCGAAGCCCCATCCGCTCCGCGCCTCGAAGACGGAACCCTTGTCCTCCCCGTACGCCCCGGCGCCACCGAATCCGAGCGCCGCACCGTCCTCGCCGTGTGGCTCCGCGGCCGTCTGACCGAGACCCTCTCCCGCCTGCTCTCCCGCTGGACCGCCGCCATGGGCGAAGCCCCCGTCCGCTGGGACCTCCGCCGCATGAAGAGCCGCTGGGGCAGCTGCGCCGCCCGCAAGCGCTTCATCCGATTCAACCTCCAGCTCGCGGAACAGCCCGCCGATTGCATCGAATACGTCGTCGTCCACGAACTCGCCCACCTGTCCGTCCAGAACCACTCCCCCGCCTTCTGGTCCGTCGTCGCCCGCCACCTCCCCGACTGGCGCGCCCGCCGCACACTCCTCAACCGCCGACTGCCCTGACAACTCCTCCCTTGCACCCCCTTTCCCCTTGGCGTACACTCCGCCCCCGCACACGCAGAAAGGACATCCCCCCATGCTCCGCACCATGATGAAATCCAAGATCCACCGCGCCGCCATCACCGGCCTGCGCATCGACTACGAGGGCTCCATCGCCATCGACGAAGACCTCCTCGACGCCGCCGACATCCTTCCCGGCGAGCAGGTCCACGTCCTGAACCTCAGCAACGGCTCCCGCATCGAAACCTACGCCATCCGCGCCCCCCGCGGCAGCGGCACCATCGAACTCAACGGCCCGGCCGCGCGCATGGGCGTCGCCGGCGACCTCGTCGTGGTCATCACCTACGCGCAGGTCGACGACGCCGAAGCCCGCGCCCTCGTCCCGCGCGTCGTGCGCGTCGACGCGAAGAACCGCGCCCGCGGCGTCTCCCGCCGCCGCAAGTGACCCCGACGGAGGCCCGCCCCATGAGCACCGACGCCCTTTGGATCCGCGGCGGAACCGTCGTCACCGCCGAAAGCGAAACCCCGGCCGACCTCTGGATCGCGGACGGCACCATCCGCGCCGTCGGCGACGCGGCAGCCCTGGCCACCGCCGGGATGCCCCCCGACACGCCCCCCCTCGACGCCGCCGGCTGCCTCGTCTTCCCCGGCTTCATCGATCCCCACGTCCACGCCCATCTGCCCCTCCCTTCCACCTCCGCCCGTTCCACCTACGCCAACACCTCCCGCGCGGCCCTCCATGGCGGCACCACCACCATCATGGACTTCGCCGGCTCCGGTCTCGAACCCGACCTGCCGACCGCCTGGTCCGCCTGGCGCGCCGCCGCCGAAGGCCAATCCTCGTGCGACTGGCACTGGCACGTCACCGTGACCCACTGGAACGCCCGCGTCCGGCGCCACCTCGAACGCCTCGTCCGCGAAGAAGGCGTCACCTCCCTCAAGATCTACCTCGCCTACAAACCCACCCTGGCCATCTCCGACGAAGACCTCTACCAGGTCCTCATGTTCGCCAACGCCTTCGACCTGACCGTCCTGTGCCACTGCGAGAACGCCGCCCTCGTGCCGGCCCTCCAGCGGCGCCTCCTCATCGCCGGAAAAACCGGCCCCGAGTGGCACGAACCCTCCCGCCCGCCGATGGTCGAAGCCGAAGGCGTCACCCGCTTCCTGACCTTCGCCGCCGCCACGGGCGCCCGCGCCTACGTCGTCCACGTCTCCAGCCGCGAGGCCCTCGACGCCGCCGAACGCTTCCGCGGGCGCGTCCGCGACCTCCGCCTCGAGACCATGATCCACTACCTCCTCCTCGACTCCTCCTACACCGCTCGTCCCGATTTCGAAGGCGCCAAATGGGTCCTCTCCCCTCCCCTCCGCACCCCCGACGACCAGGCCGCCCTGTGGGCCGCCCTTGCCGACGGCCGCATCGACACCCTGGCCACCGACCACTGCCCCTTCGACTTCGAAGGACAAAAGACCCTCGGCCGCGGTGACTTCTCCAAGATTCCCAACGGCATCGGCGGCGTCGAAGAGCGCATCGAGCTCGCCCTCACCCACGGCGTCCTACCCGGAAAACTCACCGCCCGCCGCCTCGTCGAAGTCGCCTCCGCCAACCCCGCCAAAATCTTCGGCCTCTATCCCCGCAAAGGCACCATCGCCCCCGGCTCCGACGCCGACCTCGCCATCTGGGACCCCGCCGGCGAGCGCACCATCGCCAACGCGACCCAGCACCTCGGCACCGACTA
>CACXEY010000131.1 GCA_902766695.1 uncultured bacterium
CGACGCCGACCTCGCCATCTGGGACCCCGCCGGCGAGCGCACCATCGCCAACGCGACCCAGCACCTCGGCACCGACTACAACCCCTATGAAGGCCTCCCCCTCCGCGGCCATTTCCGCGCCGTCCTCCTCCGCGGCACCCCCATGGTCCAGGACGGCGCCTTCACCGCCCCCGAAGGCCTGGGCCTCCGCGTCTGACCTGACCGCCCCTTCTCCGGCCCGCCAGGGGACGGAAGTCTCACACCTTCCGGCCGTTTCCCGCATTCGCGCCGCAGCACTTCTTGTACTTCTTCCCGCTGCCGCAGGGGCAGGGGTCGTTGCGGCCGATCTTGGCCTGGACGCGCACGATGGGTGCGTTCGGGTTCCTGAAGTAGGCCGAGTGGACCGCGGAAACAACGATTTCGTCCCCCCGCCCGCCCTTCGCGATCATCTCCGCGGGTGTGAATCCCCGGTTCGCGTCATGGTGCGTTTCGTTCGACGCGGCGGCGAGCCGTTCGACGAGCCGTATGGCTTCGTTCTTCGTCAGCTGCGCCATGTCCAGGATGTCGCGCATGGCATCGACGGCCGCCTCCCAACCCCGTCCCGCGGCCAGGGCATCGTACACGGCATCGTGGATTTCCTCCAGCAGCCGGCGGTCGACGGCGTCGTGGGAGTCGAGATTCCACGTCTCCCGGAGGAAGTCCTCCAGCCTCCCGTACGGCTCCGGCCGATCCGGGCACCCCGTCGCCCAGGCCATGAATTCGCGGAACGTCGCCGGATGCCACCAGTCCTTGTCTTCCCGCAGTTCCAGGGTTTCCGCGAGGGCATGGGCGGCATCCGGCCTGTCCGGCGGGTATTTCGCGAGCGAAACCGCCTTCTCCCCCCGGAAGTACGCGGGGGAGTACAAGGAAAACTCCTCCTTCCGGAGCCCGTCCATGGCGATGGCGGCCAGCTCCTGCGCCCCGTACGCCCCCCATCCGGCCTCCTCCCTCCACCGCCCGGCGAGAACGCACAGATCCTCTTCCACGAGAACCCCGTAGAGATGCAGGGCCGCCTCGGAGAAGGCGCGCACCTTCTCCCTCGTCCGCGAGGGAATCGCCTCCGCCGCCCCCGCCTCCTTCTCTCCGCTTCCGAAACGGGCCGCCCACTCGACGTGGTGCTTCCGCCAGAAGCGCCGGAACCCGTCCGCCCCGTGGAGGCATGCCGGACGCCAGGAATCCTCCTCCTTGCTGGTTCCGGGCAGCAACTCCGCCAGCTCCTTCACGCGGCCGCAGTCCTCCCCCTCCTCCGGCAGGCGGGCGATCCCGTGCTCCCCCAGCGTGCGCAGCCAAGACCATTCCCGGGCCGTCAGCGACCGCAGGATTTCGTCGAGCCGCCTCTTCTCGCGGGAGAGCGCCCCTTGCCCCCCCGCTTTCGGGCGCAAACCGAGCCCCTGGAGCCGCCGCGTGATTTCGCCGGCGCCCGGCACGTGCCAATCGCGCTTCGCTTCCTGCAGGCCCCACGCCCCGCCGCAGTCCTCGATGCCGTCCGGCCCCGCCGTCCTCGCGCAGTGGACCCCGCCGCGCGACGGGGCCGCCATGCGCGTGACGACATGCCGCCAGTTGTCCCCGAAATCGTAGTTGTACTTCAACTTGTCCCCGGCTTCCGGCAAGACTTCCGCCAGGATGGCCTTCGACGGCGCGACGACCTTCTTCACATCCCCGAACAAGCCGGTCTCGCGTCCCGCCGCCGGCTTGTAGCACCGCCCGTCGGAGTCCTCGAACTCCCACAGGTGTTCGTTCTCCCAGCCGAACAGCGCCTGGATGACGCGATTCATGTCCGCCAGCGTGATGCGTTCCGGAATCACGACGGTGCGCGTCCCCCCGCCGGAAAGCTCCACCTTGAACTTGCCATACCCTTCGGTTCCTTCGCATTCCGTCGTTTCCATGTCGTCTCTCCCGGCCTTCCGCGGGGCGGATTCTCCGCCCGCTCCGGCCGCTTTCCGATTATCCACGTCCCCCCTCGCGCCGCAACCCCAAACGGCGCCGGTCGTGATTTAGGCTTGCGCTCCGGCGCGTTTTGGTGCGCAATGGTTCCGACGGAAGGCAAAGGAGAAGGTCACCATGTACGGCGAGCAACAGTTTCCGAGCGGTTCGCGGAAGATTCCCCGCAACGCCCCGTGTCCGTGCGGCAGCGGAAAGAAGTACAAGAAATGCTGCGGTGCGGCCACCACCACGGTCCTGGACGGAAGCGCGTCGGAGAACCTGCGCGCCATCCTGGCCGCGCTCGACGGTCCGGCCGAACCCGATCCCTCCTTCACCCCGCCGGAAGGCGTCCGCGCGGAAGAGCCCCCGGCAAAGCACGGCCTGCGCCTCCGCAAACCCATCTGGAAGATGGAGCTGGAAATCACGGACGACCACACGGCGCAGGATGACGCCGAACGGGTCGTCGAACACTTCGTGCGCCCGTACTCCGACCGCTACTGCACGATGATGCACGGCGAAGCGCACCCCGATTTTTCCGTCGTGCTGCTGGAAATCCCGACCACCCCCGGCGAGGGGCCGGACATCGCGCCCGTTGCGACGCTGGGCACCTACCGGCACTATTGGGAGATGCTGCGGACGGCCCTCGAATCCTTCTTCACCGACTGCTACGATTCCTCCTACACCTGCTCGGTGCGGTTCGACCAGATGTTCGGCGGTCCGTTCCTCACCCTCGCCTCGAACGGCACCGAAACCCACTTCCTGGTCTCCCGCACGGAGCCGTTCGGGGAAGCCGGCTGATTGCCTCCGTCCCCGGCTCCGACGCCGACCTCGCCATCTGGGACCCCGCCGGCGAGCGCACCATCGCCAACGCGACCCAGCACCTCGGCACCGACTA
>CACXEY010000132.1 GCA_902766695.1 uncultured bacterium
ATAATAATGTACCGATAAACATCTCAACATTTCCGCCGAGATGCAAGCAAAAACCGAGCGCCGGGGAAAAACAGGGCGCTCACGTCCAGACACTTTGTGGTTACACCCGTTTCCGCCTGCGGGCTTGCGGCGGCAGTCGTTTGGGGGTAAGGTGCGGATGAGACAAGGAACCGACCCCCGAAAGGAGCGAATCATGGCGTTCATCAATTTCGACTGTCCCGAATGCGGCCACAACCTGGAAGTGGACGAGCGCGGCGCCGGCTTCATCGTCAAGTGCCCCGAGTGCAACGAACCCATCCAGATTCCCGACATGCCGTCCGAGACCTCCGGCTTCCGCCGCCACGCCCGCGCCATCGCCGCCGTGGCCGTCATCGCCGTGCTGGCCGCCGCCGCCGCGTGGGGGGCGTACGCCTGCCGCGCCGCCAACGCCCGCGCCGCCGCCGCCGAAGCCGAGGCGGCCGACCTCCGCGACCGCCTCGACGACGCGTCCGAGCAGCTCGAACTCCGCCTCGCCGCCCAGCAGATCCAGCAGAAGGACAAGACCCAGGACCGCATCGACGCCGTGGAGGACCGGGCCCGCGCCATCCTCGATCTCGCCACCACCTACCTCCGCGCCCTCGACGATGCCGAAAGCCGCTTGATCGAGAACAGCAAGCGCGACCAGGAGGCGATCGTCCGCGCCGACGTCCGCGAACGTCTCGAAGAAGCGAAGGCGGCCCTCCCGGCGGCGCCGGAGTTCGGCGACGCCGAAGCCGGCCGCGGCCTGCAGAACAGCGGACGGACGCTGCTCTTCCCGGCGCTGGTCGGTGCCAAGGGCCAGACCCTGCGCGAAAACGCGGAAATCACGGGCATCGACGGCGACCAGGTGTCGGTCCGCTTCGGTGGCGGCACCGCGACCTACCGTCTTTCCGAGCTGCATCCCGGCATCGTCGCCTATCTTCCCGCCGTCGACCCGGTCCTCCTCGTGCCCCCCGTCCAGCGCAAGGCCGAAGCCATCCGCCTGCACCAGCTCGAAGCCGCCCGCCGCGCCGACGAACTCGCCACCGCCGCCCACGACCTCGACATGACCCTCCAGGACATCCCCTGAAAGCCCGCCCCCGTTTTGGATTTTGCCTGAAATGCCCTCCCTTCCCCTCGCCTCCATCCGCGCCCGCCTCGACTCCGACCGCACGCCGCCGCTCGTCGCGCGCTCCTTCCTCGAAAACGTGCGCCGCTGGGGTTCCGGCGACCTGGGCGTGATTCCCGGCCGCCACCTCTCCCCCATCGGCCCCCTCCCCAAGCTCTCCGACCTCGACGAACTGGACCCCGCCGGCGAGGAAGCGATACGCCGCACCGTCGTCATCAAGCTCAACGGCGGCCTCGGCACCGGGATGGGACTGGACAAGGCCAAGTCGCTGATCGTGGCGAAGAACGGCCTGACGTTCCTGGACATCCTGGTCCGCCAGATCGAGTTCCTGCGCCGCCGTTGCCGCGCGCCGCTGCCCTTTCTCCTGATGGACAGCTTCTCGACCGACGCCGACTCCCTGGCGTCCATCGCGGCGAACCATCCCGGCTTCGCGAACCCGGACGGCCTGCCCCTGTCCTTCCTGCAGCACCGCGTGCCGAAGCTCGTCGCGGAGACCGCCGAACCGGTCACCTGGCCCGACAACCCGCAGCTCGAGTGGTGCCCGCCCGGCCACGCCGACATCTATCTCGCCCTCCAGACCACGGGGCTCCTCGACCGCCTCCTCGCGTCCGGCTACCGCCACGCCTTCGTATCCAATTCCGACAACCTCGGCGCCATCCTGCACATGGGGATCCTGGGATTCGTCGCGCGCCGACGGATCCCCTTCCTGATGGAAGTGACCGCCCGCACCGAATGCGACCGCAAGGGCGGCCACCTCGCCCGCGACCGCGCGTCCGGCCGCCTCCTCCTGCGCGAATCCGCCCAGTGTCCTGCCGACGAAACCGACGACTTCCAGGACATCGCCAAGTACTCCCTCTTCAACACCAACAACCTCTGGATCGACCTCGAAGCCCTGCGCGACGCCCTGGCCGCCTACGACGGCATCCTGCCGCTGCCCATCATCGTCAACCGCAAGACCGTCGATCCCGTCCGCGCCGACAGCACGCCGGTCGTGCAGCTCGAGTCCGCGATGGGGGCGGCCATATCCGCGTTCGAGGGCGCGACCGCGCTCGTCGTCCCGCGCCGCCGCTTCGCGCCCGTCAAGACCACCAACGACCTGCTCGCCGTCCGCTCCGACCTCTACCGCCTCGGCGAAGACCACCAGGTCACCCTCCACCCCCAGCGCTTCGCCCCGCCGCCGGACATCCGCCTCGACCCCCGCTACTGCAAGCACATCGCCGACTTCGAACTCCGCTTCCCCAACGGCGCCCCGTCCCTCCTCTACTGCGACTCCCTGACCGTCGAAGGCGACATCCGATTCGGCCGCGACGTGCGCGTCGAAGGCGACGTCCACCTCCGCAACCCCACCGACCGCCCCGCCACCATCCCCGACGGCATCCGCCTGCATACCCCCATCGCCCGCTGAGGCGTCGCTCCGTTCCCTCCCCCCCGCGCGAACCGGGCGTGACAACCGGGCGCTTATCCTGTTAGATACCGGGAAGCGAACAGGAGAACCATGAACGAACCCGCCGTGAAACGGAACCTGGCCGTCGGCCATTTCTACAACGCCCCGTTCCGGGAGGCGTGCGGGCCGCTGTTGCCGCGCATCGCCGAGGTGTTCTTCGCCTGGCCGGGCGTGCTCTCCTGCCGTCCGGCGCCGGAATTCACCCCCGAGGTCCGTGCCCGCCTGGTCGGCGACCTGCAATGGGCGCGGGCGAACGGCATCCGCCTCGACACGCTGTTCAACGCCAACTGCTACGGCGACGACGCCATCAGCACCGGCCTCGCGGATTTCGTCTCGCGCATGCTCGGCGAGATGGAGGCGGAAGGGCTCTTCCCGGACACGGTGACGACCACCTCCCCGTTCATCGCGCGGGTGCTGCGGGTGCGCTTTCCGTCCGTGCGCATCCGTGCCTCGGTGAACATGCGCATCCACGGCACGGTCGGCTTCGGCTACGCGGCGGACCTCTTCGACGAGTTCTACCTCTCCCGCGAACGCCAACGCGACCTCGCCTACGCCGCCCGCGTGGCGCAATGGGCCCGGGACAACGGCAAGACCGTCGGCATGCAGGTCAACAGCGGCTGCCTGCGCGAATGCCCCTTCCAGACCTTCCACGACAACCTCCACGGCCACGGCGACGGACGGCGGCCGCAGGACCGCGCGGCGGCGGATGAGTACGGCTTCTCCTTCTTCCGCTGCAAGACCCACTACGCCGCCGGCGGCGACGCCCTCGAGGATTTCCTCCGCGCGACATGGATCCGCCCGGAAGACGTGCCCCTCTGGGAGCAGGCCGGGATTTCGCTCTTCAAGCTGGCGACCCGCCGCCATCCGCGGCCGGTCGAAATCCTGCGGGCGTACGCGGGCTATTCCTTCGAGGGCAATCTGGTCGGGCTGATGGACCCCGACCATTCCGCGGCCTTCGCCCCCCTGGTGGTGGACAACAAACTCTTCCCCCCCGACTGGGCGACATCCGGCATCGGCGCCACCTGCGCCGCCGACTGCACCCGCTGCGGCCGTTGCCGCGACGTCTTCCGCCGCGTCTGCCACGCCCCGTAGCGGCCGGTTCCCCCCTGGCCGTCAGCCCGCCCTCTCTCTTCCCCCCTCTCTCCTCAGGGGTAGAACCCCGGACGATCCAGCCCCGTTTCCTCCGGGAACCCGCACAGGATGTTCATGTTCTGCAACGCGTTCCCCGCCTGCCCCTTCACCAGGTTGTCGATGTGCGAAACCACGCGCAGGCGGCGCGTCCGCTCGTCCACCGTCACCGTCAGGTTGCAGTAGTTGGTGCCGCGGACGTGGACCGTGCCGATCGCCGCGTTCTCGTCGTAGAGGCGGACGAAGCGGTTGTTCCTGTGGAACTCCGCGTAGGCTTCGCGCACCTGCGACGGGGTCACGCCGTCGCGCAGCGTCCCGTAGAGGCAGCTCATGATGCCGCGGCAGACCGGCACCACCTGCGCCGTGAACGTCACGCGCATCTCCTCGCCCGCCAGCTTGCCCAGAAGGCGCTCGACCTCCATCACGTGCTGGTGCCCCTTCAGGCGGTAGGCGCCCATGTTCTCGTAGCGGGCCGGGAAGTGGTGGCCCGCGCTCGGTTTCTTGCCCGCGCCGCTGATGCCGGTCTTGCAGTCGCAGATGACGCTCGCCGGATCGACCAGCTTCGCCGCCGCCGCCGGCGCCAGCCCCAGCAGGCAGCTCATCGCGAAGCAGCCGGGGTTGCCGACGAGCCGCTGGTTCTCGCGGTAGGCCGCGCGGTTGAGCTCGGGCAGGCCGTACACCGTCTCGGCGAGCAGCTCCGGCGCCTTGTGGACGGGGTCCTTGCCGATGCGGCGCGCGTATTCGGCGTAGTCCTCCGCGTTGTCGAAGCGGAAGTCGCCGCTGTAGTCGATGACCTTCGCGCCCTTCGCCAGCTCCGCGGGCGCCTGCCGCTGGCCCACGCCGTCCGGGGTCGAGAAGAACACCACGTCCGCCGGTTCCTGCGCCGCCGGGTCGTCCGGCGCGAGGATGGGCAGATCGCAGAACCCCTGCAAATGCGGATACAGCTGGCTCATCGGCATGCCGGTCTCGGTCGCCGCGACGAGCGTCCGGATATTCACCCCCGGATGCCGCAGCAGCAACTCCACGATCCCGACCCCGCCGTACCCCCCGCATCCGACCACCTTGACGTTCAACATGACATGCCTCTTCCTGGTTGCAGTTCGCGGGCCAATCTACCACCGCGGAACCGAAAGACAAGGCGGAAGCAACCCATCCCTTCCGCCGGGGCCCGCCGGGAGTCCGGGCTTTTCAAAGCAACGGTGCCGCCGGATGGAGACTTGTCCGGCGGGGCGGGGGTGTGGTATACAGGACGGAAATGCACCGGCGGGAAATGGTATCCGGGCCGGTGCGAGGGAAGGAACTCGTTTCGCATGAAGAAGAAGTGGTATGTCGTGTTGACCTGCATCGTGATGCTCGCGGTGGCGGGTCTGGCGGTCGCGGTCGCGCAATCGCCGTCCCCGACCGCGCTGCAGGCGGTGGAGGCGATGCCGGAAGCCGCGCAGGGCGCGGCGGTCGCGGTGACCGTGGAGGCCTCGTCCGGGTGGCTGGAACACTTGACGGACCTGATCAACAAGGTGGACGACTGGGTGTGGGGGCTGCCGCTGATGGGCTTCGTGCTGGTCACGGGGCTGCTGCTGACGGCAATCCTGCGCCTGGTGCACGTCTTCAACCTCAAGAACGCCTTCCGCTACATGTTCCACCAGGAAGAGGCCGGCGGCGTCTCCGGCGAGGTCAGCTCGTTCGGCGCGCTCTGCACGGCGCTTTCGGCGACCATCGGCACGGGCAACATCGTGGGCGTCGCGACGGCGGTCGGCACGGGCGGCCCGGGGGCGCTCTTCTGGATGGAAGTGGCGGCCTTCTTCGGCATGGCCACCAAGTACGCGGAAGGCCTGCTCGCGGTCCTCTACCGCAAGGTCACGCCCGACGGCAAGGTCCTCGGCGGCCCCTTCTACTACATCGAAAAAGGCCTCGGCGCGAAGTGGAAGCCCCTCGCGGTGCTCTTCGCGGTCTTCGGCGTCCTCGCGGGGCTGCTGGGCATCGGGACCATCACGCAGATCCACGGCATCACGTCGGCCGTGCAGCGCTTCTTCGACCCGGGCTTCAACCCCCAGGACATGGCGACCGGCCTCAAGCTGTTCGGCGTCACCTACTCCATCCCCGTCGTCATCGCCGGCCTGATTGTCACGGCGTGCGTCGGGCTGGTGGTCATCGGCGGCCTCAAGCGCATCGCGAAGGTCGCGACGGTCATCGTCCCGTTCATGGCCATCTTCTACGTCCTCTTCGCCGCCATCCTCCTGCTCGGCAACCTCTCGAAGGTCACCACCGCCATCGAGCTGATCGTCAAGGCCGCCTTCAACCCCGCCGCGTTCACCGGCGGCATGGTCGGCACGCTGTTCATCGCGATGCAGAAGGGCGTCGCCCGCGGCATCTTCTCCAACGAAGCCGGCCTCGGCTCCGCGCCGATCGCCGCCGCCGCCGCCAAGACCAACGAGCCCGCCCGCCAGGGCCTGGTCTGCATGACCGGCACGTTCATCGACACCATCGTCATCTGCACCATGACCGGCCTGGCGATCGTCGTGACGGGCGCCTGGGAGCCGTCCCTCGGCCTCAAGGGCGTGGACATCACGATCGAAGCCTTCACGCGCGGCCTGTCCTTCCTCGGACCGCACTCCAGCTGGCTGGCGTCGGGCTTCCTGATGCTGTCGCTGACGTTCTTCGCCTTCACGACCATCCTCGGCTGGGACTACTACTCCGAGAAGTGCCTCGAATACCTCGTCGGCATGGACAACCGGAAGGCCATCGGCGCGTTCCGCCTGCTGTACGTCGCGTTCGTGTTCGTCGGCCCCTACCTGACGGTCGCCGCCGTCTGGGGCATCGCCGACATCTTCAACGGCCTGATGGCGTTCCCCAACCTGATCGCCCTGGTGCTGCTCTCGCCGGTGGTCGCGCGCACGACCCGCGACTACCTCAAGCGCCGCGCCGAAGGCAAGGCCGAGGGCTGAGGCCCGTGTTCCACCCCATCTGAAAGGAAACCCACCATGTACGAATTCACCGGAACGGTAAAGAAAGTCTGCGACCTGCAGACCTTCGCGAGCGGCTTCACCAAGCGCGACCTCGTGGTCGAAGAGGAGAAGGACGGTTCTTGGCCGAACCCCGTCGCCTTCACCTTCAAGAAGGACAACACCGCCAAGCTCGACGGCATCCGCGAGGGCCAGCGCGTGAAGGTCGGCTTCGCCATCGACGGCCGCGAATGGAACGACCCCAAGACCGGCAACATCCGCTACTTCACCGACCTGACGGCCCTCCGCCTGGACGTTCTCGACAACGCTTCCGGCGGCCCCGACGCCCCCGGCTCGGACTTCGTCCCCGAGGAACCCCTCCAGGACCTCGACGGCGACATCCCGTTCTGACGTCCGCCCGCCGGCGCCCCGCGCCGGACGCACCGACATCCATCGACTGCCAGCGAACGGTCGCGCGAGAGCGCGACCGTTTTGTATCCGCGCGGATCGGTTCGCGTGGATGGGGAAGCCCGTGGGCGGGACGGGGGGCGGGTTCCCCGCCGCCGAAGGGGGGGCGCGGATGCGGCGGGACCATCGCTTCCCGGAGCGCTTGAAAGGGTGTGTTTTTCATGGGAGGGACCTTGGCGGAAAACAGGGGGAAATGTCCGGATTTTTCCTGTTTCCAAATGATCGCGGCGAGGGGGCGGATTGGGGCTTGGCGGGGACGGGGGGGCGGGGGTAGAGTCGGGGGCATGGACGGGTTCGAGGCAGTGTTCGAGCGGTTGGCGCGGTCGGCGTTCCGGAGGCGGTTCCGGTTGGGGGCGGGGGAGAGGGCGTACGTGCGGGCGAAGGGGATGGGGACGGTTCGGGAGCATGCGGTGGCGTTCGTGTGGGAGCGGTTGGCGCCGGCGGCGCCGCGGAACGACGGGCGGCAGACGCCGATGCGGGGGCATCCGGTGTTCGTCGCGCAGCATGCCTGCGCGTGCTGCTGCCGGGGGTGTCTGCGGAAGTGGCACGGGATTGCGGAGGGGCGGGAGTTGGGGGCGGAGGAGCGGGGGTATGTGGTGGATTTGCTGATGGCGTGGATCGGGCGGCAGATGGAGGAGGACGGGGAGGAGGGTTCCCCGCCGGCCCCGGAGCGCCGGAAGAGGGTACGGAAAAGCCCCGGCGGGGAGACGCCGGGGCTGCCGTTCCTTTCTTGAGGACGGGGGGATTTACCTGGCCAGGGCCTTGAGGAGGTCGGCGGTCTTGTCGGTGTGTTCCCAGGTGAAGAGGTCGTAGTCCTTGTCGCCGGGCTTGCGGCCGAAGTGGCCGTACTGGTTGGTCTTGGAGTAGATGGGGCGGAGGAGGTCGAGCTGCTTGATGATCTCGGCGGGCTTGAGGCCGAAGACCTTGCGGACGGCCGCCGCCAGCGCCGCGTCTTCCACGGTGCCGGTGCCGAAGGTGTCCACGAGGACGCTCACGGGATCGGGATGGCCGATGGCGTAGGCGAGCTGGACTTCGCAGCGCTTGGCGAGCTTGGCGGCGACGATGTTCTTGGCGATCCAGCGCGCCATGTAAGCGGCGGAGCGGTCCACCTTGGTCGGGTCCTTGCCGGAGAAGGCGCCGCCGCCGTGGCGGCCCATCCCGCCGTAGGTGTCGACGATGATCTTGCGGCCGGTGACGCCGCAGTCGCCCTGGGGACCGCCGGTCACGAAGCGGCCGGTCGGGTTGATGTAGTATCGGGTGTCCTTGTCGAGGAGCTTGGCGGGGATGACTTTCTTGACGACTTTCTCGATGAGGGTCTTTTCGATTTCGGCGTGGGAGACGTCGGGATCGTGCTGGGTGGAGATGACGACGGCGGCGACGCGGAGGGGCTTGCCGTCCTTGTACTCGACGGAAACCTGGCTCTTGGCGTCGGGACGGAGCCACTTGATCTTCCTGCTCTTGCGCAGGCGGGCCAGTTCGCGGAGCAGCTTGTGGGAGAGGGAGACGGGCATGGGCATGAGCTCGGGGGTCTCGTCGCAGGCGTAGCCGAACATCATGCCCTGGTCGCCGGCGCCCTGCTCGGCGGTGGCCTTGCCGACGGCCTTGCGGGCGTCGACGCCCTGCGCGATGTCGGGGCTCTGGCGCTGGAGGGCGATGACGACGTTCACGCGGTCGGCGTCGTATCCGACGGCTTCGTTGTCGTAGCCGATGGCGCGGACGGCGGCACGGGCGACGTCGGCGTAGTCGAATTTGGCGGTGGTGGTGATTTCGCCGGCGACGACCAGCAGGCCGGTCTTGGCGAGGGATTCGCAGGCGACGCGGCTGCGGGGATCCTGCGCGAGGCAAGCGTCGAGGATCGCGTCGGAGACGGCGTCGCAGACTTTGTCGGGGTGGCCCTCGGAAACCGATTCCGAGGTGAAGATGTAGTTCGGGTTGTGCATTTGGATACGCTCCTTTTCGGGGTTAAGGTTCCAGTGTTGACGGGCGGGGATTGTACACGGGGGGGAAGGGGAGGGCAAGCGTGCAGGAGGGGGGGGGGCGAGGGGGGGAAGGGCGGGGAGGAGGGGGGATGACTTGGCGACTTGCGACTTGCGACTTGGGGGGACAGGGGAGCCCGAAGGGCCAAACAAGTCGCAAGTCGCAAGTCGCCAAGTCGGCCCGCTCAGGGGGCGGCGGGGGAGAGGGCGACGCGGCGGGAGGGGGAGTCGGCGACGAGGTAGAGGCCGGTGGGGGAGAGGGCGTCGGCGCGGACGAGGCGGAGGGCGGCGGCCACTTGGTCGGGGGGGCCGGGGACGAAGGAGGGGAGGTGGTCGGG
>CACXEY010000133.1 GCA_902766695.1 uncultured bacterium
AGGCGAGTTCCTCCTGGAGGGCCAGGAAGTTGGCGGAGGCCTTGAGGTCGGGGTAGCGCTCGACGTTCACCATCAGGCCGCGGAGCGCGCCCGCCAGCTGGGCTTCGGCCGGACCGGCCTCGGCGGGGCCCTTGGCGGCCATGGCGGCGGTGCGGGCCTTGACGATGGCTTCGAGCGTCTCGCGCTCGTGGGCCATGTAGCCCTTGACGGTGTTGAGGAGGTTGGGGATCAGGTCGTGGCGGCGCTTGAGCTGGACGTCGATCTGCGCCCAGGCGTTGTCCACCTGGTTGCGGAGGCGGACGAGGCCGTTGTAGACGGACACGAACCAGAGGACGAGGACGAGGGCGACACCCAATACGATCAGCAATGCGGACATGGCGGACTCCTTTGTTCCAATCTGTCCCCCACCATACCGCATTTTCCCCGGAAGTCCAGCGCCGCGCGCCATCCGCATTCATGGGGGGGAGAGTGGCGGGAAAGCGGGGGATGGCAAGGAGTTTTCCTTGATATCGCGGGCTCCCGCGCCGCCCGGCGGAATGCGTTTGATTTCGGCCGGGCGTTCTGCCATGCTCCCCGGCGGTTGCCAATCCAAGGAGACGCCATGAAGTCCAGAACCGTCCTGTCCATCCTCCTCGCCGCCGCGGCCGCCCTGCTGTGCGCCGCCTGTTCCACCGTGCCGCCGAAGCCCGCCGAGCCGCTGCGCGTCGGCTTCACCCCCAACTACCCCCCCGTCTGCATGGAGCGCGACGGGATGCCCGACGGCCTCGAAATCGACTTCGCCAAGGCCCTCTGCAAGGAACTCGACCGCCCGCTCGAACTCGTCGAACTGCCCTGGAACCAGCAGATCGACACGCTTCTCGCCGGGCGCATCGACATCATCATGTCGGGCCTGACGGCGACCCCGGCCCGCTCCGCGCGCGTGCGCTTCTGCACGCCGTACATGACGAACCCGCTCGTCGCCATGTGCCGCGCAGGCGACGCCGCGTCCCTGGCCGGACCCGACGAACTGCTCAACACGACCGCGTCCGTCGGCGTGCTGGACCGCACCTCGGCGGAAGCGTACGTGACGCACCATTTCCCGCACGCGCGCATCGTCGAACTCAGCCGCCGCTCGGACGCCCCGCTCCACCTGATGAACCGCCGCATCGACTACTACGTCGACGACTTCGCCGCCGTCGCGAACCTGCTTTCCGCCCACGAGGCGCAGCTCGCCTTCCTCCCCTATCCCCTCCAGGGCCAGAACCTCTGCTGGGCCTTCCGTCCCGACCAGACCGAGTTCCGCCAGCAGTGCGACCGGATCCTCGCCCGCTGGAAGAAGTCCGGAGAACTCGACGCGATGCTCGTCCGCTGGATGCCCTACCTGGCGGATCTCCGCGGGGAGTGAGGTCCGTCCGCGGGCCCGGCCCGCCGGAAGACCAGGGCCCCTCTCGGGGGGCGGGTTCTGTCGCCCTTCTTGCTCCTTGCATGGGTTATCGTCCCGGTCATGGATCATGACATAGGAGTTGTCCGGCGAAAACCTTGCGATTTCCTGTCGGGCGCTCCCGCCGGGCCCGCCCTCCGGGCGGGCCGTGCGAAAAGATGGCTTGTGACGGGCCGCCCGGAGGTCGGCCCCGGCCAGCCAAAAGACAAGGTTTTCACCTGACAACGGCGGGCCGTCCTCGGCGCCATGACCCTCCCGGCGGCGCCCGGCTTCCTTCCCGCCGCCATTGATTTCTTCTCTCCCTCCTCTCACAACTTTTGAGATTACGGAAAACACGGATGTTTTCTCCTGTTTTCCACCATCCTCCTCCCCATGAAAAATCGCCCTCCTTCCGCCCGCCCTTCCGGGGTTGCGGCCTCGCGCCGCGCCCTGGTGCAAGGAGGGAGCAAGGGATGCACGGGAGGCACGCCAAACACACTTTGACTTTGACGCACCGCCTCCGTTCGGGCATACTCCCTTTCCATGAGTGATGTTTCATGGCAGGAGGTGGCAGGCATTGGGGGACCGATGTTGCTGGGCTTGGCCTTGGGCGTTCTGGGGGTATGGGCCTGGACGGTCCGTCACCGGCACCCGCGGCTGGCCAAGGCATTG
>CACXEY010000134.1 GCA_902766695.1 uncultured bacterium
ATCAACAAGCCCGACCGCAAGATCATCACGGTCGAAGACCCGGTCGAATACCAGATGAGCGGCATCAACCAGGTCCAGGTCCGCGCCGACATCGGCATGACCTTCGCGGCCGCCCTGCGCGCCATCCTGCGCCAGGCGCCGAACATCATCATGATCGGTGAAATCCGCGACCTCGAGACCGCCGAAATCGCCATCAA
This sequence comes from uncultured bacterium, assembly GCA_902766695.1. GTDB lineage: Bacteria > Verrucomicrobiota > Kiritimatiellia > CAIQIC01 > Lenti-01 > CACXEY01. Next base: position 198 of record CACXEY010000134.1, read on the forward strand.
CGCCTCCCTCACCGGCCACCTCGTCTTCTCGACCCTGCACACCAACGACGCGCCGGGCGCCGTCACCCGCTTGATCGACATGGGCGTCAAACCCTTCCTCGTCGCGAGCTCCACGCGCGCCATCATGGCCCAGCGCCTCGTCCGCAAGATCTGCGAAAAGTGCAAGGAACCCTACACCCCGCCCGAGTCCGAACTCCGCCTCCTCGGCCCCGCCGCCCAGCAGCTGGCCAACGCCACCATCTACCACGGCGCCGGCTGCGCCGACTGCAAGGGCACCGGCTACCGCGGCCGAATCGGCATCTTCGAAATCTTCCTCATCGACGACCAGGTACGGAACCTCATCTTCGACCAGGTCCCCGCGACCGAGCTGCGCATCAAGGCCCGCGAACTCGGCATGCGCACCCTGCGCGAAGACGGCCTCCGCAAAGTCGCCGCCGGCCTCACCACCCTCTCCGAAGTCCTCCGCGTCACCATGGGGGACAGCAACTGATGAGCGACATCCTCCAATCCTCCGACATCTCCATGGACGACCTCCTCGACCTGGCCGTCCGCGAGAACGCCTCCGACCTGCACCTCGCCGTCGGCCTCCCCCCCGTCATGCGCATCAGCGGCGCCCTCGTCCCCATCGACGCCTCGCCCCTGACCCCCGCCGACACCGAGCGCCTCATGCTCGCCATCACCCCCGAAGAACACCAGCGCGGCCTCCGCGAGCACTGCGGCGCCGACTTCGGCTTCCCCTACAAAGACCTCGCCCGCTTCCGCGTCAGCATCTTCCGCCAGAAAGGCCACGTCGGCCTCGTCCTCCGCCAGATCCCGTCCAAAATGCTCACCCTCGAGCAGATCGGCCTCCCCGCGCAAGTCCACGACCTCCTCTTCAAGCCCCGCGGCCTCATCCTCGTCACCGGCCCCACCGGCAGCGGCAAAACCACCACCCTGGCCAGCATGCTCAACATCATCAACCAGGAACGCGACTGCCACATCATCACTATCGAAGACCCCATCGAATACTACCACACCCACAAAAAATCCGTCGTCACCCAGCGCGAAATCGGCACCGACGTCCCCACCTTCTCCGAGGCCCTCCGCCGCGCCCTCCGCCAGGACCCCGACGTCATCCTCGTCGGCGAAATGCGCGACCTCGAGACCATGGAAGCCGCCATCACCGCCGCCGAAACCGGCCACCTCGTCTTTGCGACCCTCCACACCACCGGCGCCGCCCGCACCGTCGACCGCATCGTCGACGCCTTCCCCACCAACCAGCAGGAACAGATCCGCACCCAGCTGTCCACCTCCATCGTCGCCGTCATCTCCCAGATCCTCCTCCCGCGCAAGGACGGCCCCGGCCGCATCGCCGCCTTCGAACTCATGATCGCGACCCCGTCCATCCGCTCCCTCATCCGCGACAACAAGACCTTCCGCATCACCTCCGACATCCAGACCGGCGGCAAATGGGGCATGCAGACCCTCGACTCCCACCTCATCGACCTCTGGCGCGGCGGCAAGATCGCCTACGAAGACCTCGTCACCAAGGCGCAGGACACCGAAGAAGTCATGCAAACCATCCGCAACAACCCGTAACCTCAGGACCCCCACCATGGCCGAATACACCGACATGTTTCTCGAAGAACTCGTCCGCAACGGCATCATCGACGAAGCCCAGGCCGCCGAGATCACCGACGAACACGAGCGCACCGGCAAGCCCGTCAAGGACATCGCCGTCGAACTCGAGCTGCTCACCTCCGACCAGGTCCTCGACATCATCGCCCAGCTCATGGGCGCCGAGCGCGTCGACCTCGAGCACATGAGCATCTCCCCCGACGTCCTCCAGACCGTCCCCGGCTCCGTCGCCCGCATGTACACCGTCATCCCCGTCGCGGCCGACGGCAATACCATCACCCTCGCCTGCGGCGACCTCCTCTCCCCCGAGACCACCGACGAGATCCACTTCGTCCTCTCCAAGGACGTCCTCTTCGCCGTCGACTCCACCGACGCCATCAACGCCGCCATCGCCCGCTACTACGGCACCGAAGACGCCTCCATGGAAGAAGTCTTCAAGGGCCTCGAAAACGAACTCGGCGACGCCGGCGAACTCCTCGAATCCGGCGCGCGGGGCGACGACATCGCCTCCATGGAAGCCGCGGCCAACTCCCGTCCCGTCGTCCGCTTCGTCAACCTCGTCCTCCTCCAGGCCGTGCAGGACCGCGCCTCCGACATCCACTTCGAACCCTTCGAAGACGAATTCAAGATCCGCTACCGCGTCGACGGCGCCCTCTACGAAATGGCCCCCCCGCCCCGCCACCTCGCCCTGCCCGTCATCTCCCGCGTCAAAGTCATCTCCGGCCTCAACATCGCCGAGCGCCGCGTCCCCCAGGACGGCCGCATCCAGCTCCCCGTCGCCGGCCGCATGATCGACTTCCGCGTTTCCACCCTCCCGACCCAGTTCGGCGAATCCGTCGTGCTCCGCGTCCTCGACCGCTCCGTCGTCTCCCTCGACCTCGAAAACATCGGCATGCCCGACGACATCTACCAATACTTCACCGAAGACATCTCCAAGCCCAACGGCATCGTCGTCGTCACCGGCCCCACCGGCTCCGGCAAAACCACCACCCTCTACTCCGCCCTCCGCCGCCTCAACACCGTCGAACACAAACTCCTCACCGCCGAAGAGCCTGTCGAATACGACATCGACGGCATCGTCCAGGTCCCCATCAACGAAGCCATCGGCGTCACCTTCGGCAAAGTCCTCCGCGCCTTCCTCCGCCAGGACCCCGACATCATCATGGTCGGCGAAATCCGCGACATCGAGACCTCCGAAATCGCCATCCAGGCCTCCCTGACGGGCCACTTGGTCTTCTCCACCCTCCACACCAACGACGCCGCCGGCGCCGTCACCCGTCTCATCGACATGGGCGTCGAACCCTTCCTCATCGCCTCCACCCTCGAAGCCGTCCTCGGCCAGCGCCTCGTCCGCACCATCTGCACCAACTGCAAGACCGAATACCAACCCACCCCCGAAATCCTCCAGCAGCTCGGCCTCACCGAAAAACAAGTCGGCGGCCGCCCCTTCTACTACGGCGCCGGCTGCTCCTACTGCAACCAGACCGGCTACAAAGGCCGCCGCGGCATCTACGAATACCTCCGCGTCACCGACCCCATCCGCGAGCTCATCAACCAGCGCCGCCCCACCCTCGTCATCCGCGACAAAGCCGTCGAGATGGGCATGCGCACCCTCCGCGAAGACGGCATCCGCTGCATCCTCGACGGCTACACCACCGTCGAAGAAGTCCTCAAGTACACCTGAGACATTGGGGAAACAAAAAAGACAAATTTTGAAAATGAAACAAATCGGGCAGACAAAAAATCCCTTCGGCCCCCCTGCCCGCCTTCCATTTTCTTTCCCAGTCACGGAAGAAAATATGGGAAAGCGGAGGACAGCGGCCGTCTCGCCCAACGGGCTTCATTTGTTTGGCCTCTTTGTCCATCCAAATTTGTCTTTTTTGTTTCCAAATAATTTGAACTAGAGAAAAGGAGACCCCCCATGGCACGCTTCACCTTCACCGCCCTCGATTCCAAGGGCAAACAAGTCCAGGGCGAAATCGAGGCCGAGAACCAGTCCGCCGCCATCGCCCGCATCCGCGAAAAATCCCTCTTCCCGTCCAAGGTCGAAGCCGTCTCCGGCTCCGGCTCCGCCGCCTCCGCCAAGAAGCCCAAGTCCGGCGGCATGAACATGGAGATCAAACTCCCCAAATTCCTCCGCGGCCGCGTCAAGACCAAAGACCTCACCGTCTTCACCCGCCAGATGTCCACCCTCGTCAACGCCGGACTTCCCCTCATGCGGGCCATCCGCGTCCTCCAGCGCCAGGAAAAGAACGCCGCCCTCAAGGACGCCCTTTCCCAGATGGCCGACTCCATCGAATCCGGCTCCACCTTCGCCGAAGCCCTCGCCGCGCACCCCAAGATCTTCGACCGCCTCTTCGTCAACATGGTCAAGGCCGGCGAAGTCGGCGGCGTCCTCGACGTCGTCCTCGCCCGCCTCTCCGAATTCCAGGAAAAGGCCGAGAAAATCAAGGGCAAGGTCAAATCCGCCATGACTTACCCCCTCGTCGTCCTCGTCATGGCCGTCGGCATCCTCATGTTCCTGATGACCTACATCGTCCCCAAATTCTCCGAAATCTTCGGCGACCTCATGGGCGGCAAGGGCATGCCCGCCATCACCCAGTTCGTCATGAACGTCTCCGAAGTCCTCAAGACCAAATTCCCCTTCGTCCTCATCGGCATCGCCGTCCTCGTCGGCGTCCTCAAACTCGTCGCCATGACCAAGAAAGGCCGCTACGGCCTCGACTACTTCAAACTCCACGCCCCCGTCTTCGGCAACCTCGTCACCAAGAACTCCATCTCCCGCTTCACCCGCACCCTCGGCACCCTGATGGGCGCCGGCGTCCCCGTCCTGCAAGCCCTGAACATCGTCAAGGAAACCGTCGGCAACGAAGTCATCTCCAAGGCCGTCACCACCATCCACGACGCCGTCAAGGAAGGCGAAAACATGGCCCCGCCGATTGCTTCCAGCAAAGTCTTCCCCCCCATGGTCATCTCCATGGTCGAAGTCGGCGAAGAAACCGGCGCCCTCCCCGACATGCTCATGAAGGTGGCCGACTCCTACGATGAAGACGTCGACAACGCCGTCGCCTCCATGACCTCCATCATCGAGCCTCTCCTCATCATCTTCCTGGCCGTCGTCGTCGGCTCCATCGTCATCGCCCTCTTCATGCCCCTCGTCTCCATCATGGGCTCCCTCGCCGGCTGACCCCCGCCCCGCCCCCCCAGGCCGCCCCTCCCCGGACGGCCTTTTTCGTCCCCTTTTCCATTTTCATTTGCATTTGTGGACAATTCTGGACATTTGGAGTTTGTGGACATTTCCCCTCTGGGAGCGCGGGCGGCCCCTCCCGCTTCCCAAACACATTCCACCGCCTCTCTGGAAGGTGGGACTTCAAGTCGCGCCCCATCCCTCTCTCTCCCCTTTTGAAACCATTCCAAATAACAATTTGCAATGGTAATCACCATTCCAAATCATCATTCGGAAAAGCTTGACGCACCCCGCCCTTTCCCGCATGCAGAAAACCCTCTCCGCCCCCCACGCCTTTCAGGTCGTGATGGACCTGCCCTGCGGAACAGGAAGGCGTCCTCGAGTCCGTCGAGAAGCCGCTGGACGGCGTAGTCGTTCGTCCTGACGCCCTGCACGGACCGCAGGGATGCCACGAGCTTGTGCGGATTCGTGAGCGAGCCGACGCCGGAACAGAGGATCTGTGCGAGGTTGTCCAGGACGTAATCCTCGCGGATGCCGGTCACGACCTTCACCAAGCCGTTGCCCTTGCGCTCGACCAGCTCGCCCAAATACCCATTCCGTTCTATTTCCATGCCCCGATCCTTCAAAGTTACGGTAATCTTCCCTCAAGTTTGCGTTGTCGCGAAATCCACCCCGTCCCACGCGTCAACCCGTCTTTCAAACTTCCGGGTGTTTTCCCGAAAGTCCGAAAACCTGCCGTTTCTCGCCTCCCATTGCATGTACGCACCATGCACCGGCCTCCGCGAAGAAAAGATTGGGCATCGCAGAGCCGTTTGGTAATAATGGAAGAGGAGACTTGAACCGGATTGACGAGAAGCAATGACAAGTTTGCCGGGATTGACGCCGTCGATCTTTTCTGCGGCGGCGGGGGGTTGACGTGTGGCCTGCGCCAGGCCGGCATCGACGTGCGGATGGGCATCGACTTCGACGTTCGTTGCCGGTACGCCTACGAGCACAACAACCACGCGCTCTTCCTCCACAGGTCCGTGACCGACGTCGCGGCGGAAGAAATCGCCTGCCATTTCCGGCCTGGCCGCGTTTCGCTTCTCGCCGGATGCGCCCCTTGCCAGACTTTCTCGAAATACAACCAGAAGGCGACCTGGCGCGACAAGCGCTGGTTGCTGCTGGACCACTTCACCCGCCTTGTCCGGGAAACCCGCCCCGGGTTGGTCACGATGGAGAACGTCCCCAAGCTCGAAGGGCAAAAGGTCTTTTCGCGCTTCACCGACACCCTCCGCGGCCTCGGCTACCATGTCTGCCACCAGGTCGTGGATTGCCCGAAATACGGTCTGCCCCAATTGCGCCAGCGGGTGGTCCTGGTGGCCTCGGCGTTCGGGGACATCCAGGTTCCCCCCCCTCCGGAAAACGTGCATGTGCAGACCGTCAGGGAAATCATCGGGGATTTGCCGGAGCTGAAGGCCGGATGCCGCGACCCGCACGACCGCCTGCATTTCTGCGCGGCCCTTTCCCCTCTCAACATGCGGCGCATCCGTGCCTCCAAACCGGGCGGCACCTGGCGCGACTGGCCCGCGTCGCTGGTTGCGGAGTGCCACCGCAAATCCACGGGGAAAACCTACGGCGGCGTCTACGGCCGCATGAGCTGGGACAAGCCGGCGCCGACCATGACGACCCAGTTCTACGGATTCGGCAACGGCCGCTTCGGGCATCCCTCCCAGAACCGCGCCATTTCCGTCCGGGAGGGTGCCCTCTTCCAGGGCTTCCCGGGGGACTACCAGTTCCTCCCCGAAGGGGAACCCGCCAACATTTCCCTCCTGGGGAAGATGATCGGGAATGCCGTCCCCGTCCAGCTCGGCCGGCTGATCGGCGAAACTTTCATGCTGCATTTGAAGCAATTGGGCTTGCTGGCGGAGGGTGCGGATGTCCCTGTCCCATAGCCCCGTTCCCGTCTTCGATTCCAGGCGTGTCCCCGAGCCGGGGGAACTGGTGGAAGTCCGCCGCCGGCAATGGCTCGTTTCCGAAGTCCATCCGCACCATCCCGGTGGCGACACCTACCGCGAACAGGACCTCGTGACGCTCGAGTCGATCGAAGAAGACGCGGGCGGCGAACAGCTTTCGGTGGTCTGGCAAATCGAACCCGGCGCACGCATCCTCGAAAAGGCCGGTCTCCCGTCGGTCGAGGGACACGACCGCAACGAGCAGCTGGACGCCTTCCTGAACGCCGTCCGCTGGGGCATTGCCACGAACGTCGACCGTGCCAACCTCCTCTCCCCGTTCAGGAGCGGCATCGCCATCGAGGACTACCAGCTCGACCCGCTCGTCCGCGCCATCGACATGGCCCGCGTCAACCTCCTGATCGCGGACGACACCGGCCTCGGCAAGACGATCGAGGCGGGACTGGTCGTCCAGGAATTGCTGCTCCGCCACCGTGCCCGCACCGTCCTGGTCGTGGCCCCGGCATCGGATCTCACCAACTGGCAGCGCGAGATGCACGACAAGTTCGGCCTCCCGTTCCGCATCATCGACGGCGATTTCATCCGGGACTTCCGCCGGGAGCGGGGCATACAGGCCAATCCCTGGACGGCCTTTCCCTTCCTCGTCGCCTCAATGGATTGGATCAAGCAGGGCGAAGGCTTCCGCCTCCTGAAGGACGCCCTCCCCCCGGAAGTGACCTATCCGCGCAAATTCGACATCCTCATCGTCGACGAAGCCCACAACGTCGCCCCCGCCGGCCGCGGCCAATACGCGAAGGCGAGCCTCCGCACCCAGGCCATCCAGCGCATCGCCCCGCATTTCACCCACCACCTCTTCCTTTCGGCCACGCCGCACAACGGCTACAGGGAATCCTTCACCTCCCTCCTCGAACTCCTGGACAACCAGCGCTTCGCCCGCACGGTGGACCCGAGTCCGTCCCAACTCCGCCAGGTCATGGTCCGCCGCCTGAAACGGGACATCGTGGATGCCGGCGGGAACCCCGTCTTCCCCAAGCGCGAACTCCTGCCCCTCGAAATCGACTACACGGACGAAGAACGCCGCATCCACTCCCTGCTCAAGCGCTTCATGGATTCCCGCCTTGCCGCCGCGGGCCAATCCCGCGCCCGTTTCGGCACGGCCTTCGTGATGCTGCTCCTGAAGAAGCGCCTCTTCTCCTCTCCCGCCGCTTTCGCCCGCACGCTCGAAAAATACCGCCTCTCGCTGGCGGGGGGCCGCCAACGCCCCTTCGGTCCCCGCGACGAAAAATCCCTCTACGACGCCATCCGCCGCGCCCGCGAGGATGCCGCCGACGAACGCGAGGTGGAGGAAGCCGAAGACGAAGCCCTCGAAAAGAACGCGGGGCTCTCCTCCCCGCTGTCCCCGGACGAGGAGCGGATGCTCGGCGAGCTCTGCGACTGGGCCCGCCGCCACGCGGCCTCCGAAGACTCGAAGGCCCGCGCCATCCTGCAATGGCTGCACGCCCATCTCGAGACCGGCGGCGCGCCCAACGCCGAACGCGTGATTCTCTTCACGGAATTCATGGACACGCTCGTGTGGCTCCGGACCATTCTCGCGAACCACGGCTACGGCGGGGACGCCCTGATGGTCCTGCACGGCTCCCTCCCCCGCGAGGAACGCGACGCGGTCATCGACGCCTTCCAGACGAAACCCGGCCCGGCCTCCCCCGTGCGCATCCTGCTCGCCACCGACGCCGCTTCCGAGGGCATCAACCTCCACAACTTCTGCAAATACCTCATCCACGTCGAAATCCCCTGGAATCCCAACGTCATGGAGCAGCGCAACGGCCGCATCGACCGCCATGGCCAGCGCTCGAAATCCGTCTTCGTCTGGCACCCGGTGGGCCGGGGCTTCGACCCCGCCTCCGCGGACGCCCGCTCCATCGGCGACATCGAAGGCGACGGCTACTTCCTCCTCCGGGCCGCGCGGAAGGTCGAAGCGATCCGCGAAGACCTCGGCAGCGTCGGCGGCATCCTCAACGAACAAATCCAGAACGCCATGCTCGGCGATTCCTCCCGCCTCGACGCCGACGTCCAGGGCGCCCGCCGCGAACGCGCCCGGCGGATGCTGGCCATGGAAAAGGAGTTCTCGGAGCGCCTCGCGAAACTCCACGAGAACCTCCTCTCCTCGCGCACGGCCGAAAACCTTTCCCCCGAAAACGTGCGCCGCACCGTCGAAACGGCCCTGGCCCTCGCCGGCAAACCCGCCCTCGTCCCCGCCGACGTCCCCGGCCTCCCGCCCGGCACCGCCTGGCACGTACCGCCCTTCACCGATTCCTGGCGGGCCGCCCGCGTCGGCCTGGCCCATCCCCACACCAAGGAAATCCGCCCCGTCGTCTTCGATGGCGCGGCGGCCAAGGACCGCGACGACGTCGTCCTGGCCCACCTCAACCACGCCCTCGTCCGGATGTCCCTCCGCCTCTTGCGCGAAGAAATCTGGAAAAGCGGCCCCGGCTCCAAACTCAACCGCGTCGCGGTCCGCTCCGTTCCCGGACTGGAGAACCCGATGGCGTGCGTCTGGAGCCGCCTCATGATCGTCGGCGGCGACCACCTCCGCCTGCACGAAGAACTCACCTGTTCCGGCGGCGAGTTGAAGAGCGACACCTACAGGCGCGAACCCGGCATCGGCCGCCTCCAGCAGCTCATCGCCGCCTCCCATCCGCTCGACGACGTCCCCGAACATGCCTTCGCCGTCCTGAAGCACCGCTTCGCCCAATACGAATCCTCCATCGCCCGCGCCTACGAAACCCGCTCGAACGAACGCCTGGCAAACCTCCTTTCCACCCTCTCCCGCCGGAAGGAATCGGAAATCCGGGACCTCAACGACCTGCTCGACGACCTCGAACGGAACATCCGCAAGGAGCTGGACCTTGAGAACGACACCGCCCGCTACACCCAGCTGACCTTCGGCTTCGGCGAAGAAGACGTCCGCGAACTGAAACGCGACTTCGCCGCCCTCCGCGCCCGCCTCTCCCAGATTCCCGCCGAGCGGGAACAGGAAACCGCCCTGATCGCCCGCCACTATGCGGATCCGCGCCCCCTCACCTTCCCCGCCGCCGTTCTCTTCCTGGTCCCCGAGACCAGGTCTTGGGGGGCGCCGGCGTGAAAACCTCCTTCCACCATTGCGATTGGCTGGGCCTGGTCGAAATCTCCGGCCCCTTCCTGGCCTCGTCGGTCCTCGACGAAGCCTTCCCGGCGGGACTCGACGGACTGGACAGGCGCGTCCGGCGCGAACTTTCCGTCTATTACGGCGAATGGGTCGACGCCTGCGAATCCGGTTTCTCCCGCTTTCCCGAACTGCACCGGGCCTGGCTCCTGGCCGTCCTGCGGGTGGGCCTCCGCTTCCCCGACGCATCCCTCCTCCCCGGTTCAGGCTGGCAAGTCCGGGGAGAGGGCGGCCTCGGCTCCTTTTCTCCCGACTTCGCCTTGGAGGACGAGTCCGGCCGCCCCTCGCTTTTCGTGAAATTCCTCCCCGCGGGGACGAAGCCCCACGGACGCGACGGGGACGGCGAATGGAAGGATTCCGCCGTCGAAAAGATGACGCGCCTTTGCCGGGCCCACGGAATCCGCCTCGGCCTCGTCTCAAACGGCGAACAGTGGGTCCTGGTCAACGCCGCCCCGGCAGGCTCCCTTTCCGGCACCGCCACCTGGCACGCCCGCCTGTGGTTCCAGGAAGACGAAACCCTGCGCGCATTCGTCTCCCTCCTGGGCTGGCAACGCTTCTCCGGCGCGCCGGCAAAACGCCTCCCCCGCCTCCTCGACGAATCCCTCGCCCATCTCGAAGAAGTCACCGACACCCTCGGCCGCCAGGTGATGACCGCCGTCGAAGTCCTCCTCGAAGGCTTCGACCGCGCCGACCTCGATTCCGGACGCCAATGGCTCTCCGGCGTCGCCCCCGAGACCCTCTACGAGGCCGCCCTCACGGTCATGATGCGCCTCGTCTTCCTCCTCTGCGCGGAAGAGCGCGGCCTCCTCCTCCTGGGCGAACGCGCCTACGACGACGCCTATGCCGTCTCGACCCTCCGCAAGCGCCTCGAAGAAGACGCCGACAAGTTCGGCGCCGAAGTCCTCGAACGCCGTTTCGATGCCTGGGCCCGCCTCCTCGCCGCCTTCCGGGCCGTCTACGCCGGGATCGAACACCCGGAACTCCGCCTCCCCGCGATGGGCGGCAGCCTCTTCGACCCCGACAAATTCCCCTTCCTCGAAGGCCGCCTCCGGGAGCTCGGCTGGCAGAGCGACAATCCCCCGCCCCTGCCCATCGACAACCGCACCGTCCTCCTCCTCCTCGAATCCCTCCAGGTGCTCAAACAGAAGAACGGGGCCCTCCACCTTTCCTTCCGCTCCCTCGACGTGGAACAGATCGGCTACATCTACGAAGGCCTCCTCGAGTTCACCGGCGCCCGCGCCACCGAAACCCTCCTCGGCCTCAAGGGCGGCAAATCCCGCCACAACCCCGAAATCCCCCTCTCCGAACTCGAATCCCTCGCCCTCGATTCCCGCGGAAAACTCCTCGCCCGCGTCCGGGAAGCCACGGGGCGCACCGCCGTCGAACGCGAATTCGACGCCCCTCCCGACCCCGACCTCCTCCCCCGCCTGGAAAAAGTCTGCCGCGGCGACCGCACCCTCCTGGAGCGAATCCTTCCCTTCCTCAACTGGATGCGCACAAGCGAGTGGGGCGAGCCGGTCGTCCTCCACAAAGGCTCCTTCTACGTCACGGCCGGACGGGACCGCCGGAGCTCCGGCACCCACTACACCCCCAAGGCCCTCACCGAAATGATCGTCAAGGAGGCCCTCGAACCCGTCGTCTACGACGGCCCCGCCTCCGGTGCCCCGCGCGCCGGCTGGAAACTCAAATCCCCCGCCGCATTGCTCGACCTCAAGATCTGCGACCCCGCCATGGGCTCCGGCGCCTTCCTCGTCCAGGCCTGCCGCTACCTCGCCGACCGCCTCGTCGACGCCTGGGACACCGCCGAAAAAGCCGGCCGTTCCATCGATTCCGACGGCTCCGTCGCCGATTCCCCGCCCAACGACCCCATGGGCCGCTCCCCCGACGAGCGCCTCGCCGCCGCCCGCCGCCTCGTCGCCGAAAAATGCCTCTACGGCGTCGACATCAACCCCCTCGCCGTCGAATTGGCCAAACTCTCCCTCTGGCTCGTCACCATCTCCAAGGGCCGCCCCTTCGGGTTCCTCGACCACAACCTCAAGTCCGGCGATTCCCTCCTCGGCGTCACCGACGCCGAACAGCTGGCCCAGTTCCGCATGAAGCCCTCCCCGCGCGCCGCCGGCAACCTCGCCGCCCCCGTCATCCGCAAGGCCATCGCGGAGGCCGCCGCCGAGCGCCGCGCCATACGCGACGCCAAGGTCCGCGACATCGCCGACGTCCGCCTCCAGATGGCCCACAACGAAACCGCGCGGAAACTCACCGCCAACGTCCGCCACATGGCCGACGCCTTCACCGGCACCGTCCTGGCCCTCGGCAAGCCCACCCGAAAAACCCCAGACGCCCTCGACGCCGCCGCCCTCTCCGCCGGCATCCTGCTTGATCCCCGGGCCGAATCCTTCAAGGCCGCATTCGTCCGCCGCCAAACCCTCGCCGACCTCGCCTGCGACCTCCCTCCCGGCCAGACCGAACCCCGCTGCCCCTTCCACTGGGCCATCGAATTCCCCGAAATCTTCGACCAGGGCGGCTTCGACGCCATCGTCGGCAATCCTCCCTTCATGGGCGGACAGCACATCACCGGCAACTTCGGCACCGCCTACCGCGACTACCTCCTCTGGCACCTTGCCGACGGCACCCGCGGCTCCGCCGATCTAGTCGCCTATTTCTACCTCCGCGCCTTCTCCCTCCTCCGCCCAGGCGGCTGCTTCGGCCTCATCGCCTGCAACACCATCGCCGAAGGCGCGACCCGCCGGGTCGGCCTGGAGCGCCTGGTCAAGGCAGGCGGCTCCATCTATTCCGCCTTCCCAAACATGCCCTGGCCTGGCGTCGCTGCCGTCTCCATCTCGCCCGTATTCATGAGAAAGGGCGATTGGCGGGGCAAGAGGCGCTTGAGTGGAAACGAAGTCGACATGGTTTCTCCCCTCCTTTCCTCGCAAGACGAATGGACGCCTGCCAAACTTGTGGCGAATGAGGAGCAAACATACCAAGGCTCCATTGTCCTCGGCTTGGGCTTCACCCTCACCGAAGCCGAAGCACAGACCCTCATCGAAAAAGATTCCAAAAACTCCGAGGTCCTCTATCCGTACCTCAACGGAGAGGATTTGAACACCAACCCGCGGCAAAAACCATCCCGATGGGTTATCAACTTCTTTGACTGGCCTCTTGAGCGGGCAATGCAGTACCCGGATGCATTCACAATCGTTGAGGAAAAGGTCAAGCCTGAGAGACAAAGGCTCAAGCCGAACGGCGAATATGTTTTGCGGAAACCATTGCCGGAAAAGTGGTGGATATACGCTGAAAAACGCCCCGCACTGTATCACGCTATCGGGCGCGGCATTTC
>CACXEY010000135.1 GCA_902766695.1 uncultured bacterium
CAGACCGGTCCTTCGTAGGGCTGCTACACTTGGCTGCCGCCCTCATCACTCTCAACAAAGTGATGATTATTTACGGATAAGTTCTTCGTCCCGGCAAAGACATGTGCGCGCAGCACAACCCAACCAGAACCTCATTCCCATCGCATAAAGCGAATCAAGATAAAACAATACAAATACAACAAGTTATTATATCAACATTTTCGCTGCAATTTACATCTATTTGTACAAACTGCAATGACTCACAAATAAAAGACAAAGATATTCTGCCAAATATGCGTCAATCCAAAAACTTTATCGAAATCTCTGTGTATCGATTTGAAAATGGTTGGTGAAACTCGGACAGTTTTCGCTTTCAGTAAGTGGGGGTGTGATGCGTGTGAATTGTTCAATACGAGTATGGATGCCCTACCATTGGATTGAGCCACATGTCTCGCTCGGGACAGCGGGGAACGGGATAGTCTCCCGGAAAAACCAGAGGCCGTGAAGGCTTTCTCCGGGTGTATCTGGCCTTGTAGCAGTTTTGGATATTCTCCTTGATGATCCTGTCCAGGGCTGGCCAATCCAGCTCCTTCTTCACCTGCCCTTGCTCCTTCAGGCGTCGGACCATGCTCTTCGCTACGTTGCCCATGGCCTGGAGGTACTTGCGCTTCCAGGCACAGGCGGTCGGGAGGCTGATGTTGCACATGGAGGCTGTACGCCGGATGGACTTGTGGGTCTCCATGCAATGAACGAATGTCTTCCAAGTGATATACGGCTTTTTTGTCGCAAACATGGGAGTGTCCTGCGTCAAGCCGACGGTCCTTTTGCACTGCTTGCAGATCAATCGTTGCCGTCCGTTCCGCTTCCCGTTCTTGACGAACTGGGTGCCACCGCACCTGGGGCATGTGGAGACGGGAGACAATATGGGCATCGCCTTTTCCACGGAAGTGAGCACCCCCGGCTTCTCCTCCGATGCCTCGTTGGTGATCCAGTCCACGAAAGCCCTTTTCTGGTCTTTGTCGGCCATGCTGTACAGGTGACGGATGTATTCTAATGCTGATGTTGGCAGTGACATATCGGAGACTCACTTGGTTCATTTTACACTATACTCCATGAAGAAGATTCCTCAATACGTTCATTGAACAAATTCTGGAATTTTTCACCTCTTATCCCCTCTCTCTGCCGAATCTATATGGGATAATCCTTCCCGTTCCATGACATCAGCCATCCAGACAAGGCCCGATAAACCCCATTAGGCCCAAATGCCCAAGTGGCCTATTTCTGTTCTACGGGAGACGCAGGAGGACTTATGGCCCTGTGTCGGGCCATAAGGGGCCGTAAGAGGGCCACAAGTTTTTGCTACAATTATACTCCCTTGTTTAGGTTGTGACTTATGGGCCCTTGTGACTCTCTATTATCCAATGGACGGGAGGTAACGGAACAATCTCATTCCTCCGTACACTCCAAAAACAAGAAAAGCGGGCCATAAGGTAGTGTATATGGATAAGAATGTTTTGAATTTCTTAGGAAATTCTTCTTTTTTACCTTGGAACTTATGGCCCCCTTATGGCCCCCTTGCGTCCCGCTTACGGCACCTTATGGCCCTTGCCCCCAATCTTATGCCGAACGCACTGGAGGACTGGTCTGTGAGTGGACATGTCTCTCTGGAGCCAGAGGATTGCTGTACGGAGCCACCCTGTTGCAGAAAGGCGCCGAGGCCTCCGCCCCCAACTGGCTCGTCACTCGAAGGCAGGAGGGAGAAGCGCCCGGATGGCGCCGAACCAAGCGTTGGAGGAGGTAACAGGTGGAATGGCCCGCCTATTTCCGGCAGAGCCATTCGTGTGCGGGGACGATCTCGATGGGCAAGCCGTTTGGCGTGGTGTCATCCCCGCGCTCGTCGTAGGTGACAAGGGTCAGGTTCTTGCATCGGGTTGCGTCGGCAGCGTTCTGCGCTCCCCGCAGTTCGCGTTTCCGGACCTTGGGATTGGATATGTCGTAGGACACCTGGACGATTTTCTGGACGCTCCTTCCCTTGCATACAAGGAAATCCGCCTCCGAGGTCTTGTCTTCCCAGTAGTAGATGTCGCACCCCTCGGGCAGATGGCGCCGGCGCAGTTCCAGATAGACAAGCGTTTCGAGACGCCAGCCCAGGTTTTCGCCCACGAAGGCATTGGGGCGCATGTCCATGAGAGCGACATCCACGGGATACAGCTTGGCATTCACCAGTCGCTCCGCCGATTTCGTGGAATACTTCTTCACTTCGCACAGCAGATAGGCCTGTTCAAGAAAGGACAGGTAGTTGCGCGTGGTGTGGTCGCTGGCGATGTTGAAGATGCGCGAGAAGTCCGCCACCGTGGCTTTTGCCGGGACGATGTTCAGGATGTGGTCCGTCAAGGCCTGCAAGGTCTGCGGATTGCGGATCTTGTGGCGCGCGCAGATATCGCGCTCCACGATGGACTGCACGAGGGCCGTGACATAGCCGATGCGGTCCCGTTCCTCCAGCAATTCGGGGAACCCGCCGCCATGCAGGTACTCATCGAAGGCGGACATGCGCTTTGCGGTTTCCTTCGTGCCCGCCGGGAGCGTGGTTCCGACGCCCTTGCGGGAACAATACTCCGGGAACGAGAACGGCAGCAACCGGGTTTCCATGTAGCGTCCCGTCAGGTGCGTCGAAAGCTCGCCCGACAGGAGCTTGGCGTTGGACCCGGTGATGACCAGCCGCATCTTCTGGCGCAGCAGGCGGTTCGCGAAAAGGAACCACTCGGGGATGTTCTGCATCTCGTCGATGAACAGCACCTCGAAGTCCCCATAGACCTTGTAAAGCGCAAGGAGCAGGTCGTTCAGGTCGTCGCCGGTCAGTTTGGCAAGGCGCTCGTCGTCGAAATTGACGTATGCGGAAGGCAGCCCCGACTTCTTCAGGACATTCATGCACAGCGTGGACTTGCCGCACCGCCGGACCCCGATCACGACCTGCGCCAGCTTGCTCGAAAGGTTCAGGTGCGCCTCTTCCGGCCGGGTACAGTAGTCCGCCGGATTGAATGCATCGACTTCCAGCTGTTTCTGGTCCAAGAGGATTTCTTGCAAGGCTTGAAGTTTCATGCCGTCCTTATACCGAACCTCCTCCCAAACTGCAATAGCGGAAGTTTTTCAGACTTCCAAACTGCAATAGTGGAAGTTCTTCCGGTCCACAAACTGCAATAGCGGAAGGTTTTTTTGGCAGGCAAGGAGGCTCCGGGCCAGTTGATTAGTCGAAGCCGAGGGGGCTAGGAGAAAACGATCTTGACTGAACGCGGGTTCAAGTGATGGGATGGGGGTATGAAAGCGAAAGGTCAGTTGAAGGATGGGATAACAATGCCGAGAGGTACACAGCGGGCTGCCGAGGGCATTCCCAGGCGGGAAGTACCCTTCATGGGTGGATGTGTGGTGGCTGGGTTTCCCTCACCGGCGGAGCAGTATGTGGAGAGGCCGCTCGACCTCAACGAGCAGCTGGTGGCAAGACCGGCGGCGACCTACTTTGTCAGGGCGGAAGGAGATTCAATGGAAGGGGCAGGGATACGGTCTGGGGATTTGCTGGTCGTGGACCGGTCGCTGGAACCGGTGAATGGGGCCGTGGTCATCGCGTGCGTGGATGGCGAGTTCACGGTCAAAACGCTCCGCAAAGGCCGGGGATGGGTGAGGTTGGAGGCAGCGAACCCGGCATATCAGTACATACGATTCAGCAGGGGAATGGAGTTGCGGGTGTTCGGCGTGGTCACGGCAGTCATCCACAGATTCCATGCCGTGGGGGAACAGGCAAGTGCATGATCGCTCTGGCGGACGCCAACAACTTCTACGTTTCCTGCGAACGGGCTTTCGAGCCCCGCTTGGAGGGGCAGCCGGTGGCTGTGCTAAGCAACAACGATGGTTGTGTAATTTCCCGCTCGCCGGAGTGCAAGGCTTTGGGCATCGAGATGGGCACACCCTACTTCAAGCTGAAGAAGTCCGGCCTAGTGTTCCGCTCGTCGAACTACGAACTTTACGGCGACATGTCAGGGCGTATCGCGGCGGTGCTGGGAACGTTCACGCCCAAGGTGGAGCGCTACTCCATCGACGAAGCCTTCCTGCACTTCGGGGACAAGGAACCGGCGGGCGGCTGGGACGTGCTTGGCAAGGCCATTCGGGAGCGGGTGCTGCGTTGGACGGGGATTCCCTGTGGAGTTGGATTTGCTCCGACGAGGACGCTGGCCAAGATCGCCAACCACATTGCCAAGAAGAGGACTGACGGAGTGTACACGATGCCAGCCGACCCGCGTGGTGTGCTGGAACGGTTGTCCGTGGAGGAGGTGTGGGGAGTGGGAAGAAGGCTGTCGGGAAGGCTGCAACGGTCTGGGGTATCCACGGCCTGGGCGTTGGCACAGTGCAGCCGGGAGTTCTTCCGACGGGGCCGTTTCGCCGTCACCCTCGAACGCACGGCTTTGGAGTTGAGGGGAATCCCTGCCACCGCCCCCGAACCGCTGGAACGGGAGAATCCCCAATCGGTCAACGTGTCCCGCATGTTCGGCAAACCCGTGACGGATGCACAAGGGCTGGGTGAAGCTGTGTCTGCCTACGCCACCGCAGCGGCAGAGAAAATCCGCAAGGCCGGGATGGTCGCCTCCGTTGCCGACGTGTACGTCCAGGAAAGGAATGCGCCCCGCCGGGAACAGGCGGCTGGAACGATTCCGACTGGTGGACACCGTTCCTGACCGTGACCGTCTCCTTCCCGGCTCCGACCTCCGCCACATCCGAAATCTTGTCGGCAGTCCGTCCAGTAGCCGAAGGCCTGTTCATTGAAGGCAAGCGCTACCGCCGTGCAGGCGTCCTCCTCTGTGGTCTGGAACGTGCCGAAGCCGCAGCTGACCTCTTTCGTGGAGACCCACTATCCCGTCCCGCCGCCCGCCTCTCGGCAACAGTCGATGCCATCAACGCCAGATTCGGACGTGGGACGTTGTTCTACGCCTCCGAGGGCACCACGAAGGAATGGAAGATGAAGCGGGAGATGCTGTCTGGACGCCCCACGACAAGGTGGGGGAAACTGCTGGTGGTGCGGTGAATGGGGAGGAGGGGGGAGATAGCCCAGATTGGGTTGGGAAGATATGGGGTAGATTGGGGGTATGAAATAGGGTGTTTTTAGCCGAAAGCAACCGAAGCCACCGATAACGAAAACCCCGAAAACTTTCGGATTTTCCTAGGTTTTCAGGGGTAAAATAAATGGCGTACCTAGCAGGAGTCGAACCTGCAACCTTCTGATCCGTAGTCAGATGCTCTATCCAATTGAGCTATAGGTACGCCTAAAGCGTGAAAGGACTTATACGCGGGTGGGAGGGAGAATGCAAGAGGAATTTTCAGAAATTTTCGGGACATCTCAGCGCAGTGACGAGTGACGAGAGACGAGTGACAAGATGCGGTGCGCCCGCGGTGCGGGCGAAATGAAGAGAAGAAAAGCGCGCGCGGAGGCGCGGAGGAGGGATGAAAGAGGGGGTTTGGAGGGGGCACTGTCTTTTGCATGGTGCGGCGGGCTGGTAGGGGCCGACCTCCGGGCGGCCCGGCATGGGGCATCCTGACGCACGGCCGGCAAGAAATCGAAAGGGGTCGCCGGACAACTCCAAAGTCCGGGGGGGACGGGTCAGAAATCGCCGCGGAGGGAGGGGTGGAGGACGTGGGGGGCCAGGGGGGGGAGGAGGGCGCGGAGGGACGCGGAGGTGGGGGCGGGAAGGGTGCGGAAGGTTGGGTCGGGGAGGGTGTCGAGGGGGCGGAAGGGTTGGAGGTACCAGTGGGTCGCGGGTGCGCCATCGCCGAGAGCGTGGACCCACTCGGCCATGTCCTGGATGGTGGCGGGAGGGTGCCAGGCGGGGAGGACGGTGGTGCGGAATTCGCCGCGGGGACCGAGGGTCTTGACCAAGGCGATGGAGCGTTCGAGGGCGGGGAGGTCGGAAAAGCCGGTGCGGAGGGGATAGTCGGCGGGAGGGCATTTGATGTCCATCGCGACGTAGTCCAGGGAGGGGAGAAGGGATGCCAGGAGGTCGGGGTTGGAGCCGTTGGTGTCGAGTTTGACGGCGAGGCCGTGGCGCTTCAGGCGCGCGACGAGGTCGGGGAGGTCGGAGGAGAGGGTGGGTTCGCCGCCGGTGATGACGGCGGCCTCGGTCCAGTTGTCGCGGAAGCGGCGGCAGGCGGCGTCGAGGTCGGTCCAGGAAAGGCGCGGGAGGTTCGGGTTCCAGAGCTCGGGGTTGTGGCAATAGCCGCAGCGGAAGGGGCAGCCGGGAAGGAAGAGGACGGCGGCGAGGCGGCCGGGAAAGTCGACCATGGAGGCGTCGGGGAGGATGGCGGCGACGGGGGAGAGCATGGGCGCGCAAGGAGTGACGAGTGACGAGAGACGAGTGACGAGTGGGCGGTGGATTGTGTTTGGAGGAGACGACGAAGCGACGAGACGACGAGGGGTGGCAGGGGTGCGGGCGGAGGGCGGGAATCAGAGGGCTTTGGCTTTGGCGAGGGTGGATTCGATCATGCGGGGGGTGAGGACGCCGCGGCCGGCGGGGGAATAGTCGGTCTGGAGGCCGACCCAGGTGTAGAGGGCGCTGTTGCCGGTGGCCGGGTCGGGGGTGTCGGGGGTGGGGTTCACCAGGGGACGCTGTTCGCCGGTGGAGGGGTCGAGTTTGGAGACGTAAAAACCGGGGACGCGTTGGGGGTTCAGGCATTCGGCGTCGCAGAAGGCAACCAGGCCGTCTTCGGTTTCGAGGTCGTGGTAGATTTTTTCGAAGTCGGACCACTCGGGCTCGGAGAGGAGGTCGTCGAGCCGCCCTTGCAGGGTGTGGCACTTGGCGCAGCCGGGTTTGCCGAAGACGTGGATTTGGAAGAGTTTGTCAGACATGGGCGGGCTCCGCGGAAGGGGTGGTGGAGGGGGAGGACGGGACGACCGGGACAACCGGGACGGACGGGACTGCGGAGGGGGCGGCGGATGGGGCGGCGCAGTCGGCGGGCTCCACGGCGTAGTGGCCGCGTTGGCGGGCGGGGAGTTCGCCGTCGCGTTTGCTCTTGTTCCAATTCTTGACTTTGGAGAAGTAGCCGACGACGCGGGTCTCGCCTTCGACGTTCGCGGAGCCGCAGACGGTGCAACGGTGCTGGAGGCCGCGCATGTTGTGGCCGCATTCGAGGCAGTAGGTGAATTCGGGGGAAAGGACGAGCTGCGCGGACTGGGTGCGGAAGAAGGTGTCGCGGACGAGGCGGTCGATGGCGGCGGGCGAGGGGCGCTGTTCGCCGATGAAGGCGTGGGTGATGGCCCCGGATTCGATGAGGGAGTGGAAGCGGGCTTGCTTGCGGATGCGTTCGACGAGGGTGACGGGGGCGTCGGCGGAGAGGTGGACGGAATTTGTATAGTAGGCGACGTCTTCGGAGCCGCCCTTGAAGACGGTGAGGGCTTCGGGACGGTAGTATACCAAATCGGCCTTGGCGAGGCGGCGGGCGGCGGATTCGGCGGGGGATTCTTCGAGGGTGAGCTTCATCTGGTGCTTGACGGAGAGTTTCTTGGCGCGCAGGTACATGTGGGCGACGATTTTTTCGCCGAGGCGCAGCGCGGCCGGGCTCTCGTGGAATTCTTCGCCGGTCAGGAAGCGGACGGCGTCGTTGACGCCGATGAGGCCGATGATGTAGGTGGCGGTGGACAGGTCGACGTAGGGTTTGCCGTCGTTGGCCATCTTGCCGATCTGCCAGAGGGGGAAGCCGGGGCCGGAAAGCATTTCGGCGATGCGGCGGCGCTTCTGTTCGTGGGCCTTGACGGCGAGGTCCATCATGCGGTCGATTTCGTCGAGGAGGCCGTCGAGGGTCTTGCGGCCGGCGCGTGCGGCGCGGTACATGCACTGGGGGATGTTGATGGTGACGTTCTGGAAGCCGCAGAAGCGCATGGATTCGGGGTGCCGCATCATGTGGTTGTCCTGGATGGTGGTGCGCAGGCGGCAGCAGGCGGAGAGGGTGACTTCGTCGCGGTCGAAGATGAAGTAGACGGAGCCGTTGCGGGAGGCGACTTCGCAGGCGCGCTCGTAGATGGCGAGCTGGGCGGGGTCGGTGAAGGTTTCGGCGCTGACGTGGAAGTCGCACTTGGGGAATTCAAAGACGTGGCCGTTGGCGTCGCCGGCTTCCCAGACTTCGAGAAGGGCGCGGGTCATCTCGCGGGCTTCTTCTTCGAAGTCGCCGTAGGTGAGGATTTTTTCGCCGCGGGCCGCGAGGTCGGCTTCGACGGCGGGGTCGAGGGCCATGCCGCGCTTGGCGTCGGGGAGTTCGCGCAGGACGCAGCGGTCGGTGCCGTCGGCGTCGCGGAGGTACAGCTCCATGAGGCGGTTGCCGGAGGCGTCCTTTTCGGGGCGGATGCGTTCTTCGAGGCGCTCGACGGTGCCGTCGGCGCGGCGGAGCATGTACTTGCCGCGGGGGCCGACCGCCGGGACGGTCTTGAGGTAGGCGGGGACGCCGGTGTGGATGTTGAAGTCCAGGAAGATGGTCTGCCCGCCGCGCGAGAAGGCGTTCTGCGCGCCGCCGAAGATCAGCCCCTGCGCGACTTGCAGGATTTCTTCGCGCGGCATGCCGCGGAGGTAGGGGGCGTACATGATGTTGATGTAGGCCAGGCCGAGCGCGCCGGCGTAGTTGGCCTGCATGGACGCGACGAAGGTGTGCAGGTGCGTCGTCAGCACGTGCGCGCTGTGGGCCGGGGCGCTCTCGTTGTTGAGGTTGTTGAGGCCGCGGAGGCCGTACTTCTTGACGTACTCGACGGAGTGCGAGGAGCAGTAGACGCGGTGCGGGTAGCCGAGGTCGTGGAGGTGGATGGCGCCGGTGTTGTGCGCCGCCTTGAGGTCTTCCGTGAAAATCGTGTCGAGCGCCCACTGCTTCAGCACCAGCTCCGCGATGCCCAGCTGGACGGCCTCGGGGTTGTTGTTGACGATGTTGCTGTTCTCCTGGCTCTTGGCGTACATCAGCCGGTCGACGAACTGGCGGGAGACGCCGTAGACCGAGAGGTCGCGCAGCTGGTGGCGGTAGCCGCGGAGCGTCAGCTCGTTGTTCAAGAGCTCGCGGACGAGGTTGCTGTCCACGCTGCTGATGTGGCTCGCGATGATCTGGTTCTCGACCGTCTTCGCGATGTTCAGCGCCACTTCCTCGTTGAGGTCCGTGTGGCGGCGGAGCGTGTCGATCAGCTCCTTGCGGTCCCAGGGCAGCGTGTGGCCCTTGTCGGCGGATTCGACGAGCAGGAGGCTCGCGTCGGTCAGGTCCACGGGCTTGCCGTCGCGGGAACGGGGGCCGCTCTGGCGGACGCGGATGCGCTCGCGGGCCAGTTCGCGGTGCTTGCGGTAGCGCTTGTAGGCGGCGACGATGGGGGCGTAGCCCTGCTCGGCCAGGACGATCTCGATCAGGTCCTGCATGTCCTCGATGTGCGGGATCTGGCGGCCCTCGGCGTCGGGCGCGACGAAGTACTCGCTCTTGGGGTCGAGGAGCTGCGCGATGACCAGGTCCGCCAGCTGCTCGGGCATGTGCGCGCCGACTTCCACGTGGTCGCGGCGGGCGACCTCGTCCGCGGCGCGGGAAATCGCGCTGACGATCTTGTCGCGCCGGAAGGGCACCACCATCCCGTCGCGCTTCATGAAGCCGTCGAACATCTGCAAATCCTGTCTGTCCATCGCTCGTTCCATCACTTTCTCGAAAGCAAATCCACGTGCCGCGCGCACCGCCCCTCCCCCGTGGAGAGGCCTGGAGCGCATGGCAACGGGATGCTGTATAGGCCGCCCGGAGCGCCACCTCAACGTCCATCCGCGGGAAAGGGCGGAAAAGATTCGATGCCACCATATCTTGCGGTTGTGAATTGTCAAGACCACCACGAATTGCGATTTTCTGCCCGCACCCCCTTCCCGTGCAACGAGTTGCGGCGGGGTGGGGCGGGGGTGGGGGGAGGGGGCGAACGCCGGACGCCCCGATTCTCCGCGGAGCGGGGGGCGGGGAGTGGAAAAACGCCGGAAAACGGTGGAAATGAAATAATCTCAAATCCGGTCGGCGGGCGGCGGGGCGGGTTGACAGGGGAGGGGCGGGAGTGGGATAGTGCGGGCATGAAGGTTGCAAGGAGTTGGACATGATGAAGAGATGGGTTGCATGGACGGCCGCGCTGCTGGTGGCGGGGGCGGCGGCGGGGTGTTTCCGGAATACGGTGTCGGAGATGGAATTGGTCATTCCGGCGATGGACTCGGACGCGGCCGCGGCACGGGTGGAGGCGGGACTCAAGACGCTCGGGGATGCGGTGAAGGGAATCGATTGGGATGTCGCCAACCACCGGGCGGTGGTGCGGTTCGACAACGTAAGGCTCGGGCGGCGCAACGTGGAAGTCGCGGTCGCCCATGCCGGGTTCGCCGTGAACGACTGGCCGGCCGACGAAGAGGCCCGCGCCAGGCTTCCGAAGGAGATGCAAGGCCATGAGTGAAAAGAAATCCGGAATGAGTGCCGTCCGGGCCGCGTGCCCGGGGAACGCGGGTGCCGCCGCCGCAGGCGCGGTGCGGATCCTGCCGGTGCGGGCGGGGGCGGTGTGGGGCGCGGAAGCGCTGTCGGAGGCGGATGCCGCCGCGCTGTCGGCTTGGCTCCGCAAGCACGAGTTCAAGGGCGAGGCCGGGGAGACGGCGTGGCCGCAGGGGATGTCGTCGCCGGTGCTGCTGGCGGGCGTCGGGGCGTCGGGGGCGTTCGATGCGGCGCGATGGCTGCGCGGCTGGGCCGCCGCCGGCAAGGCGCTCGCGGACGCGAAGGCGGATGCAGGGCGCGTGGAAGGGTCGGTGTTCGACCGGTTGCCGGACGGAGCGCCGTCGCGGGAGACGCTGGCTCGGCTGATGGCGGAGGGGCTGGGGATGGGGGCGTACCGGTTCGCGAAGCTGCGGAGCGGGGAGGGCGCGGCGGCGATCGAGGTCGCGTGCACGGGGGGCGACTTCGGGGAGCCGGCGGTGCGGCGCGCGGTGGAGCGGGGCGCGCTGGCGGCGGACACGGTCAACGAGATGCGCGACGCGGCAAACCTGCCGGCGAACCGGTTCGGTCCGGCGGAGCTGGCGGATTTCGCGCGGAAGCTGGCGGCTTCGGTGCCGGGGCTGTCGTGCAAGGTGTACGACGAGAAGGCGCTCCGCCGCGAGAAGGCGGGCGCGCTGCTCGCCGTGGGGCAGGGGAGCGACCGGCCGCCGTGCCTGGTGCGGTTGGAGTACAAACCGGCGAAGGCCGCGAAGGGCGCGAAGCCGGTGGCGCTGGTCGGCAAGGCGATCCTGTTCGACGCGGGCGGCATCTGCCTCAAGCCCGCGAAGGGGATGGAATGGATGCAGTACGACAAGTGCGGCGGGCTGGCCGTCCTCGCGACGGTGGTGCTGGCGGCGCGGCTGAAGCTGCCGCGTCCGGTCGTGGCGTGGGTGCCGGCGGCGGAGAACCTTCCCGGCGGCGGCGCGCAGCGGCCCGGCGACATCGTGACGGCGCGGAACGGCAAGACGGTCGAGGTGCTCAATACCGATGCGGAGGGGCGGTTGATCTTGGCCGACGCGCTGGATTTCGCGGCGGAGGAGAAGCCGGCGGCCATCGTGGACGTCGCGACGCTGACGGGCGCGGTCGTGGTCGCGCTCGGCCACGAGGCGAGCGGCGTCATGGGCAGCGACGACGCGCTGCTGGCGGCGCTGGACGCGGCGTCGGCGGCGTGCGGCGAGAGGATATGGCGCTTCCCGATGTGGGAGGAGTACGCGAAGCCGCTGAAGGGGACGTTCGGGGATTTGCGCAACATGGGCGCGCCGGGCGCGGCGGGGACCATCGCCGCCGGCATGTTCCTCAAGCAGTTCGTGCCGGACGGAATCCCGTGGGCGCACCTCGACATCGCCGGGACCGCGTGGAACGAGACCGCCGTCGCCTGGGGCGCCGCCGGGGCCACGCTCGCCGGGGCGCGGCTGCTGGAGGCGTGGCTGGAGGCGGGGGAGGAGAACTAGGTTTCCTGGTTTCCATGGCTTGGGGGGGAGACGGTTTTCCTGCCGGACCATGCGCGAGCAACTCGACCAGTTCCTCGACTACCTCATGCTCGAACGGGGCCTCAGCGACAACACGCGCGAGGCCTACGCACACGACCTGGAGGTGTTTGCCTATTTCCTCGCCCGGCGCGGACGCCGCGACGCCGGAGAGGCCACGCGCGCCGACATCCTCGACCATTTGATGGAGCAGAAGCGCAACGGGCTGGCCACGCCCAGTCTCGCGCGGCATCTGGTCGCCATCAAGGTGTTCTTCCGCTACCTGCGCAACGAGGGGATGGTCGCCTCGGATCCCACCGAGGCCATGGAGTCGCCGCGGTTGTGGAAGATCCTGCCGCCGACGCTGACTGTCGAGGAGGTGGATGCGCTGCTGAAGGCGCCCGACCCGTCGACGCCGCGGGGGCGGCGGGACCGGGCGATCCTGGAGACCTTCTACGCGACGGGGTTGCGCGTGAGCGAGCTGTCCGCGCTGACGGTCGACGACGTGCAGGCCGACGCGGGGTTCGTCCGGTGCGTGGGAAAGGGCGACAAGGAGCGGGTGGTGCCGATCGGGCACAAGGCGCTGGCGGCGATCGCGGCGTGGATGCGGGGAGGGCGGGGGGAATACGCGCGGCGGAATCCGTCGTGCCGGGCGGTGTTTTTGTCGCGGCTGGGGTTGCCGCTGGACCGGACGGTGATCTGGCGCTACATCCGGCAGTACGCGCGGGAGGCGGGGATTGGCAAACCCATCCACCCGCATACGCTGCGGCACTCCTTCGCGACGCACCTGCTGGCGAACGGGGCGTCGCTCCGCACCATCCAGGAGATGCTCGGCCACGCCGACATCTCCACGACGCAGATCTACACCCACGTCGACCAGTCGCGCCTGCAGGCCATCCACAAGCAGTTCCATCCGCGGGCGTGACGGGGATTGGCGGGGTGGGGTCAGAACACCGGCGGGGCGCGGAGCCAGCGGATGGCCGCGTCGCGAAGGCGGGTGAATTTCGGGGAGAGGTGCCTGTCTTGCAGGAAGTCGGCCAGCGCCAGGCGGGTCGCTTCGATGCGGCCGGGGTCGATGGTCATGTGGCGGGTGGCGCCGCGGAGGAGGGGATGCGTGCTTTTGCGGCGGGATTTCGCTTCGCGGGCGTTGCGGCGGGCGCGGAGGAGTTCGGGGATGCCGAGCTTGGCGTCGACGTGTTTGCGCAGGCGGGTGAAATTGGGGTTTTCGCGCAACAGGCGGGCGAGACGGCGGCGGGCGGTCCAACAGGGGGCGCGGAGGTCGGACGGGAGGTCTCGGTCGGGGGAGGCGTGCGGGAGGAGCCATTCGAGGGGGAGGCGCGGGTCGAGGGCGAGAAGTTGGCGGAGGCGGGTGGCGAGGAGTTTGTAGCGCATCAGGGTGGAGTAGGGGACGGGGATGCGGTTGTCGGCGAGATAGGCTTTGAGGCCGCCGCCGCGGGAGCGGTAGCGTTTGGCGCCGTTGGGGAGTTCGGTGAAGGCGAAGGTGCGGTCGAGGGTGGGGTCGAGGTCGGCCAGAAGGGAGCCGAGGCGGAGGCGTTCGAGGAGTCTGCGCGGGGTGGCGGCGCAGGCGGCGGCGAGTTCCTGCGGAGTGGGCGTGCCGCGGAGGGAGGGACTCTCGGGGCGGGGGACGCGGAGGCGGTGGCGGCGGTGGAGTTCGTCGAGGATCGCGGCGCCGGTCTCGGTGACGAGGAAGGCGGTGAAGGCGGTCGCGGTGACGGTCAGGAAGAGGGCGGTGTTGACGAGGATCAGGCGGGAGTCGGTTTGGGAGAGGGCATGGAGGGTGTCGCGGGCGACATCGGAGGTCTTGCGGAAGGCGGGGGTGAGGATTTTCATGGCGGGAAGGAGGGTGGCAAAACGGGGGAAATATTGCAAGAATGAAATAATCTCAAATGTGGGTAGGGACGGGGAGGAGGGAAGGAGGCAGGGGGCGGGAGGGTGG
>CACXEY010000136.1 GCA_902766695.1 uncultured bacterium
CAGTGGCGCCAGGCCCAGGCCGCGCTCGCGAAGGGCGACCGCGAAGGCGCTGCCCTCTGCGCGCTGCGCGCCCTCGAAGCCGCGCGGGCCGGCGGCAACGCGTCCCAGTGCGGCGAAATCGTCGCGCGCGCCCTCGACGCCTTCGGCGACAGCGTGGGCGTGCTGCTCGAAGCCGGCGAGTACCATCTCGAAGCCGGGCGCGCCGCCGAAGCCCTCCCCATCTTCTCGCGCGCGCAGACCCTCGCCCCCGACAACCCGCTCGTCCTGCTCGGCCTCTCCCGGGCCGCCGCCGCGCTCGACGAATGCGATACCGCCGTCCTCTCCCTGCGCCGGCTCGTCGAGCTCGAACCCGACAACCCCGACGCCCGCTGGGAGCTCGCCGCCCTCTACGGCGACAAGCTCGGCATGACCGCCAAGGGCATCGCCGCCTACCGCGAATTCGAGCGCCGTTTCCCCTCCGATCCGCGCGCCTCGCAGGTCGCCGCACGCATCGCGGCGCTCGAAGCGGAGGAGTTGTAGTCTTTCTAGTCTTTCTAGATTTCTAGTTTTCTAGTTTCCTGGGAGTTTGACATGACAACCGAAGCCGAAAGCCTGTCCCTTCCGATTCCCATGCGGCTGGTGGGGCCCGTCCTGCTGGCGGGGCCCGAAGTCGAGGGCGAGTTCATGCTCCCCCTCGCCACCTACGAGACCCCGCTCTGGCCGAGCGTCGAACGCGGCGCCCGCGCCACCGCCCGCGGCGGCGGAATACGGGTCGTCGTCACCGGCGAGACGATGACCCGGTCCATCCTCCTCGACGCCCCCGACGCCGTCGCCGCCGCCAACCTCGTCCGCTTTCTCGAAGCTTCCCTCGACGACCTGCGCGCCGTCGCCGCCGGAACCTCCCGCTTCGCCCGGCTGCAGAGCCTCCACTGCGAGCCGCTCGGGCACCTCGTCTACGCCCGGTTCGCCTTCGCGACCGGCGACGCCTCCGGCCACAACATGGCCACCCGCGCCGCCGACGCGCTCATGGACTGGATCCTCGCCCGCCGCCCGGAGTGCCGCTACGGCTCCATCTCCGGCAACCTCTGCTGCGACAAGAAAGCCTCCGCCGTCAACGGCATCCTCGGCCGCGGCAAATCCGTCGTGGCGGAAACCGTCCTGCCCGCGCGCCTCGCCGGCCGCTACCTCCACACCACGCCCGCGCGCATCGCCGAACTCGCCTGGCGCAAGAACTGGGCCGGTACCGCCCTCGCCGGGACCGTCCGCAGCGCCAACGCCCACTTCGCCAACATGCTTCTCGCCTTCTATCTCGCGACCGGACAGGACGCCGCGAACATCGTCGAAGGCTCGCAGGGCTTCGTCCTCGCCGAAGAGACGCCCGAAGGCGACCTCCGCTTTTCCTGCACCCTTCCGAACCTGATCGTCGGCACCGTCGGCAACGGAAAGGGCCTCCCGGCCGTCACCGAGAACCTCCGTCTCCTCGGCTGCCTCGAACCGCGCGAACCCGGCGCGAACGCCCGGCGCCTGGCGGCGATCTGCGCCGCCTGCGTCCTCTGCGGCGAACTCTCCCTTCTCGCCGCCCAGACCAATCCCGGCGAACTCATGGCCGCCCACCTCCGTCTGGAACGCCAGTCCAAGTAAAGCCCCGGTTCTCCTGCCCGGTCCCCGGTGTCTCCCGGCATTCGCGAGATTATGGAAAACATGGCCGTTTTCCGTTTGTTTCCGTCATCCTCCTCCCCATGAAAACATCTTCTCCTCCGGTCCCCGAAAAGACGTGACAGCCCCCCCGGTCCAAGCCATACTCCCCCCCATGCGCATCCACATCCAGCAACGGCGCAGCGCGGTCGCCATCGACCGCTCCGCCCTCTCCGCCTTGGCCGCCCGGCTCGCCGTGCGGGCGTTCGGCGACGGCGCAGAGCCGTACGCCGAGTTGTCCATCATGCTCGTCGGCGACGGCGACATGCCCGGCTGCAAGGAGCGGGTGTTCGGCATCCGGCGGCAGACCGACGTGATATCGCTTGCCTACGCCGCCATCCCCGGCATCCAGCCCGCGACGGCGGAGCTGGTCATCAACGCCGAACGCGCCCTCCAGGAGGGCGCGGGGCGTCCCGGCGGGGCCGCGCGGGAGCTCGCGCTGTACCTCGCGCACGGCCTGGACCATCTCGCGGGCCACGACGACGACACGCCCGCCGCCCGCCGCTCCATGCGCCGCCGCGAAACGCGGTGGCTGGACGCGGAAGGGGCGTCCGGGTGGGGCGGCATCCTGCGGCCATGATCGTCAAGGACCAGGGAATCGTCCTGCGGACGGTGCCGCTGACGAACACGTCGCAGATCGTGACCTGGCTGACGGCGGACGGCGGCAAGCTGGCGACGGCGGCGAAGGGGAGCCAGCGGCCGGACAGTCCGTTCCTGGGGCAGTACGACCTCTTCTACACGTGCGAACTGCTGTACTACGCCCGGGCGCCGCGCCATCTGCATCTGCTCAAGGAATGCACCCCGCTCGCGCCGCGGCCGGCCTTGCGCCGCGACTGGCGGGCGTGCGCGGCGGCCTCGTACGCGGCGTCGCTGTTCGACCGCATCCTGCCGGAAGGGCCGGCGGACCCCGCCCTGTACCGGCTGCTCGACGACACGCTCGACGCGCTGGCGGACCGCACGCCGGGGCCGGCCTGCCTGCCGCGCTTCGAGCTGCGGCTGCTGCGGACGCTCGGACTCGCCCCGGACTGGACGCGGTGCGCGCGCTGCCGCGCCCCGCTTCTGCTTCCGGGAGGGCCGGGGAGCGGGCCGGCGGCTTTCCTGGATGCGCGGGGAGGGCGGTTGCTGTGTCCGGGATGCGCGGCGGGCGGGGAGGGAAGGGGGGAGCTCCTGCCGCTAGGGGCGCCGACGTTGGCCATCCTGGCGGCCATCACCGGGGGGAGGAGCATCCCGCCGGCGTTGCCGGCCACCGTATACCGGGAGCTCCGGCAGGCGGTCGGGCTGTGGCTCGAACGGCATGCGGACGTGGCGCCGCGGGCGAGGAATGCGGCGCTGGAGATTCTGGAGGCGCCGGAGCCGGCGTGAGGAGGACCCCGCCGCGCGCGGCGGGGCGCAGGACCTCGGGGAGGGGCTGCGGACTGGGGGAAGGGGGGGAGGGGAGGGGGACTACGGCGGGGCGCGGGACCTCGGGGAGGGGCTACGGAGAGGGGGAAGGGGAGCAGGCTTGGCGGACGAGGGAGTCGATGTCGCGGCAGACGGCGCCGCGGTAGGCGAGGGGAGGGAGGGTGGGGGAGCCATGGGCGAGCAGGCGGGCCATGCGGTTGAGGGCGAGGGCGTCTTCGCGGCGGAGTGGCTTTTCGCCGGGTACCCAGGGCCATCCGGAGGGGGCGAGCAGGAGGAGGCGTCCGGCGGCGCACATGCGGAAGAGGTCGCCTTGCGGCTTCCCGGCCGGGGCGAAGCCTTTGTTGCGGAGGACGATCACCCGCGCGCCGGCGGCGAAGGCGCGGCGGGCGATTTCGCGTTCCCCGGGGGAAAGGCAGGGGCTGACCAGGACGGAGCCGCGGGAGGCGGCTTCCAGGGCCGCGGCGCAGGCGGCTTCGAAGGCGGGCGTGGCGCGTTCGGTCAAGGGAGTGCCGTCGGGGGCGCGGAGGGTTTTCCAGGTGCCGCCGGGGAGGCGGGTGCGGCGGTAGGCGAAGTCGGCGCGGGAGCACTGGATGGGGTGCCGTAGGGGCCAATCGAGGAGGGCGAGGTTCCCGAGGGTCTGGAAGTGCAGGGGGCCGACCGCCGCGTCGCGGACCGTGCGGAAGAGGTCGGGATGCGCGCGGCGGACGGCGAGGCGGTCGGGGTTGGCGTGGACGTAGGCCTTCATGCGGGCGAGGTGGTGTTCGCCGGAGAGGATGGTGTCGACGAAGCCGGGGGCCCAGTGCACCTCGCGGCAACCGGTCTTGAAACCCCGAACCACGTCTCCGAGGGTCTTGCCGTCCGGCAGGGGCTCCCGCACGAAGAGAATGCCATGGAAATGGTCGGGCATGACCTGGCTGGTGAAGAGTTCCACCTGGGGCCAGAACTCGGGGATGCGACGCCAGCACTCAAGGACTTTGAAACCCGCCGGGGTGGGAGGACACACCCAGTGCAACGCCGTTTCCGGCGTTGCGCAGGACCTCTCGCCGGCAGGAAGAGAGGCTTCCCCGAGGTTTTGCGCCGGACCGGAGACGGGACGGGGTTCGGGCCAGGCGGCGAGGAGGGGGTGGCCGCGGCGGGCGAGGACGAGGGTGAGGAGGTAGATGCCGCGGCCGGAGTAGTCCCAGGCGTGGCAGCGGCGGCCCATGTGGGGGTGGAGGAGGGCGTGGTTGGATTGGGGCGTTCGTTCAGTCATGCGGCGCAGTGTGGCATGTTTAGGAACGGATGTCCAGTGTGTTTTTCCGGGGGGAGGAAGGGGCGGGGGCTCAGCGGCGTTCGCGCCAGGCGGGGGAGCGGTAGCGGGCGAGGAGGTCGGGGGGCGGGGGGGGGGCGGGAGCGGGGG
>CACXEY010000137.1 GCA_902766695.1 uncultured bacterium
CCGTCTGCCCGAACCAGTTGCCGTTCCCGCCCGTCGTGAACGACAGCGCCTGGTTGTCCAGCGCCGTCGGCAGGGGTACCGTCTGCGCGGCCCCGCTCCGGCCCAGTTCCACGCTGCGCAGCACGCTCACGTTCGTGCACTGCGGGGTGTAGGAATAGGGATAGTCTGCGTCGGAAGGGTTGGTGTCGAAGAATTCGTCGATGTTCACGCAATAATCGTAGCCGCTTTTCCAGCATTCATAGGCGTCGGCGTAGCCGTCGTTGTCGCCGTACCCGCTTCGCGAATCCGCCGATCCGTCCCACCACCCCCACGTGAAGGCGCCCAAGAACGTTCCGGCGGGCACCAGTCCGATTTCCGCATCGGGATTGGTCAGCCAATCCGCCGTGTCGTAGGAACCGAAATCCTTGGAGGTTTCGTTGTAGTTCGCCGCCGTCACCCACCCGATTTCGCTGGCGGAAAGCGACTTGCCCACGTTCTCTCCCCGCGCCTGCCGACGCGTCCGGTCCGCCTCCATCAGCGCGGTCACGCGCGCTGCCAGATCGAATGCCGGGGCCGCCTTCCTGCCCCGGCTGCTGGTGCCCATGAACAGACCGCCCGAGTGGCAGGCGTCGACCACCACGACCACCTTGACCCCCGCGGCGAATTTCCTCAAGTCCGCCGCCATTTCCGTGTCCTCGTAGTAGTTGTCGTAGGTGAGCAGGTAGACCGAGTAGAGATCCGGATCGTAGTCCGGGTAGTTCCACCCGCCGTGCGAAGAATGCATGTATACGAACGTGTCCCCGGACACCGCCTTCGCCGCGCAGTCCAAAATCGCCTTGCGGATGGCCGTCTTGGTCGCCCCGCCGTCCGTCAGCTTCACCATGTTCGCCGTCGGCCATCCCCCGCGGTCCGCCAGGTTCGCGTGGAAGTACTCCGCATCGTTGACGCACCCCGACAGTTCGTCAGCTTGGAGCTTCGAGTCGTACTTGTTGATTCCCACGCACACGGCGTACTTGTTCCCTCCTCCCCCGGACGGCGAACTCCCCTGCCCTTCCTGTGTCACGTACACCACGTAGTCCCCTTCGCGCGGATCCGACCTGACGGTCGCGCTCCGGCTGGCCGTGTCCGTGTTCGCATCGGCCGCGAGGGTGAAGTAATACGACCAGGCCCCGCCGCTGTACCGGATGGTCCGGTCGGCGCGCAACCACTCCGCGCTCGAAGTCGGAAGGTCGTAGGTTCCGCTCCCGCCGCTCGCCGAGTACGGCATGTAGACGTTGGTCGTCACCGCCGCCGCTCCCAGGGTCACGTTGGTGCTCGTTTCCCCTTTCGCCATCCAGGCTCCTCCCCAGAACGTCCAGGACAAAACAGCCAAAAGCCGGATGTCGGTCCACCGCCGCACCAACGTGGTCCAACTTCTTCCCCACGATTGCTTCTTCGTTTCCATTTTGTCTCTTCCTTTCTTGGGTTCTTGAACCTGCTGTTTTGGAATCGGGGCATCGGTTTCCGTCATGGACATCGCCGTTCTCCGAGACGCGGAGGAGCTTCTTTTGGGTTGGCCCTGCCCGCCTCCTGATGCGCCCGCGGGGAAGGGAGGTCCCAAGCGGAGCACGGGATGGGGGACAGGTCGGAATGGCGCGGGGGGCGCATACCGGGAACTACGGCACGAGGAGGACGGGGGCGGAGGCGGATGATGGAGGGGGAGGCTCGGCTGGCGCCGGTGCCGGGGCAGTATTCGGGATGGCGGCCGGCAGGGCAACGGGATTGGCGGTAATGGAAATGGTGGCAGGAGACGCGGCCGGAACCGGAGCCGCCGCGGAGGTCGGAGCAGGGCCGGGAACGGATGGAGCGGCGGGTACGGATGCCGCCGATGCCGGGGCAGGCACGGGGTCGCGGGCGGAAGGCGGGGAAACAGGCTTGGCCGGTGCGGCGGATGCCGGCATCCCGGGCGTCTGGAGGCGGATGCCTTCGGTGGGGTTCGGGATGTCGAGGGTGCGGATTTCGCCGCGGGGGACGGCCGGGATGTCGAGGCGCCCCTGCGCGGTAAAGCGGCCGTTGCTGTAGTTCAGGCGGTAGTAGGCGGTGGGCGTCGGGGGCATCGGCATCGGGCGCGTGGAGTCGCCGCGCTTGACCGTGAACGGCTTGCCGAGGGGGCGGCCGGCGCCGGACATCAGCGTCGCTTCGGCATCCATCATGCCGCCGATGTTGCGCAGGACGATCTGCGGCGCGGGCTTGAGCGTCGCGTGCAGCTTGGCGGAGGTGCTTTCGCCGGGGTCCATCGCGGAGAGGGATACCGGCTCGCATTGGTAGTCGGCATGGGCGGCGGTCCCCGTCAGGAGGGTGCGCCGTCCGGCGGGAACGGTCACCGTCGCGGTCTTGCCGGGGAGGATGGTCACGCCGTCGGCGGGGCTGGCCATGCCGGCGACGCGCACGGCGACGGGACCGGTGTTCTGGAGGACCACCTCGGGATCGCCCTTGAGTTCGGCGCGCAGCACGAGGTTGGACCGGTCGCCGTAGAAGAGCGGCGGGATGTCGGTATGCCCGGCCTTGTGGAAGGAGGAGCGGAAGCGGTAGGCAACGGCCAGCGCCTTGTGGGCGGGCACGGGGATGCCGATGCCGGTCTCCCCCGCCTGCAACGTCAGCTTCGTCGCGCTCCCCCAGCCGCCGCCGGCCGGCGTGACCGTCACGTCCACCGGCATCATCTCCGGGTTGTTCAGCACGATCCCCGGCTGCTCCTTGCGCACGGAATCGAACCGCACGTGCGCCTCGGCGGCCTGCTGTCCCGAGACGGTCCAGTCCCGCGCGTAGGGATCGGATTCCGCGGGTTCGCCGTTGAGATGGATCGGCGTCCCGGGCCGCACGACGAGGCACAGCAGGACGGTGCCGCCGGCCGGAAGCGTCGCCGTGCGGGTTTCGTCCCCCACCATGACCTTGACGGCCACGGCCACGGAGCCCGCGTTTTCCAGGAGGTTGGTGGTCAGCCCCAATCCGCCGCCCTCCTCCCCGGACGCGGCCTGCAGCACGAACCATGCCGGGCGCCCGCCGGATGCGGAAACGGGCCAGGGGAAGACGCGTTCATCCCCTTCTCCCGCCTCATCGCCGTCCGCGACCGGGGCATAGGCGATCTGCAGGCGGCTGTCGGCCGGGAACACGCCCTCGACGCGGTTGGTGCCGTCGAGGCGGACGGGCAGCGGCGACTCGAACACGTCCGGCAGCGGCTTTCCGTCGGCCCCGGCGATGCGCCGGATTTCGAGCGGCCGAGCGTCCCCGGAAAGGAACACGGCCTGGAGCGCGGTCGGCCAGTCCGCGGCGAAGAGGTCCCGGTAGGCGGCCTGGAGATCGCGCCCGGCGGCGAACCCGCGCATCTGTCCCTTCCGGGCGCAGCGGTCGAACGCTCGCCGGAGGGCCGCGAATTCCGCCGCGTACTTCGTCCCCGGGAACCCCACCACCATGCTCTGCCCGCCGAACACCGTGCGCATCTGCTCCAGGATGGCTTCCATCCCGTCCCGCCACGCCGCCTCGTTCGTGCGGGCCAGCCCGTCGAGCCGGACCGCGAAGCGCCCGCCGAGGTCCGTCCAGCGCAGCAGATGGAACCGCTCCACGGGCACCGGGGCGGAGCGTACCGTCTCCTTCAGCTTCAGCTCGCACGACCGCCATCCCGGCACCAGCACCGTCACCGACGCCGCGGCGCCGCCCGCCCCCTCCCCCGTCCACACCGCGTCGCCCGCCCGGACGTCCGCCGCCCGGAACAGCCCCTCCGCCTCGCGCGGCAGCGTCACCGTCGCGGCCCCGGCGGTTCTGGCCACCTCCGAGCGCTCCGCGAAGATTTCGAGGGCCCAGTCGCCCTCCCGGCCGATGCCAATCATCGAGGCGAAGGCCTGTGTTGCGAGGACCCAGGCGGCCAGCGCCGCCATCCATGCGGTTTTCGTCGTGCGTTTCATGTGCGTGTCATCCTTTCTGCTCAATAGGTCCGTTTACTGCCCCGGATACCGGGAAAAGAACTCCTTCCAGCTCCCGCTCTTCTCCGTGGTCTCGACAATCCGCTGCCATTCCGCGTTGCGGACGCCGCGCTTCGCGGCAACGGCCGCCGACCACTCGGACCAGGGGACGGCATCTCCGGCAATCCCGTCAACGTCCACAGACCGGGCGAAATGGCCAACCTCCTGCAACGCCCTGTAAATGGCCTCGATTCTTCCGGCAATCCCGTGCTCAATCCACTCTTCGTCGAGGTACATCTTCGCCTTGTTCAACCGATTCGCCAAGGCATCCCGGAGCCAATCCTCCAAATCCGGTTCCGGTCCCGGCCCCGGCATCCGTTTCAGGTCTGCCGTGCAATCCAGCACGACAGGCTTGTCCCAGGCGCACTCGACCGTTTCGTCCGTCGCCTCGTAGCTGGCGGGATTCTGTTCCGCATCGTTGCGCTTGTCGGGCCTGGCCCGGGTCCGCACCCGGTAGCGCCCCGCCTCTGGAAACTCCACCGTCCGCTCGCCCCCCTTCTCCAGCATGAACTCCTCCACCACCGCCCCGTCGGCGGCGCGGCTCACCGTGACCACCATCCCCCGGCGGGGCGTCACGTTGCGTACCCGCAACGACGGAGGCGTCCGGCGCGCGGGAACAATCGTTTCAACGCAGCGCTTGTTCCACTCGTAGGGACCGAGTTCGCGGCTCCCGTCCAGATATCCGTCCTCTTCGGCTTCCCATTCGATGGAAAACTTCCGTTCCACGCACACCGGGACCGCCCGTGTCTCTCCCGCGCCCAGGGACAGCGGTTCGCGCCGTCCGGCCACGCGCACGACCAGCGCCACGTCCCCGCCGTTGACAAGCTGCACGACCGGATACGCCCGCTTCGTCAGTTTCAAGTCCACGGCGACCATCTCGCCGCCCTTCGGGGTCACATTGCGAGCCATGGCCGTCTCGGGCGAATTCTCGGCATATTGCTGCTTGGTGGCATGGCAACGGAGAACGGTTTCCACGCCGGGACGGACGCAAATCGGCTTCGTCGCCCCCGGTGCCATCTGGACTACGCCTTCGTACCCACCCTTCAGCTCCACCACCACGTCCACATCGTTCGGATTGCCCAGCCGCAGGACGGTCTGCGCGTCCGAAAGCGCCTTCCGAGCCGGGAGCAACTCGACCGTGGCGGCCCCCGTCACTGTCGTCTCCCCAGTTTCGTACAGTCCGCTGTAGGGTGCGTGGAAACGGACCGTTGTCGCCACTCCGTCCCGCACGGAACGCACCACGATCGTTCCGGGGGCCACCTCGAAGCGGTTGTCCAGCCCGCCCGTCGTCTCGACGAAAATGGGCGTGTCGAGCGGATTGTGGAAGCGCAGCGTGGCCGCTGCGCCCCCAACCGGCGCCTTCGCAACGGGTATCGGCGCCCCTGGGGCGGCGGCCGGAGCATCCGTCCGCCGGGCCAGCACCAATGCCACGTCGTTGGTCATGCCAGCGACCGACGCGCGGAGCGCCAGATGGCGAGGATTCGCCTCGGTTTCCAAGTATCCATCGCTCCACGGTGGCCAGTAGGCAATCTCGGTCGCGGAGCCTGCCGCGACCGCTTGCACAACGGCACCTCCATCATCGACCAGGAACTCCCGCTCGAATCCGCCCGTTGCTCGGACCTGGATGTCCGCCCCCGAACGGTTCACGAAGCGGAACGCCGCAGGCGCAAGGACGTCCGTCTGGGCCAACCCCGTACCCGCCCAGAAGGCCGCCGCCAGAAGTGCCGTGATTCCAATCACTCCGATCCGCTTCATGTCCTGTTCCTTCTCCGTTTTCCGCCCGGTTCCGTTCAACCCAGTACTCGCGTGTCAGTCACGGGAACCGCCCGAAGAACTCCGTCCAGCTCCCGCTCGCCTCGGTGGCCTCGACGATCCGCTGCCAGTCCGCGTTGCGGACGCCGCGCTTCGCCTCGACGGCCGACGCCCAGCCGGTCCACGGGACATCCTGCCCGGCGATTCCGTCAGCATCCACGAACCGTGCGAAATTGCTGGCCTCCTGCAAGGCTTTTTCGATGGCCTCGACGGTTCCTTTGGCGCTGTGTTCAACCCAGTTTTCGTCGACCCGCATCTTCGCGGCGGTCAACTTGCTCAACAAGGCATCCCGGACCCAATCCCCTTGGTCCGGCGCGGGCACGCCCTGTCCCGGATTCCGCTTCAGGTCCGCCGAGCAGTCCAGGACGACGGGCTTGCCCCAGGTGCACTCGACCGTTTCGTCCATCGCGTCGTATCCGGCGGGATTCTGCTCCGTGTCGTTGCGCTTGTCGGGCTTGGCCTTGGTTTGGACGCGGTAGCGGCCCGCCTCGGACAGTTCCAACAGCCGCTCGCTTCCTTTCTCCAACGTGAACTCCTCCACCAAAGAATCGTCGGAGGCGCGGGTCACGGTCACGACCATCCCCCGGCGGGGCGTCACGTTGCGCACCCGCAGGGACGGCGGCGTCCGGCGCTCGGGGACGATGGTCTCGCGGTACCGCCCGTTCCACTCGTAGGGACCGATGTCGCGCCCGCCCTCCAGATACCCCGCCTCGTCGGCCTCCCATTCAATGGGCATCGTCCGGCCAACGGGCATCGAAAGCGCCTGGACGGCGCCCGCGGCCAGAGGATACTCCTTCCCGTTCACGCGCACGGTCAGCGCCACGTCCCCGCCGTTGACGAGTTGCACGACCGGATACGCCCGCTTCGTCAGCGTCAAGTCCACGGAGACCGTCTCGCCGCCCTTCGGGGTGGCCGCGGCGGGCTTGGCCGTCGCGGACGAGTTCTCGGCGTACTGCTGCTTGGTGGCGTAATAACGGAGGTCGGTCTTCACGCCGGGCCGGACGGAGACTTCCTTTGTTGCCCTCGCTTCCACCAGAACTTCGTCGTCCCGACCGCCCGACAGCACGACCACCACGTCCACCTCATTCGTGTTGGACAGTCGCAGGACGGCCGCGTCCACCCGGGCAACCGGCTTCAGGTCCAGTTCCACCACCTCGAAGGCACCGGCCCGCACGGTCACGTTCGTCTCCCCTGTTCCGTACTGGTTGCTCCACGGCGTGTGGAAACGGACCGTGGTCGGCACGCCCGCCCGAACGGCGCGGAGCACGGTTCCGCCCGGTTCCACCTCGAACCCGCCGTCAAACCCGCCCGACACTTCGACGGAGACGGTCTCCCTGGGGAGGGGGTTGTGGAACCGCAATTCGGCCTGGGCAACCGCGTTGTCGTCTTTCCTCTGCGTGAGGTTCAGCACGATGCGTTCGGTCCCCCCGGCCTTCGGCGTCGCGTTCGTCACCGCTGGATTAGCCTCCGTCTCCGCATACTGGTCGGTGAACCGGACGTAGTAGCTGATGCTCGTTTCCCTCCCGGGCGGGGCCTCCTTGGAGACCGGGGATTTCTTCTCCACCGGGAAGCTGGCCTCCAATCCCCCCTTCGTCACGACTTGCACGGGCGTGTCGTTGGGGTTGACGAACAGCAGGGTGGCCGTCGCCTGCGAAGGCGTCGCCTTGTGCTTCAGCGTGATTTCCACCATGCGGGTCTCCCCGGCGGCTGGCGCGTTCGTGCTGAAAGGGGCGCTCTCGTAATCGTCGCTATACGGCGTCTCGACAACGTATTCGATTTTTGTACCGGCCTTGAAGGTACGCCGGACATTGCCTTTGGCGGGAATCGGGATGGGCGCCGTTTTCCATTCGCCGCGCGGGGTAATCCGGATGTCCGCGGAAAGCGTGTTGGTGAAAACGAGCAATGCCGGTTCCCCCCGCGGCGCTTCTTTCCTGCGCACCAAAGTCAACTCCACGACATTGGTTCCGCCGGGGGCTGGGGCCACGGCAGGTTGAGGTTTCGGCTTTTCGTATTCTTCCGCACCCCAGCTCGGCTCGTACGACACCCTGGCATTCAGTCCACGCGCCACTGGCTTTTCGACACTGTCCTGCTCCGGAACTTCGAAAGCCTGCCATCCCCCTGGCACCGCTTCGACCCAGATCGGCCTGTCCGTGCGGTTGACGAACCGGAGAACGGAGGGAACGGACGGCTCGAGCGCGGGAGTCCCGGCGGTACGGGAAGGAACGGGTTCCGGATTCACAGGGGCAGGTGGTGTCGACACCGGCTCCGCTGGCCCGGAGTAGATCAGCCGGCAGATGTCGCCGAGCAGCCCCTCGTCCCCGGCATGGTTCGGGATGAAATCGGTGGACGCGGCGAAGAAGGACGCCCCCAGCAGCACCAGGAGCAGCACGGCGAAGGCCAGCCAGACCTTGCCCGCGGCGGATTTACGGCCGCCCTTCTTCCCGGAGGAAGCGGCCGCCGGCCGGCCGATGGCGGCCTCGAAACGGGTGCCCATCGTCCCGACGGTACCGACGGTCCCCACGGTCCCGACGGTCCCGTCGCGCACGGAAAAGGTCGGCAGGCTGACCGCGGTCCGCGGTTCATCCCCCGCGCCCGCCCCGAACGCCCCGCCGCCGGTTCCCGTGACGCCGCCGCCGGTTCCGCCGCCCGTGTTCCCGCCGCCGGTCGGCGCCCCGTCCCACATCCCGGTATGTCCCGCGCCGCCCGTCGGCGCGCGCACGGTGCCGGGGTCGGACGGGAACCCGGCATCCAGCATCACGTCGGTCGGCGGCGGATTCGTCGGGTCCATGATCGTCGAGTCGTCGTACTCCGGCTCCTCCGCGCTCTCCTCCGGCTTCGCGTACGGCATGTGGGCCTTGAGCTTCTGCAACCGCGCGATCAGGTCCGCCGGGGTCTGCGGCCGCGCGGCCGGGTCCTTCGCCATCATGCACGCGACGAGTTTGGCCGTGTCCGAATGGATTTTCCGGGCCTTGGGCTTGGAGCGCACGTCCGGCGGCGGCTTGTCGGTGATGACCTGCGCGAGCACCTGCACCGGCGTCTCTCCCTGGTACGGGCGTTCGCCGCTCAGCAGCTCGAAGAACACGGTCCCCAGGCTGTAGATGTCGCTGCGCGTGTCCACCATGCGGGCGTCTTTCGCCTGCTCCGGCGACATGTAGGCCGGCGTCCCGAACACCGCCTCCCGCAGCGTCAGCTGGGTCTCCTCGTTCCTCGAACTCTTCGCGATGCCGAAGTCCGTCAGCTTGCACACCCCCGCCGCGTTGTACAGGATGTTCGCCGGCTTGATGTCGCGGTGCACCATCTGCGTCTCGTACGCCTTGTCCAGCGCCAGCGCGATCTGCTCGACCACCGCGATCGCTTCCGCCTCCGGCAGCGGCCCGTGCGCCCGCAAGCGGTTCGCCAGCG
This sequence comes from uncultured bacterium, assembly GCA_902766695.1. Lineage (GTDB taxonomy): Bacteria > Verrucomicrobiota > Kiritimatiellia > CAIQIC01 > Lenti-01 > CACXEY01. Next base: position 9,189 of record CACXEY010000137.1, read on the forward strand.
ACGCCTGCATCCGCTCCATCGCGATGTAGTACAGGTTCTGCTTCGAGTCGTACCCCGTCTCGTACACGCTCACCCAGTGCGGATGCCGGATGCCGCCCGCCAGCCGCGCCTCGCGGATGAACCGCGCCACGTCGCCGCCGGGACGGTTCGATTCGCCCCGGAACATCAGCACCTTGAGCGCCACCTCCAGGCCGGTCCCTTCCTGGACCGCCAGGTACACGGTGGCCATCCCGCCGTGCCCCAGCAGACGCTCGATGCGGTACTTGCCCAGCAGGCTGCCGGGCATCAGCTCCGAATGGCTCGATCCGGGCATCGCTTCACTCCCTCACGCCACGCTCCCGTCCCGGGAGCCGGGAACAGAACCCCGGGTTGCCTCACGCGGAGACGCGGAGGTCGACAAAGCACCAAAAGGCGGAACAGGCAAACAAGACATTCTGTTTTCTCTCCGCGTCTCCGCGCCTCCGCGCGGGAATGCCCTCTCTCCCAACCTCTCTGCCCCTCTGCCTCTCTGCGCCTCTGCGTGAGTGTTCATTTTCCTCTCCGCGCTCACCCGACCGCCGGCACCGCCAGACCCAGCTGGCGAGCCTGGGCCGCGAACGTCGGCTCCGCCTTCATCTCGAACGCCCCCTCCAGCCGCCCGTCGTCCAACCGCCGGTCCGTCCGCCACGCCACCAGGTCGCGCAGCCGGTAGTTCCCGCCGTCCAGCGGCAGCACCTCCGACACCGCCACGATCTTGCGGCTCCCGTCCGACAGCCTCGCCGTGTGCACCACCACGTCCACCGCCGACGCCACCTGCGCCCGCAGCGCCGACAGCGGGATCTCGATCCCGCTCAGCAGCGCGCACGTCTCCAGCCGGAACAGGCACTCCAGCGGCGCGTTCGCGTGGATGGTCGACATCGACCCCGCGTGCCCCGTGTTCAGCGCCTGCAGCAGGTCCAGCGCCTCCCCGCCGCGGATTTCGCCGATCACCAGCCGGTCCGGACGCAACCGCAGCGCCGAGAAGATCAGGTCGCGGATCGTGATCTCCCCCTTCCCGTGCGCGTCCGGCTTGCGCGTCTCGAAGGGCACCACGTGCTCCTGCTGCAACTGAAGCTCGCTCGCGTCCTCCAGCACCAGGACCCGCTCGTCCGGCGCGATGAACGAGCTCAGCACGTTCAGCACCGACGTCTTGCCCGAGCTCGTCCCGCCCGACACCATCACGTTCTTGTGCATCGCCACGATCGTCCGCAGCAGCTCCATCCCCTCCTCCGACAGGCTCCCGTACCGCAGCAGCTTCGCCGCGTCCAGCGTCTCCCGCTTGAACTTGCGGATCGACACCACCGTCCCGCACCGGCTCAGCGGCGGGATCACCGCGTGCACGCGCGAGCCGTCCGGCAGCCGCGCGTCCAGCTGCGGATGCGCCTCGTCCAGCTGGCGGCCCACCGACTTCGCGATGTTGGCCGCCGCGGCCCGCAGGGCCGGCTCGCTCGCGAACACCGCGTCCGTCGCCTGCAGCTTGCCGCCGCGCTCGATGTACACCTTCCCGGGGCCGTTGACCATGATTTCCGAGACGTCGTCGTCCTCCAGGTACCGCCGGATCGGCTCCAGGAAGAGGACCAGGAACGATGCGGGCGCGGGGCTCACGGCACGGCCTCCCGTTCGGCCATCTTGGAAAGGTGGTCGCTTTCCTCCACATCGAGCGGATCGAGCGTCTCCTCGTCCGGCGGCATCTCCTTCTTGACCCGCAGCAGGATGAGCGTGATGTTGTCCTTCCCGCCCCCGTCCAGCGCCCGCTGCAGCAGCAGGTCCGCCAGCAGCGGCAGCTCGCCCTGCCCGTCCTCCCGGAAGAGCCGTTCCATCGCCTCGTCGGGGATCATCCCGTACAGCCCGTCGGAGCAGACCAGGAAGAGGTCCCCCGGGCACAGCGCCAGCTCCGACCATTCCAGCTCGTGGCTGCTGGCCGTGCCGAGCGCGCGCGTCAGCACGTGTCCCAGCGCGCTGTTCTCCGCCCCGCCCTTGAGTTCCGCGCCCACGGTGTGGTCCTGCGTCAGGCGGAACAGTTCCCCTTCGCGGAAGCAGTACGCCCGCGAGTCGCCCACGTGGCTGACCCACGCCCGGTCGCTCTTCCACGGATCGAGCAGGAAGCACACCAGCGTGCTGCCCATCGTCTGGTACCGGTGGTCTTCCGCGTGCCGGTTGATGGCCTTGTTGGCCTCCTTCGCCGCCTGGAGAACCCGGTATTTGCGTTCGCCGGGCGACTCCGTCTCGCTTTCCTTGAGCAACCGCCGCAACGCGTGCACCACGTACCGGCTGGCGATCTCGCCGGCCTCCCCGCCGCCCATCCCGTCCGCCACCGCGTACACGCCGTCCGACGGCATCCCCAGCAGCGCATCCTCGTTGTTGTCCCGTACCAAGCCCGGATGCGTCAGGCACACGTGCTCCACGCAGTCGAACCGCGACCGCACCGCCGCGGGCGCGGGCTCCGCCTCCGGCACCTGCGTCGGGGCATCCTCCGCCGCCGGCGGCACTTCCGTCGCTTGCTCTTGCTCGTTCACATTCTCGTCGCTCATCTCTCGCTCCTTTGTTCCGGCCCTTGGCCCGTGAAATCCGCGTTTCCTTCACGCTTGCAGTCGCGTGCATTCGACTGCATTCGATTGCAACCGTTCCTCCGTTCCGTCCTCTTCATTCGCTCACCCCCCACGAGCATCCTGTCCGCCCGTCCTTCATCTCCCACAGCATCACGATGATCCGCTCCCCCTCCTTCTCCCACTGTTGCAGCACCCTCCCCCCTCCGGCCATCGGGATGTCGTACTCCAACCGGTACCCCTGCCCCTCCAGGCACGCCCCCACCGTCCGCACCCCCGACCCGTACGTCTCCCCCAGCGCCCCCGACTCCCTCCACGTGTTGTTTTTCCCCTGCGACCAGCGCGCCTCGAATCCTCCCGGCATCCGCGGCTCCGCCCGCACCACGACCGCCCCCCACACGAGCGCCGCCGCCACGGCCACCGACCGGATGCCTTTCTGCCAAGCCGCGCGCACCGCTCACTCCCCGTACGCCACCAGCTTCCGCTGGTAATCCTCTTTTTCCTGGGCGGCTTCCTGCGCCGCCGGCATGTCGTGGAAGCCCCGGTCCTCGCCTCCCTCCACCCACGGCTCGTGCTGGGAAACGTTAATCCATACGTTGTCCGCAACCTCGATACCCGCGGCCCGCCGCAGGTAGTTCGGATCTCCGGTCTCCGGCCGACGCCGCACCAGAAGGTGCCGGTACTGCCGGACCGCCTCCCCGTTCTCTCCCGCCGGCACCACGTACGAATCCCCGAACGGCAGCTCTTCCTCCTCCCCCGCCGTCGTCTCCATCCTCCTCGCGGCGTGCGCGTTCGCCAGCCGCATCCACACCGGGACATCCACCTCCACCACGGCAAACCCCATAAACGCGTCCAGCCACGAGTTCCCGGCCAGCCGGTCCCCGTCCCGCAGTTCCGCCACGCTCAGCCCCGTCACCGGCGCCGTCTCCGTGTCCCCGACCGCCGCCAGCAGTTTCTTCATCCCGTCCGCCCCGTGCCCCGAATAGCGGTCTCCGCCGATCCACGTGATGCACCGCTCCACAACCTGCAGTTTCATCCGTGCGCGCATCAGGTCCCCGATGATGAACAGCGCCCCCAGCAGCATCAGGTAGATCGGCAGAACCAGGATTCCCTCCAGCAGCACCGAGCCGCCCTCGCCGCGGACGCGGAGCCGCGCCCCCTCCCCCGCGGCCCGCCGGCGCACCCTGCACCGGTCCGGCTGGATTCCGCCGCCCGACATCCTACGGCTTCCTGTTCCCGGTTCCGCCGCCGCCGCCACCGCCCATCTGGAGGATTTGCGTCCCGTTGCTCCCCCCGCCCTGCGACGGACGCATCCGGTTGATGATCCGCTCGCCCGCATCCCTCCCGATGTCCACCACCTTCCCGATTCCCTTGCCCACCAGTTTCTCCAGGGCGGCCTGGAACTTGCCCAGCAGCTTGTCCGGAATCTTGATTCCGTGCTCGCCCAACAGGTTCTTCAGCCAGTTCACCGCCTTGCCGATCCACTTCTGGGCGATTCCCGAAAGCCAATGCTGGAGCTTGTCCAGCCCGTAGTTCAGCGCGCTGACGGCCATGTCGCACAGCTTGTTCTGGGCCCATTCCGCCAGATTCCCGATCTTGTCCGACAGCGACCCGTTCCCCGTCAGGATTCCCCAGATTTCCTTCACCCCGCCGACTATCCACTTTCCGTCGATGCCCAGTATCCCGAACCACTTCTGCAGTTCCGGGTTCTTGGCGATCCACGAGTCCAGCTGTTTCGTCGCCCAGCTTTCCAGCTTTTGGACCGTCGTCGTCTTGATGGGCCCCCACACGTCCCCGCCGCCCTGGGCGTCCCCGCCGAAGCATCCGCCGATTGACGGCCCCTCCGGCCCATCGAAGCAGCCGCCGTCGGTTCCTTCCTCCCCGCCCGTCCAGTCCCCGAACAGTCCCCCTTCCTCCGCCATCTTCAGGATTTCCTCGACCGACGGCTCCCCTTCCCCTTCGTAGTTCCCCTCGATCAAATCGTGCAGGACCTGCTCCATCTCCAGCACCGTCTCCCCCTCCCCCAGCCCCGCGTCGATCATCAACGCCAGGGCCTGCTCGATCGGCGACTCCTCCCCCTCCGGTCCCTTCTCCTCTTGGGGCTTCGACGGCTCGTCCCCTTGAACCGGCCCCGCCGCGTTGGTGGAAACGCTCGTCGTTCCGTTCGTGGATACATCCGTCGCCTCGTACGTCCCGTTCGTCGAAACGTCCGTCGTCTCGTACGTGGCGTTCGTGTAGACGCCGTAAGTCCCGTTCGTGGAGTCGCCCGGCCAGTACTCGTACCCCTGCTGCTGCTCCTGCTGCTGCGTCTGCGTGTCGGTGTGGATGTCCGGATCGTACTCCGTGTCGGGCCCCGGCCGCGGCTGGGGATCGAAGTCCGGCCAGTTGTCGACGATGATGTCGATCAAATCCGGCAAGTTGTCGAAAATCCAGGTCAGGATTGGATGTTCTCGGCGGAATTCCGCCTCGTCCGTTTCGTCATCCTGCGGCAGCTCCGTGCCCTTGTCCGCGGAAGGATCGTCCTCGTCGGCGTCCTCTTCCGTTTCTTCGGGACAGTCGCATCCGGCGTTGTAGGCATCGCACAGCGCATTGCAAGCCTCGATCAGGGCTGCCTCTTCCTCCATTTCGTAGTTGAACTCCTGCCAGTACTGGTCCGAGTGGTTCTTCCAGATGGACCCCTCGTCGTCGCGGTTCAATTCGTATCCGAGCAGGATGATGTCCAGACCCGACGGCATCAGGTCCTTGAGGGTCAGGCGGGCGCTCTTCCCCATCACGCGGGAGAGTTTGGGCATGATCTTCTTGTTGAAGTTGCTCCTCGCCTCCGCCGCGCGGTTGAAGGATTTCCAGATGTTGTCGTTCTCCGCGGCGACCCGCCGTTTGAGGGCGGTGAGTTCCTTTTCCAGCTGGTCCAGGTCGGGATTGCTTCCCGTCCACCCCGGCTGCGTCGAAAGGACCATCTTGTTCCCGGCGATGGCCGCTTCGACTTTTTTGATCAATTCTTCCCGCCCCGCGATGTACTTTTCGATGTCCGCCCGCTTCCCCGCTTCGATTTTCAGCTCGTGCTTGAGGTTTTCCCGCTGGATGCCGCCCACCTTGTCGGCGATGCTCCCGAGGGTTTTCCAGGTGGTCTCGCACCCGCTTTCGACGGTATTGGCCAGTTCCACGGCCTGGTGCGCATCCTCCAAGCTCGTCCTGTATTCATCGCTCTGGAGGATGTCCATCACCTCGGCGTAAAGCCCCGGAGCTTCCTCGGCCAACCGGACGAGGCCGTAGGTGTCCCCCAGGACCGGCACGTAGTTGAGCAGGGTGTCGGTCGTCTTCAGCCGGCGCAACCAGCCTTCGTCGCGGATCAGGCGCAATGCCCAATACGCATCCCCCTGCTTCTTCTTGAAATCATCGTAGGCCGCCTTCCACGCGGCTTGCTGCCTGGCCGCTTCGTCCGGACACCGGCACGGCGGCGGCGGGTGCGAATACCCTTCGGCGATGTCCCAGATGTTGTTGTAGAGCGTCTCCCGTTTGGATCGCGTGCCCCACCATTCGCGTCCCTCGATCCTCTTGGGCGCCAGTGCCGCCTTGTAGTCGAATTCCTCGGCGTCTTTCGCCCGTTCGCGTTCGGCCCTCTCCCGGACGTAATCCTCCAGGCGCCGCATGACTGCGACCAAGACCCGGCCTCCGGGCGTCAGGGACTGGATGGCTTCCGCGGCCGCCCTGGAATACTTCAGGAGGATGGGCTGCAATTCTTCTTCGATCGGCTTCACCTTGGCGTTCCGCCACCCTTCCTGCTCCCGCATCTCCGCCCCATCGTACATCCGGGTCCGTAGCATGTTCTGGATCCCGACCGTGATGTCGTGCGCCGCCACGGCATCCCCCATGTCCCCCTCGTTCCGGACGGTATACAGCGGCCCCACGTGGTTCCCGGCCATGGAAACGACATCGTATTCATTCCGGATGTTGACGGTGTTCGCCGCGGCCTGTTTGATGAGCTCCGGCCGGGTCCGGGCCAAGGTCTCCTCCGAAAGCCCGGCGGCGTTCAACGTCCATCCTTTCACCCTGTCCCCGATGGGATTCGAAGCCATCGCCCAGTTCGCGAGCCCCCCTCCCAACGAATGCCCCGTCACGTCGATGTGTATCTCCTGGCCGTCCGCGTTCTTCTTCCCTTCCGTGTTCCGGATGACGTCGCCCAGGAGTTTCTGCGCGGCCTGGTACTGCCGGGTGTCGTCCCCCATCAGTTGCCCCATGTCCGTTTCGATCCAGTCTGTCAGGAAATCGCCCGGGTTGCTGCTTTCCGATCCCCGGAAGGCCACGACTAGGTTGCCGTCTTCCTTGTTCCGGAAAATCCTCGCGGCGAATCCGCCGCCGAACTCGATGACCCCGTCCTGCTTGACGGCGCCCGTCTTGAAATACCCCGGGTCGACCAGGGATTCGAGATCGGCCCCCGTGACCGGCTCGTAGCTGGGCGGATACTGTCCGGCCCGGTCCTTGTATGCGGCGGCATCCAGCTGTGCCATGACAATGGCCTTGTTCTTCTGCTCGGCCGTCAACCCGGTTTCGAAGTTTTCGCACGTCTCCGGGTAGGCGACCTTGCTACAATCCTCCACCGGGGTGCTGAACGTTTCCAGGGCGACTTTCGTGCTTCCGTCGGTCAGGGTGTACCCGATGTACGTTGCCTGGTTGAAACGGGAAAGATTGTAGGCCGTGTTCCGTATCTTCGTGCGGTCCTCCAAGGACAACCCCTGTCCTGAAACAGGAAGAACGGTCGCCAGCATGGTCAACCCGGCCACGAACGCTGCTGCTTGATTCGCCCTTTTCATCACGCAACACCCTTTCTCGCTTCTCGAAATCCCTTGTCCCTCATGGCTTGGCCCCCGGCCGCCCCTCCCAGACCTTCAGCAGTTCCTCCGCCTGGTCGAGGTCGTACCATTCGAAATCGACGGTTCCCGCATCCGGGTTTTCCAGGCGTCCTTTCGGCACGCTGACGGTCGCGTACAGGCGCGGGAAATCCTGGTTGACGAACAGGTACAGCGTTCCCTCTTCGTTGGCCACGCACCCGTAGGCCCGGAAACCGAGCTTGAGCGACCTCGGCAGCTTCGAAAACGTCTCCACGAACGTGTCGTGCAACGGGTTTTCGAAGTAACGCTTCATCTGCGACCTCAGTCCCAGCTGGAGCACCCGCTCCACGCGCCCGGCCACGGCCCGCCATTCCGGCGTCAGGTGCATCCCTTCGAGGCCCTTCAGGCGGACGGCCACGCGGGCGATCAGCATTTCCATGTCCCGCCCGGTGTCGATTTCGCCCAGCGCGCTTTCTTTGAGCCGCGGATCGTCGTCCGCCCGCGCCGGATACAGTTCGTTGAAGCGCCGCATCACCTTCGCCTGCGCCCTCCAGAGGCCCGGGGAGAGCGGCTCGTCGGGAAACGCCCCGCGGCCCGCCCCGCCCGGCAGCACCGTCGAGAAGTCCGGCTCCTCCGGATGCTCCCCGCAGAACGCCTCTCCGCTCATGAACCGCATCTTCGTCGCTTTCGGGAGTTTCTTGTCCGCCTCCTCCTCCGTCTTCGGCAGCTCGCCCTCCACCTCGAACAGCATGATGGCGTTCCAGTGCGGATTGTACAGCCCCATCACCATCCGCTCGCCCGAGAACGGCCCCGCCAGCGGAATCGCCCCGCGGATGAAGTCCGCCTGCGTTTCCGGCAGGAAGTTCCCGACGAACACATGGTTCGTCACCGTCCCTTTCACCACCTTCACGGATTCCCCGAAAATCCCTTTCCACTCCCGCTCCGCCGACTGGCCCGGCCAGAAAAACCGTTTCAGGAGGTTCTCCGGCGTCTCCATCCCGCAAACCCGGAACGCATCCATCCACTGCGTGTACAGCATGAACTCCGTCGTCCGCTCCGCTTCTTCCTGCGTCATCGCGACCTCCTGCGCCGGTGCTCCGGCCGCCAATCCCAGCGCCAGCGCCGCCGCCGCCGCGAGTGTCATTCCTCTGGTGTTCATGTCCGTCTCCTTTCATCGAAAATCCGGTTTCCGCACCGGGAGGGCCGCGCTCCGTCGCGGCCGCGTGGCAAGTCCGTTCCCGGCCCGTTCCCGGCGCTTCCCGCGGACCCGGCCCGGACGGAGCCGGGCCCTCCCGGCGCGCAAATGTCCGCCAACGGCCTTGTTGCAAGCGCGTTCACAGGAGCCTCCGGTGCAGGAACATCCCGTAGAGCGGGTACGGGAGGATGTCCGACGTATTCTTCGTCGGACTCTTGCGGACCTTCTCCATCAGCTCGGCATTGCCGGCCACCTGGCCGGACTGTTCGGCGGCGACCAGCAGCAGCCCGCTGTTCCAGGCCATCGACTGGACGTGCGCCGCCAGCCGCTGAACCGCGTTCGTCCTGTCGTCCTGGTATTCCCAGAAGCTCCCGTCCGTCAGGTCCTTGTAGCTGTCGTAAGGGGAATGCGCGTCGTACGCGTGCCGTAGCGGCAGCAACGTCCCGTCCCAGTCCGTTTGCGACAGGTTCCACATCCGCAGCAAGCGGTCCTGGGTCTCCGCCTTGCCGCACGCGCACTGGAATCCGAACACGTGTTCCGTCACCCCGTCGAACCGGGGCTCGTAGTTGCCCGGGGCCTTCGGCGTCCCCGTCCCGTTCATCGATTCCATCCCCGTCACCGGCTTGTCCGGCCGCGGCGCCCAGGCCGCCCGCGCCGCCGACAGCCCCACCAGATACCGGTCCGCCCCCGGCCGCGGCGAGAACGGCTCGTAGAGTCCCCCTTGCGACACGCCGCCTGCCAGCTTCAGGAACGGGTTCTTCTGCTTCCGCGCCAGCCCCACCAGGATCGTCCCATCCCCTTTGAAGAACGCCTCCGACAGCACCCACGGGCGCGCCAGTGCCCCTTCGTAGCACAGCGGGTCGAAAATGTCCGCATCGTCCCCGTAGACCCGCGCGTACCCCTTCAGGTAGTGGTTCTTGTTCATGTCCTGCGTGTCGTCGAAGTTGATGAAGCACGATTGGTATTCCGCCCGCGTCGCCCCCGCGTGCCGTCCCTGCCGCGGGCGAAGATGGTCCAGCTCTTTCAGCCACGGCTTGTACCCGTGCTCGTCGCATCCCGTCAGCGCGCTCACCGGCAGGCGCCAGCATCCCAGGTAGACCGGCTTCCATCCGTACGGCGGCGGCACCCGGAACCACGGGGAAATCCAGTACGCCGACGACCATTCGTACTGGGCCACCAACCCCGTGCTCGGACTCACGTGCAGGCACTGGTCCGGGAAATCCTCGGGCAGATGCCGGTCCGACGGCAGGATGTCCTTCGAGAACTGTTCCTGCAACTGGCCGAGCTGGCCGATGATGCCCCCCACCCCACCCAGGGCCTGGGTCAGTTTGCCCATCGTCGCCTGGAGGATCTGGTTGACGAAATCCCGCACCCGTCTGGGAACCCTGCCGCCGAACGGATTTCCGAACTGGCCGAACGACGTCTGGATGTCCATCCAGTTGACGATGTTCGACAGCTCCGGATTGACCGAAAAAACGTGGTTCGGCCGGTGGAACTTCAATCCCAGCTTGTCCGTCGCCCCCTCCTCCCGGTTGGTGTGCTTGTACACGCGCATGATGCCGCCGGGGGCATCCGCCGGCCGGAATTCCTTCTCCACGTTCAGCTCCCCGCTCTCCGCCTCTTTCGCCGTCCCCCGCACGTACCACTGGTCCAGGCCGCCCGCGACGTAGATCTTCTCCCCGTCGGAATCCTCCTGCGTCAGCTTCTCGTCCTGCCCGAACCCGAAGTAGTCCGAAAGCCGCACCGGCCGCCCCTCCATCCACCCCGGCGCCCCCTCCCGCCGCCCCGGAATCCCGTCCGCCATCGTCAGGAACTGGAGTTCGTCCCCTTCTGTGTTCCCCAGCCCCGAGAAATAGCTCCCGCTCGGATCGTCGGCCTCGCCCTTGGGGGTTCCGCTGTACGCCTCGGGCATCGGACCCAGCCCGCCGTGCATCGCCCACTCGAAGTCTTCCGCATCCTCCACGGAGAGCTGTCCCTTCGAGTCCTTCGGCAGGTTGTGGAACAGCACGTACTCCACCGCCGCCTCCAGGTTCGTGTGCAAGTCCCCGTTGATCTGCACCAGCGTCGCGTTCATCGACTCGATCAACGATTTGTCCCACAGGATCCGGTTCGCCATCATGGTCTTCCACGGGCTGTCCCGCGTGACGTACGGCTCGTCGCTGCCGGGAGGTGGTGGTTTGTAGGACGCGCCCGCCATCTCGTCGAGTTTCTCCAGGGCGTCTTCGATTTCCTTCACCGGCGTCGCCTTCCCGATGTCGGTCTCCCCGTTCAGCAGCACGTGGGCTTGCTTGGGCTCCGACATCCCGTCGCTCACTCCGCAGTACCACGCGTCGTGGTCGTGCGTGCACTTCGGGTCGTGGCAGTGCAGCCCCGCCCCCGCGGAGCTGGGCGAGCCGATGTTGTAGCGGGAGCCCTCGAACGTGAAATGCCGCCTGCTGCCGATGTCCCCCGGCATCGCCTTGTTCTCCTCGTCCCAGCGGAACCGCTGGCACGTCAGCCGCAACCAGGAGAACACGATGTAGTCCATCTCCTCCCGGCACAGCTGGATGTACGTCCACGCCATCGCACGGTTGACCACCGCCATGCGGCTCAGTGCATCCGCCTGGACCACCGCCGCCGAATACGCGGCCGCGTCGCACGCGTTCTGCACCTCGATCCGCTGCCGCACGGTCTCCCCCGTCGCGTACACCCCGCAGCACAGCACGTACAGCAGCAGGAACACCGCCAGCGTCAGCATCAGCGCCACGCCGCTCTCCTCCCGCGCCAGCCGCCGCACTTTCCCCGCCAGATGACGGACCGTCCGCGCCTTCATGCCCCGCTCCCCGTGTGGCGGTTGATGACTTCCAGTTCGTCCGGAATCGTGTGCGGATACCGCTCCGTCGTCCACGGCTTCGGCAGCACGCACGACTCCGTGAACGTGAAATACGGGTGTTTCCCCGCGTCCGTCAGCCGATCGAGGCTCCCGTCCCCCGTCCCCGCGGCCGCCCCCGGCTGTCCTGCCGCCGCATCGAACACCGCGAACGCCGTCGGGAACCGGAACGACACCGTCACCTTCACCCACCCGTCCCCCTCCTTGCATCCGGCGGGAACCAGCCGCACCTGGTCGCGGATCCGCGACGAATGCGGGACGTCCCCGTAACCGGGCACCCGGAAGTTGTTCGAGTCCGGCGTCCCGCTCAACCACGAAAGCGTCGTCACCGCCGCCAGCCAGCACACCCCCTCGTTGGCCTTGAACTGCCCGGCGTTCGGCCCGCCGTCGTCGGCCGGGATCCGGTAGTGGAGGGGATTGTACACCAACGCCGCCCGCGCCGCGTTGTACGCCGCGTACCGCGTCAGCAACCTCGCCTGCCAGAACCGCGCGAACTGGAAAATCCCCGTGATCAGCATCAGCAGCAGCGGCAGCACCAGGATGCTCTCCATCAGCACCGATCCCCGGCCGTCCCGCAGGAGGGCACGGCCTTGGCCCCTGCCCTTCCGATTGCAATCGGTTGCAATTGACTGCAATCGACTGCAATCGATTCCGTTCCCCCCGGGAAAACGACTTTGCCTCGCCCCTCTCATATCCCGAACACCCCCAGCGAAACCCACGTCCCCGCCGCGATCGCGATGCCGAACGGCACCCGGTACCGCTCGTCGTCCCTCGGCGGCAGCGCCGCCCGCCCCGCCGCACGGTCGTAGCGCCAGTCGAACGCGCACCGCAACCAGTGCTTCAACCGCCCTCCCGACGCCTTGCCCGCCAGGATCATCGCCGGCGCCAGCACCAGCCCCGCCAGCGAAATGCACAGCAGCAACTCCACCGCATGGCCGCTCCCGAAGATGCACCCGACCGCGAACAGCATCTTCACGTCGCCGCCGCCCGCCGCGTGCAGCAGGAACGGGATGATGAGCAACGCCGCGCAAAGCAACCCGCCCACCACCCCGTCCATAAACGCCCCCCGTCCCATCCCCAGCCTCCACGCCAGCCCCGCCGCCGCCCCCCCCAGCGTCCACCAGTTCGGCAGACGACGCCACCGCCAGTCCTGCACGCACAGGACCAGCAGCCACGCGCTGAGGAGGACGGTGAAGGGGAGCATGGACGGGATCGGCATGGAGGGAATGGGCGTCAGGGCTCAATTGCCGCCGCCGCCACCACCTCCACCGCCGCCGCCGGGGCCCGCTCCGACGTCATTGAAGTGAGTTCCGTCGATGAGGTTTTGGGCCGAACCACTACCGGTCTTTCGAGCTGCCCGGCGGTTGTCGAGATTCTGTTTCGCTTGGGTTGGCCCCACGGTCAGAACATCGATCATGTAGCTGAACTGGTCGTGGATGGCATCGCCGAAGACCATGGCGATGGCGACGGCCGCGGCGACGACCAGCACGCCCAGCACGACGTATTCCATCATGACCGCGCCGCCCTGGTCGCCGAGAAGCCGGCAGAAGAAGCGGCCGAGGGCGCTTTCCTTCGCCCGCTGGATCTTGAATTTCATCTTGTTCATTCGTTCTCCTTGTGTGTTGTTGTTTTTTTTCGAAATTCACGGGACCGGCATCGCAATCCCTTCCAGGAGCCGCTGCTGGGAATCCACCAGAGCGCGCCCCATCGTCCCCGTCCATCCCTTGTCGGCGTTGTAGAGCTCCAGATGCCACGCCGCGACGATCACCAGCGCCGTGAAGCAGCACAGCACCACGTACTCCATGAGCACGGATCCCTTGTTCCCGGAAACCGCACGCCGCGTGCCGGCCGGAAAACCGCATGTTTCGTCCCTGAACCGGGAGGGCCCGGCTCCGTCCGGGCCGGGTCCCCGGGCATCGGCCGGAACGATCCGGGCACGTGCCTTGCACACGGCCGCGGCGGAGCGCGGCCCGCCCGGCGCGGGGTCCAATCTCCCGGATCCGGCCTGGACCGTCATGGCACGTCCCCCTTCGGCGCATGGCTGGCGTAGTACTCGCGCCATTCGTAGAAATAGTTCTTGTCGGGAATGCAGTTCTCCAGATACGCCACCAGCCCGTCCGATTCGGCCTGCGCGGCTCCGGTGTAGCCCCGGGCGAGTTCCCCGCGGATGGAATCGGCGGCCGCATGCTTCTTCTCGTCCCAGCGGGGCGAGACGACCAGCCAGAGCGCCCGCGCGAGCACGCCGTCTCGGTCCCCGCGCCAGCAGAACGGCTCGACGGTCTCTTCGAGCCAGTTGTCGCGCTGGCGGAGCAGGGTCAGGGCCCGGTCGTAATACTGCTTGAGGCGGTTGGGGCGCTTGCCCGGCAACGGGGCCAGACGCGTCGCCGCCGCCTTGAACAGCGGCTCCGCGTTCACGAAATCCACGAACGACTTGAGCTTCGCGTAGTCCTCGCGGGCCTGCCGCGCCACCGGGCAGAACATGTAGAGGGGCGGGTTTTCCAGGTCGCCGGGGGAAATGGCGAGGAAATCCTGCGCTTCTTCCCCGCGGGTCAGGAGTTCGTAGACGTACACGCACCCGAGGATTTCGTCGTAGACGCATCCGGGGATGGGCGTTTCGCCGCTCCAGCGGGGGGGCGGAGGCGTCCGCCAGTCGATGAAACGCATCGCGTCCTGGATCGTCCCCGGACGGAGGAGGCGGGCGACGGCCGCCGGCGTCCCGTCGGGAGCGGTCATCCCCATCTTCGCGAAAGCGGACAGGTGGATGTTCGTCAGGGCGCTCCGCGCGCGCCCGCAAAGCGAACCGTTCGCGGCTTCGAGCGCGGCTTGGTAGTCGCGGAAGAGGATTTCGTCGGTGTGGGTCGGGAAGGCCAGCTGCTCTTGCATGCGGGTCTCCCAACCCGGCTCCATCGCGGCGATGGCGTCCAGGTTGGCGTTGACGGTCTTCTCCGCCGCCACGAGGTCGTCGAGCGCCAGCCACACCCGGTTGTATTCGTTCTCGGCCAGGGAACAGAAGCGCAACACCCGCTGCCCTTCCGCCTTCTGCTCTTCGATCCGCTCCTGCTTGTGCCGCAGGTCCGCCTCGTGCAGCTCCTGGATTTCCGCGCGGGCCGCCTGCGCCGGTCCCGACAGGATGTCCTGCCCTTTCAGGCGGGACAGGCTCTCCCGGACCTTTTTTTCCGCGGCGATGCCGGCGGTGATCTCCCCGGAAATGGCGCTCCCCGCCGCCCGGAGCGGATGCCACACGTCCTGGTATGCCGTGTTCACCGCGAGGAACTGCACGTTTTCACCGGACCCGGTTTCCGCCCCGAAGGCGATGGGCCAGACGGAGACCTGCATGGCCGGCTCGCGCTCGGCGTCCGCCAGGGCCTTCTCCCACGCGTCCCGGACGCCTGCCAGATCCGCCGACGACGAATAGGGGTCGGCCAGCGCCGTCCGCATGTCGAGATAGCCGTTCAGCAACCGCTCCACGCACTCCGCACGACGCTTGTGTTCGATGGCCGTGTCCGTGTTCCAGTCCCATTTCGACACCTGGGTGAACCCCTGCTGCGCCCAGACCCATTTGCCGTTCCGCATGTGGTTCTGGATGGAATTCCACGCGATGGCGGTATTCTGCCAGTTCCGGATGGAAAGGGTCAGTTCCTGGATCTGGCGGGCGTAGGGGCCGCCGTGCCGGGCCAGCCGCGCCGCCCCCGTCAGGTGCAATGCTTCCTGGAAATGCCACTTCTCGGCCTGCCTCCGGGCCTGCTTGAGCAGATGGTCCGCGCTCGGGTGCGCCGCGTTCCAGAAGAACCACCCCGCCAGGCACACCAGCACCGTCATCACCGCCACCGCGGCCCGCAGGCGGATGTTCGACGGCGTGTGCGCCGTGTTCTTGTCCCAGAACCGGAAGTCCACGTACGCCACCGACAGGATGTCCCCGTCCCGCAGCATGCGTTCGTTCGCCTTCAGCGGCACCCGGTTCACCCGCGTCCCGTTCCGGCTCTTCAAATCCTTGACCCAGCAGCTCCCGTCCCGCTTGCACGCCACTTCCGCATGCCGGTGCGACACCAGGTTGTCGTCGCACACGATGTCGCACGTCGGCGCCGATCCGATGATGCTGCTCTCCCGGTCGAGGTCGATCATCCGCCCCGCGTCGGCCCCGTTCAGCTGCTCCAGCCGGTGGTACTGGGCACGCTCGGCGTCCTTGTTCTCCGCCCGCAACGCCACCAGCACGCAGTCGCCGATCGACACCTGGTCCCCCGCGGCCAGGCACCACCGCGCCACTTTCTCCCCCTTGCAGTACATCCCGTTCCGGCTCCCCGTGTCTTCCACCCACCACTTTCCCCGCTTCGCGAACAGCTTCGCGTGGTGGTTGCTCGCCGTCTTGTCCGTCGGCGGAATCCGCCACGTGCAGTCCGCCGCCCGGCCGATCGTCAGCTCCGGCGGCAGCTCCCGCGTCGTCCCTTCGCACAGCACCCGGCCGTTCAGCTCCAGCCGGATTTCCAGCTCTTTTTTCGGGAATCCGATCTTGAACGGCTTCATGGCGTCCACCACCTGTCTTTCTGGGCCGTCACGTGGCGGCGGTCGTCCGGAGACCGGAACAGGCTCCGGATCTCCTCGTCCATCCGCGCGGTGTCGGCGTCCTTGTCGCGCGAAGCCCGGTAGCGGACCAGGCACCGCTTCTTCCAGGTCTCCGCCTGGCGTGCCCGGAGGATGCGCATCCACTCCAGCGCCTCTTCGTGCAACCGCCCCGTGTCGGGATCCTGCGTCCGCCGGGGGTAGGTCCGGATCAGGATGGTGGAGAGCTTGTCCTCGATTTCCTCCCAGGCGTTGTCCATGTTCTTGTCCATGAGTCCCCGCACGCTGTTGCGCAGCATGGGAAGATCCCCGTGGTACTGGCGTTCCGGCGGCATGCCGGCCCAGCGTTCCTGCACCATGTCCGCGCCGATGCCGAGGAAGATCCCCGTCCGCAGCAGCATGGCTTCGGACAGCAGTCCCTCGTTGCCCGGCACCTCGCGGAAATACACGAAACAGGTGTCCCGCAGGCGGAAGAAGGACAGCACCCCGGCCCAGTCGAGCACCCCTTCCGCCTCCTCCCCGGGAGTCGCCTTCCGGGTGTAGGCGTAGCGGAGGCAGGGGATGCCGGGATCCGCGCCGAAGAAGTCATTCGCGAGCCGTCCCTGCTTTTCGATGCCCTGGCCGCCGGTCCGCTCCCAGTCGGCAAACGCTTCCTCCTGGCTCTGTTGCAGGGACGCGGGATTGGCATAGACGACCAGACGCAGCTGCAACGGGAAATCCGGGTTCCGGCCGACCCGGGTCCGGACCGTGAAGATGGTTTCTTCCACTCCCAGCGCCTCGTTCGTGTCCGAACGCATTCCCTCTCCGTTTCCCCACGGAGGAGGCGGATAGGAAAAGTAGGGGGCGAGGGCTCCTTCCGGCTTTCCGCCGGCCGGGAGCGGCTGCAGGGCGGAATCCAGCATGTGCCATTCCTTTCTCCGGGAATCCGCGTACAGGACGTGGTCCCCCTTGTCCAGGAAAGCATACACGACGGCCGCGAACACCACCAGCAATCCGCTGAGGGCGATGCGCATCCCCAGCTTCTTCCGGCGCTTCTTGTTGTGGAGTTCCCGCATGTACGCCATTTCCTGGGGCGTTGCGGCCCGGGTCTGGATGACCTGCGTGGCGTCGGCAGGCGGTTGCAGGGCCTCGGTTCCGAGGGTTTCGCCACCGGAAGGCGGAGGGGGCCCCAACGGCACGGCCAGGGTGCCGATGGTGCCGGTGGGCGTGGCCGGGACGGACGGCGGAGGACCATAGCGCACCGGAGGCGGCTTCGGGCGTGAAGGCGGCGGTGGCGGGATGTGGGTGCCGGTGTCGTCGTCGTCGGGGGCGGGACTTCCGCCGGCGGCAGGCGTGGTCATGCTGGTCTCGTCGCCCGCGCGGACCTCCCCGGGCCGCCGCGTGGCGTCGGCATCGCCGCCGGCCGCTTCCGCCCCGAAACGGGTCATGCCGTCGGTCCAGTCGCCCGGAGCCTCGGTCCGGTCCCCGTCGTTGCGGTAGCACTCGATGACGAATGCGACGGCGCCGCCCATCGAAACGCTCTGCCCGGCCTTGACCGGCACCTTGTCGCCCGTCTTCAGCGCCTTGCCGTCCAGCATCGTCCGCCGCGAGCTGATGACCTCCATCCCGACCCCCTTCGGTCCGGCGGACAGCATCACGTGCCGTCCCGACACGTCCGGCTCCATCACCCGGATGCCGCATGTGTGGGAGCGCCCCACGATGACGGATTCGGCGCCCAGGGGGAACAGCTGCCCCGCAAGGCTGCCTTTCGTGAAGGATATCCGGTATTTCAGTTCTTCCGCCATCTCACATCCCCGACTGCGCCATCTGGAAATACACCGGCACGCCGACCATGATGAACACCGCCGGCATCAGGAACAGCGCCGTCGGGAAAATCATCACCGAAGGCGCCCGCGCCGCCTGCTGCTCCGCCAGGTGGAACCGCTCGCGCCGCATGTCCTCGCCCTGCATCTTCATCGTCTCGACGATCGACGCGCCGACCTCGATGCCGTGCGTCACCGCGTCCACGAACGACGTGAAGCTGTCCGTCTGCACCCGCAACGCCATCTCCTGCAGGGCTTCGATGCGGCTCTTGCCCAGTTCGCTCTGCCGCAGCATCGCGCCGAACTCCACCGGCAGCGGTCCGCCCATCCCGATGGACAGGTAGTAGCGGATGGCCGCGTTGAAATCCAGCCCCGCGCGCATCGCCGACCCGATCAGGTCGATGGCGAACGGCAGGCTCCGGATCAGCGCCTTCTGGCGTTTGACCGCCACGTCGGCGAGCTTCATCGTCGGATAGAACCATCCGCACGCCGCCGCCGCGCCCGCGAACAGCAGCGTCCCCCCGGGCGGCATCCCGAACAGGAAGAACGCCACCAGCATCCCCCCTCCCCCCAGCAGGCACAGCGCGAGCTGCGCGCCGGCGACGAGCGACGGCTTGATGTTCCAGTTCGCCAGCAGCAACTGCTTGCCGATCCGCTCCGCCCGTTCGGCGCCCAGCAGCAGCGAGTCCGGGCGGATCCGGTCGGCGAACCACGTGAACAGCGGCTTCATCTTCCGGTACATCGCGGGCACGGAGCTCCCCATCGGCCCTTCTTCGTCCCGCGCCCCCGGCAGGTTCATCAGCAGGTCCGCGACCAGATACGGCACCAGCACGCACGCGAACGCCATCAGCAGGTTCCAGAACATTCCCGTCTCCATCGCCTACACCTCGATCGTCACGATTTTGTTGATGCAGATGAAGCCGAGCGCCACCATCACGCACGTCACTCCGATCGCCGCCCAGCCCAGCCCCGTCGTCACCATCGGCTTCATCAGCGGCGGGTTGATCAGGTACAGGATGACGAACACGAACAGGGGGGCCAGCGACATCGCGATGGCTTCGAACCGCCCCTGAGCCGTCATCGACTTGAGCTTGTCCTGGAACTCCTTGCGCTGGCGGATCGTCTCCACCATCTGCCCCAGCACCTCCGCCAGGCTGCCGCCGGTCTGCATGGTCAGCCGTATGGCCGCCACGAGCAGCCGCAGGTCCTCGCACCCCATGCGTCCGTGCAGGCGTTCCAGCGCCTCGGGCAATTCCAGTCCCAGCCGATATTCGCGGATCACCGTCTGCAACTCCTCCTTCATCGGCTGCGCGATGCGGCCCGAGATTGATTCCAGCGCCGCCGGCAGCGCCTCGCCCGCCTTCAGTCCGTTCGCCAGCCCGACCGTCAGGTCGAGAATCCTCGCCTCGAACGCCGCCTGGCGCTTCCGGACGCGCCAGCGGAAGTACAGCAGCGGCAGATACGCCCCGAGCGCCGCCGCCCCCGCCGCCAGCGGCACATACACCCACCCCGGCACCCCCGCCAGCACCAGCACCACCATCACGGCCACCCCCAGCCCGCACGACCACACGATCCGGTACGTCGTCAACTGCACCGGCGTCACCAGCCTCCGCATCGGCGAGATGTTCTCCTGGTCCTCCTGGCTCTGCCGGAGCCGCGCATCCTCGCCCAGGTGCCGGACCACCGTCGAAAGCACCTGGTACGCCACGGCCAGCGCCGCGCCGAACACCAGGACCAACACCATCCAATCCTTCATCGCCTCAGTTCCTCGGCACGAACACGCCCATGTCCAGACGCAACCCGCCCGCCTCGCGCAGGCGGTCCACGAAGTACGGGATGTTCCCCGTCGCCGTGTGCTGCCCCACCACGTGCCCGTTCCCGTCGATCTTCTCCTGCTTGAACACGAAGATGTCCTGCATCGTGATCACGTCCCCTTCCCGGCCCGTCACTTCCGTGATGGCCACGATCTTGCGGCTCCCGTCCACCAGGCGGTTCTGCTGCACGATCAGGTCCACGGCGGACGCCACCTGGTCGCGGATGGCCGACGACGGCAGTTCGTACCCCGCCATCATCACCATGTTCTCCAGGCGCGACACCGCATCGCGGGGCGAGTTCGCGTGGCACGTCGTGAGCGACCCGTCGTGGCCCGTGTTCATCGCCTGCAGCATGTCCAGCGCCTCCGCCCCGCGGCATTCGCCCACGATGATCCGGTCCGGCCGCATGCGCAGGGTGTTCACCACCAGGTCCCGGATGCTCACCCGCCCCTTGCCCTCGATGTTCGCCGGACGGGCTTCCAGCCGGACGATGTTCTTGTGCGACAGCTTCAGTTCCGCCGAGTCCTCGACCGTGATCACGCGCTCCCCTTCGGGGATGAATTCGCTCAGCACGTTCAGCAGCGTCGTCTTGCCGGACCCCGTGCCGCCGCTCACGATGATGTTCTGCCGCGACCGCACCGCCTCCTCCAGGAACAGCGCCATCTCCTCGGTCATGCTCCCGAACCCGATCAGGTCCGACGTCTGGAGCTTCTTGTCCGAGAACTTGCGGATGGTCAGGGACGATCCGTCCAGCGCCAGCGGAGGAATCACCGCGTTCACGCGGGATCCGTCCGGGAGCCGCGCGTCCGCCAGCGGGCAGGCCTCGTCGATGTGCCGGCCCAGCGGGTCCACGATGCGGTGGATGATCTGCTGCAGGTGCCGGTCGTTGAAGAACCGCACTCCCGTCTCGTAGAGACGCCCCTTGCTTTCCAGGAACACGTGGTCCGGGCCGTTGACCATGATTTCCGAAATGTCCTTCGCCCGCAGCAGCGGCGTGATCGGCCCGTACCCGATCAGTTCGTCCAGCAGGGCCTGCCGGAACTTGTCGTACTCGATGTCCGGCGGCAGCTCGTGCCGCTGCTGCTGGAGCGTCTCGTCCAGGCACACCTCCAGCTTCGCCCGCATGTCGTCGTCCGCGTCCACCGTCAGCGCCTCGTCCGACAGGTTCAGCTTCGTCAGGATCAGCGCGTGGAGCCGTTGCTTGAGGACCATGATCTCCGGCGTGTACAGGAGGTTCGCATCCTTGAACTCGTCCAGGAAGTTGTTCGCCGCGGGCGGCGGCACGCGGTGGGCATGGAACGGCGGCGGCGGCGTGCGGTGCGCGGATGCGGACGGGCGGTCCGTTCCGGCCGCGCCGCCTGTCGGCGATGGCGCGGGCCGCACGGACGGCTCCCCGTCCGGCGTATCGCCCAGCCGCACCGTGAACGATGCGATCAGCAGCTCGTCCCCCGGCGCGAACGGCGTCATCACGTCCACCCTCTGCTGGTTCAGGAAGGTCCCCAGCGAGCTGCCCAGGTCCTCGACGAAGTACTGTCCGCCCGCGCACAGCACCCGGGCGTGGCGGCGCGACACGCTGCCGTTCGGCAGCACGATGTCCGCGTCCGCACGCCGCCCGATGATCTTCTCCTCTCCCTCGCCGGGAGCCTCGAAGGCTAGCATGTCGCCGTTTTCGCCTGCCGCCGTCAGCCACATGGTGCCTGCGCCTTCCATCCCGCGCCGTTCACCACGCCAGCCAGTTCAGGGGCGCGAGACAGCCCTTCCAGCGCTGTTTCTCCTTGAGCCGCTCGTCGTTCGTCTTGTCGATTTCCAGCGTGATGTCCTTCGGCGGCGGCAGCTCCGCGGCCACGCTCCCCGGCTTGACGGTGGCCACGCTGATGGCCATCACCATGTTGATGTCCTGGTCCACGTGCCCTTCCGACGACACGAACCAGTTGACGATCGGGATGTGCCGCAGCAGCGGCATCCCCGACGGCAGGTCGCTCACTTCCCGCATCTTTTCGTAGCCGCCGATCAGGACGGTCTCGTCCAGGCCGCATTCGATCACCGGGTTGTACACGTTCTCCGACATGTCCCACGACCCGTCGTCCCCCACCCGCGGCTGCGTCCGCTGCTCGACCTTCAGCTGGATCTGGACCTTGTCCTCCGAAATCCGCCGCGCCGCCAGCTTCTCCAGCGTGAACCCGTATTCCACGTCCTCGAACGACTGCGTCAGGTTCCCGTCCTGGTCCTTGTACTGCAGCTTCAGCTTCATCGTCCCGCCCCACTTGATCCGGCTCGGTTCGTCCGAGTTCAGGTGGAACCGCATGCTCGCCTTCTCGCTGTCCCGCATCATCCCGTTCCCCGAAAACGCCTCCATCACGTTGTTGATCGACGCGTTGATGTTCATCGTCTCCGTCCCGTGCTTGCCCGTCAGGAAGTCGTAGAAGATCTTGTAGAACGGCTGGATCGTCGGCGTGCCCGCGCCAATCCGGCGGCTCGCGCTCTCGGAAATCCCCATGATCGCGGCCGTCAGTTCCACGAACTCTTGGTCCACGCCGACGTTCGCCACGCACACCGCCCCCGGCGCCTTGTCCCCGGCGTCCGCCGCCGCCGTCCCGCTCATCCTCAGCCAGCTCTGCATCTCCAGCAACCGCATCAGCTTGTCCACGTCCCCCTGCGACCACGCCGTCCCCGTCAGTTTCAGCACGTTGTCCTCGTACAGCATCTGCAAGGTGCCCGGCTCCTGCGGATACCCCGTCGTCAGCTTGAAGCCCATCCCTTCGATCTGCCGCTTCAGGTTGTCGATCGTCCGCTGGTCCACCCGGAACGCCACCAGGTTCTCCACCTTCCCCCGGAACGCGTCCATCTCCAGGACCTTCTCCATCCGCTTCCAGTCCGAAGGATTCGAAATCACGCCCGTCAGCACCAGCTTCTCCCGGTCCTCGTCCACCGTCACCCCCGAGATTTCCTCCAGGCGCATCGCGAGGCTCCGGCGCAGTTCGGGAAGCCCGCTCGTCACCCGCACGCTCTCCGTCCGGCGCGGCACCCCGTCCACGTAGAACGTCACGTCGCACTGCCCGATCTGCTTGCCTTCGATGGTCACGCGGTCGGACCCGGAACCTTCCGGCGGCAGCACCACGCGCACGCTGTCGCGGCCGTCCTGCGACACGATGAAGCTCTCGGGTTCGAATCCCAGTTCGAGGGTCCGCCGGTCGCCCACCGGAACAGACAGGGCCCACGCGGTCCAGGCGCAAAGCGCCAATGCAACGGTTGCAATCCATTTCTTCATGTTCTTCTCCTCATTCGCCGATCGCTTCGCGGTTCATCTTTTCCAAAGCCTCCATGGTCAGCGCCTCGCCCGCCGGCAGCTGCCGGATTTCGAGGTTCGACCCGCTGTCCCCGCGGCGCCGCAGCACCGGGTACAGCTCGCCCGCCCTCTGCGCCGCCAGCAGCGTCATCGCCTCCTGCGGCGGCAGCGACAGGATCACGCCGTTCTGCATCTTGTTCATCACGCGCTTGCGCGGGAACAGCACCCGCGCCTCCTGCTGCTCCACCACCTTGCTGCCCGCGCTCAGGTCGCGCGATGCCGCCTCCGTCCGCTGGACCTTCACCCACAGGATGATCGCGATTTCGTCCCCGCGCTGGATGTAGTTCAAAAGCGCCCCGTCCGCGAAGTGCACCGGCACCGCCCACTCGCCCAGACCCACGTCGGCGGAGGGGGAATCCGCGACCTCGAAGTCGCTCATCATGATGAAGCTGCGCTGCATCACGTCGTGGTTGAGCTTCAGCCCTTCGACCATGTTCCGGTCCTCGTACCGGACCTGCTGCCCCGCGATGTACACGTCCGCCGGGATCACGTGGCTCACGTAGTCGTTCGCGCCCAGCGTGTCGCCCGCCTTCAGCGTCCGGCTCGCCTTCAGCACCGCCACGGTCTTCCCGCGCGCGTTGTCCCGCTGCGACAGCGTCCGGCTCACCGCCAGGACCGCCGCCAGGCCGAATACCACCGCGATGATCAACGGTATCGTGTTCTTCATCTTCTCGATTCCTCTCTCGTTTCAACTTTCGTCCCCGACAACAGGCGCGTTTCTCCCGGTTGCAGTCGGGGGCGGCCGACGGCCGTCGATGGCAATCGGTCCCGCAAACCGCGCTGGACTCTCCCGCACATGCCTCGCGCCTTCCTTATTTCGCCTTCTCCCCGGCCTTCGCCTTCGGCGCGTCGGATTTCGCCGCGGGTTTCGCGGGGGCCTTGGCGTCCGCCGCCTTCGCGGGGGACGCGGGCTTCGCCGTCGCCTTGCCGGACGCCTTCTCGGCCGGGGCCGCCTTCGGGGAGGGCTTGGCCGCTTCCTTGGCTTCCGGCAGCGGATCGAACTCGATCAGGTACAGGCGGCTCCGGCTCATCCGTTCGCTGTCCCACAGGCTGTCGTCCAGACCCCACCGGCGGGGACCGTACACGACGGCGTTCTTGCCGTTGTTCGGGTCGAGCAGGTCGTTCTGGATGATGTTCCAGTAGTCCACGCCCGTTTCGCCCGCGTTGAACAGCGCCAGGTCGGTGTGCAGGAACAGCGGCGATCCGAAGATGCCCTGCGTGCTCTTGAGTTCCGGCGTGTCCACGCTGAAGGCCAAGGCGCTGTAGATCTTGCGCAGGAGGTCGGGATGACCCAAGACAGGACGGCCGTTGACGATCACGAGGCCGGGGATCGCGATCGTTCCGACGTATTCCGGCGTGTCGCTGTATTCCGTCTCGCCCATCACGATGTAGATGTAGCTCATCGGGGTGCCTTCCAGCTCGCCGTTCAGGATCGTCCACTGGCCGTTGACCTGCGCTTCCATCGGGTCGCCGGCCGTTCCCATCCGGCCGCCGAGGTCCAGCTCCAGCCCGTCGCCGGCGACCAGGTTCAGCGAGTCCCCGTTCGCGTCCAGGTACCCGTGCAGGCCGTCCGGCAGCCCGATCCGCGGCGCCGTCAGCGACAAGTGCCCGCTCGCGTCGATCGTGCCCAGCAGGATGTCGTGCCCGGTCGACTGCTCGTGCAGGTAGATGTTCTTCCCGGAAATCCGCTCGATCCGCGAGCTGATTTCCGTGTTGATCGGCTTGCCCGCGCTGCCGATGTCGCCGCCCGCCGTCATCGTCAGGCTCCGGACCCGCACCAGCGAGCTGTTGTCGTTGATCGACCCGCGCGCGGCCAGCTCCGCGGTCCCCGCATTCAGCTTGCCCATGTTGATGCTGCCGGCGTTGACCTTCACGTCGTCCGCTTCCATCGTGTCGAACGTCAGCGCGCCGCCGACCTTGAGTTCCGCGTCCCCGCCGATGTCCGCCTCCTTCAGCGTCGCCGCGCCGCCGATGTCCGCCGTGAGCTTCCCGCCCGTGGACAGCGTCTGGACCGTCGTGGCGCCGCCGACCGTCGCGGTCATCGGCCCGCCCGAGGTCACCGTGTCCGCGGTGAACCCGCCGCCGACATTGGCGTCGATCTCGCCGCCGGCCCGCACGTCCGTCGCCGTGAAGTCCCCGCCCACGTTCTCCAGCTGGATGTTGTTGCCCGCGCTCAGCGTGCCGACCGACATCGGCCCGCCGACCGTCGCCACCACGTCGTTTCCCGCCTGGACCGTGCTGCTGTTCACGGAACCCGCGTGGATCGTCGCCGTGCCGCCGGCGTTGACGCTGCCGACGGTCAGCCCGCCGACGTCCAGCGTCGCCTGCCCGCCCGCCACGATCTGCGAGCCGGACACGTCCTGCCCGCCGGACACCGTCGCGTCCTGCGCGGCCACGATGCCGTCGATGGTGTCGCCTTCTTCCAGCACGCCCTCGACGGTCGCGACCTCCCCGTCGGCCCGCATCGCGGTCACCTGCGCGGAGCTGCCGCCCTCCAGGCTCGTCAGGTTCACCGGCGCCGCGAACGTCACCGTCACGCTGCCGTTGACGCTTTCCGCCGCGAAGTCCTTCGCCGTCACGTTGTCCATCGTGATGTCGTTGCCCGACTGGATGCCGAGCGTGTCCGTCTCGACGCCGCCCTGGATCGTCACCGAGTCCTTCGCCACCAGCACCAGCATGTTCGTGCCGGCCATCGTCGAATCGGCATCCACGTTGATGTCCCCGTTGTAGGACTGCACGCCCGCATTGGCCGCACCGAGAACCGCCTGCGTCAGCGTCACGTCCTGGTCGGCCTTCAGGACCAGATTCGTCCCGGCTTCCACCGACGCTCCATTCTTCCACGTCAGGGCACCCTGTTCCGCCAGCATCACCAGGTCCCCGCCCGCCGTCACCTGCGCGCCGTCCACCGTCACGCTGTCCGTCCGGGAAATCACCGTCACGTACTGCTTGCCGTCGATGTTCCCCTGCACTTCCGCGGCACCGGCCGCACTGATTCCGACGTTCTCGCCCGCCGTGACCGTCCCGTTCGCCGTGCTCGTGACCGTCCCGGCCGTGTTCGTGAGCGTCACGCTGCCCGCCGTCGCTTCCACCGCCGCGTCCAGCCGGATGTCGCTGCCCGCGTCGATCAACACGTTGCCGGCGGTCGCCGTGACCGTCCCGGTCCCCGTGTTCGTGAAGGTGCCGCCCGCCTTGTTCGTCGCGGTATTCCCCGCGAGGACCGCGCCTTGCAGCACCATGTCACTACTGGCATCCAGCAACGTGTCGTTCTTGGCCGTGATGGTACCGGCCGCCGAGTTCGTCAAGCTGCCGTCCTTGGCCAGGATGGTCACATTGCTCTGCACCGATTCCACGGCCGCATTCACCGACACGGCCTTCGCGCTGTCGATCAGGACCACCCCGTTCGTCGCCGTCACGCTACCCGTGGTCATGTTCGTGAAGCTGCCCGAGGTGACCGTGAGCGTCGCGTTCTCGCCCGCTCCGACCGCGCCTTCCAGCGTCATGTCGCCCTTCGAGGTCAGCATCGCATCCGTACCGGCCTGTATCGTCCCGTTCGTCGTGCTCGTCAGCGTGCCGCCCTGGGCCGTGACCGTCACGTTGCTGGCCGTGGCCGCCAAGCCGGCATCCAGATGGACGCTGTTCGTCGCCGCCACCTTCACGTCGCCGGACGTGGCCGTCAGGCTGCCGCTGGCTTTGTTCGTGAAGCTACCGCCCGCGGTCGCCGTCACGTTTCTCCCCGCGTCCACAGCGCCCTGCACCAGCGTGTTGCCGCTGGAGTACATCACCACGTCGGTCGCCGCGTGGACCGTCCCGTTCGTCGTCGTCGTCAGTGCACCGCCGTTCGCCTTCAGGTC